>JBKPDW010000410.1:0-13953 GCA_046728115.1 Acidobacteriota bacterium | reverse complement strand
CGGAACTGGATGTCGCTGTCGATGCTCGTCAAGGGCATCACGGCCAACGATGTGTCGACGAGTCCCGGTGTCGGACGCGACGAGTTGTTTCAGCTCAATCTCGATGGCCAGCAGGTGACGCAGAAGCTCGGGCAGGCGCGCTACGGGCAACCGAAGTTCAGCCGCGAGTCGATCGCGGAGTTCCAGCTCGTGACGCAGCAGTTCGATATCACGCAGGGCAGATCCACCGGCATCCAGGTGCAGGCGATCTCGAAATCGGGGACGAACAATCTGAGCGGGTCCGCGTTCGGGTATTTCCGGGACGACAGTCTGAACGCCGCCGACCATGTCGCCAAACGCGTGCTGCCGTACTCGGACCAGCAGGTGGGCGGATCGGTGGGCGGACCGATCATTCGCGACAAGCTGCAGTACTTCGGCTCCTACGAATACGAACGCGAGCCGACGACCGCCGTGTCGACGCCAACGTTCCTGCCCGGTCAGGTCTTCTCGTTCCCGAGCCAGAACGACTACCGGTCGTACTTCGCCCGCGGCGATTATCAGACTGAGACACAAGGACACATCAACGCCCGGTGGACGCACTCGACCTTCGAGAATCCGTTTGCCAACACCGCCGGCGACCGTCACCCTTCGTCGGCCAGCATCCAGACCCAGGAATCGACCAACGTGCTGGCCACGTGGTCGCGGCTGGTGGGAAAGGCGGGAGCCAGTGAGATCCGGGTCGGCTACAACGGGTTCTCCTTTGGCAACCTGAATCTCCCGGAACTCGACGGCGTCCGCAACTACGGATTCCCCGGCATTTCGATTGGCCCGGCGACGAACCAACCGAACATCTTCTATCAGCGAACCTACCAATTCCGTGGTGATCTGAACTGGATCAAGGGGAACCACGATCTCAAGGTCGGGGGCGAGTTCCTGCGCATCCATGACACGGGCTACTGGTCTGTCGTCGGCGCGGGCCGTTTCTTGTTCAATACCCGCCCACCCGATCTCAATGCGCGCTTCCCGGCCGATGCGTGGAACGACCCGTCGCGCTGGAACCTCACCGGGCTGGACCCGTACGTCCAGCGCCTCGATCAGAACTTCCGCGAGAATTGGGACGTCGACATGCCGCGGCCGACCATCGGGTTCTGGTTTGGCGACAACTGGCGGATCCAGGATCGGTTGACCGTCAATCTGGGTGTTCGGTGGGATGCAGACCTCGGCGTTGCCGACCCGCCCGGGATTCCCGAGACGACCATCCTGATTGACAACGGACAGGAGAAGGGCGACTTCGGTTACAAGAAAGGGCACACCGATTTGGACAACGCGTCTCCGCGCGTCGGGTTCGTGCTCAAGCCGGTCGGCACCGACGATCTGGTGGTCCGCGGCGGTGCCGGCGTCTACTACTCCTTCGCTGCATCCAACGTTATGTACATCAAGGAACTCTACGGGACGATGGTGTCGGCGCAGATTCCTTACGATGCCAAGCCGAACTTCGTGCAGGACCCGCTGCGCGGGTTGACCGGTGAGGACTTCCTTTCAGGTAAGGTGCCTCTGCCGCCGCAGACCAAACCGGTGCTCGACCCGTACTTCCAGAACCCCTACACCTGGCAGTACTCGATTGGGTTCCAGAAGCAGCTTGGGCCGGTAATGTCCTTCGACTCCGACCTGATTGGCTGGGAGTGGTACCAGGATCAGCGCAACCATGATGTGAACCTGTTCTACGATCCTGTCACCGGCTACAACAAGGATTCCCGCACCGTCGGCCGGCCCAATCCGGCCTACGGCCAAGTGATTCCCGTGACCGGCACCGGCAAGCGCGACTCTCTGGCGCTCGCGAGCTCGTTCACGCGGCGGTTCCGTAACAATTTTCAGGCCGGGATCACCTACACATACACGTTTTATATGCACGACGACAACCTGGGAGGCAGCGGCTCCACGGGCACGTCGGCCAACAACCAGTTCGATTATTTGGACGGCGAGTGGGCCCGCTCGACAGATTTCCAGCAGCACACGCTGCGGAGTTACTGGCTGTATCAGCTGCCGTGGCAGATCTCATTCAGCGGGGTCTACTTCTACGGTTCGGGCAATTACTACCAGACGTCTTTGAGCTCGCTCGGATACAACGGCGGCGGCACGAATCGTCTCAATCTCGGCGCCCCGATCACGATTCCGGCGGGCGTTCAGGATCGATTCGAAGGTCCCGCGGTCATCGGCACGGGAGAAGTCGTGCCGCGTAACGCACTCAAAGGCTTTCCCCTGCACCGTGTCGACCTGAGAGTTGCGAAGGACATTCGGCTTGGCGGCAGTGTTCGGCTGACCGGCATCGCCGAGGTCTTCAATCTGACGAACCATGCGAACTACGGCTCCTACGTCGGCACAGTGGACTCCACCAGCTTCGGGCAGCCGGTGGCGGTCCCGTCGTTCTCGGGCGTGGGCACCGCGTACGTCCCACGAACCGGGCAGCTCGCGTTTCGCGTGAGTTTCTGATTCTCGAAAGGGGCTGGACATGGTCGGACGGAGCAGGACGAATTCTTTGCGCACCGCCGTCATCCCGACAGTGACGGTCGCGGCGCTGGGCGTCAGCGCTGGCGCGACAGTGGCCATGAGGCAATCCAGCGGCCAGACTCCGCAGCCGCACATGACGAATATTACGGTCACCGAAGGGACGAACATGGCCGTTGCCGCCGTCCCGAATGGACGCGCCGTGATCATCGACCTGCTCGGCAGCCTGTGGACCGTGCCGGCGCAGGGCGGCGCCGCCCGGAAGATCACGGAGGATCTGCTCGAGGCGCGCCGTCCGGCCTTCTCACCGAAGGGCGACGAAATCGCGTTTGAAGGGTACCTCGATGACGGCTGGGACATCTGGCGCGTGGGGGCGGATGGATCGGGCGCGCGGCGCCTGACGTGGGGACCCTTCGACGACCGCGAGCCGCAATGGTCGCACGACGGCACGCGGATCGCTTTTTCCTCCGATCGGACCGCCAACTACGACATCTGGATCCTGGACACGCGCACGGGTGACCTCCGCCAGTTGACAACCAGCAGCGAACAGGACTCCCAGCCGGCCTGGTCGCCGGACGACCGTGAGATCGCGTTCGTCTCGAGTCGTGCGGCGCCGGGCGCTCCGGCGCCGTCTCGCGATCCGAGTGCCCCGCCGGTTTCGACATTCTGGGCAATCAACGTCGAGACGAAAGCGGAACGATTCATGGGGTCCGTCCCCGGGCGCGTGAGCGCACCCGCCTGGACGCCGGATGGAAGTCAACTGGTCTACAGCGTCGTCGCCGGCGGCTCGAGCCGTCTCGAGTCGGCCGGGAAGCAGCTCGCCACAGGCGAAGACATCTTCCCGTTCCCGATCCAGTGGGTGTCGCCGAGCGAGTTCCTGTACACGGCCAACGGCAAAATCAAGAAGCGTGCGCTGACCAGTACCGCTTCCAGCACAGTCGAGTTCACCGCCACGCTCCCGGTCATGCGTGCGCAATACACGAAGATGCGGCGCAGCTTCGACGGCAGCGAACCGCATTCGGCCAAGGGCATCATCAAGCCCACCATCAGTCCAGACGGCAAGCAGATCGCGTTCGTGGCGCTCGGCGACGTTTGGCTAATGACGATCGGATCCAAGCCGACGCGGCTCACCAACGACGCCTTCTCCGACGCGGATCCGGCCTGGTCGCCGGACGGCACGCAGCTCGTGTTCTCGTCAGATCGAGCCGGCAACGGCAACGCCGATCTCTGGATTCACGACATGAAGACGGGCGCGGAGCGGCGCCTCACACAGACACCGACGAGCGACTTCGGGGCGGCCTGGTCTCGCGACGGCAAGCGGATCGCGTTCCTGAGCCTGCTCGCGCACTCGACGGGCGCCGACGTCTACGTCCTCGACGTCGCCAGCGGAGAGGCCAAGAAGATCCACCATTTCGACGAACGGAATCCGACGAGCCCTACGTGGTCGGCCGACGGTCGCACGGTGATGGTGGGCGCTTTCTACAAGTTCTCTGAGCGATTCCGTGAAAGCGTCTATCGGCTCATGACGATTCCCGCCGACGGCGGCGAGGCGCGTTGGCTCCCCGAGGTCCGGCCCCACGCCTCGAATATCGTCGACAGCGGCGTGGATGCGGGTCCCGTGTGGTCGGGGGACGGCTCACGCGTGGCCATCGCCCACGCGGGCGTGCTGCAGGTGATGGACGTGGATCGCGAGGGCAAACCCGTGAGTCAGTTGCGACCGGTCAGCGCCGATCTGGCGCACGCGCCCGCGTGGACGAGCGACTCGCGTCATCTCGTGTACCTCTCGAACGACCAATTGAAGAAGGTCTCCATCGACGATGGGCGCGTGGAGCAGATCCCGCTGGATCTGAAGTATCAATTGAGCGTTCCGACGGGACGCACGGTCGTCCACGCCGCGCGTCTCTGGAACGGACGCGACAAGACGGCGCAGGCCGATCAGGACATCATCATCGAGGGCAACCGAATCAAGGAGATCAAGCCGCATGCGGCCTCCTTGCACACGGGTACCGTGGTCGACGGCACCGGGCTCACAGCGATTCCCGGTCTGGTCGACATGCACGCGCACGTGTACCGCGAGTATGGGGAAGCGCTCTGGCGGCTAATGCTGTCGTATGGCGTCACGACCGGACGCGAGACCGCGGGGTTCGCCTATCGCTCGCTCGAATATCGCGAGGCTATCGAGTCCGGCGCGCGGCCGGGGCCGCGGCTTTATATTTCCGCGCCTGCGTTCGACGGCACGCGAACGGCCTTCGCCGAGATGTACACGATCGACGACGGGGCGCGGCTCGAGCGGGAGGTGGATCGCGCGCACCGCCTGGGATACGACCTGTTGAAGCTGTACGTCCGTCTGCCGCCGGCGCTGCAGAAGCGCGCGGTGGAGCTGGCCCACCAGAACGGCATGCACGCCACGTCGCATTTCCTCTATCCGGCCGCGGCCTTCGGCATCGACGGCACGGAGCACGGGAAGGGCTCTCCGCTGGGCTACACCTATCAGGACGTGACCGAGGTGCTCTCCAAGTCGGGGACGGGATGGTGTCCGACGCTCGCGCTGACGGCGCTGGCCGTGATCGGGCTGAACGATCCGTCGTTCCTCGCCGACGAGCGTTTGAGGACGCTGCTCGCCGATTGGGCGCTCGAACCGTCGCGCCAGCGTGTCGAGCGGCTGCATGAGGGAGGACCCAACCAGCTCGAACAGACCATGGCGCGGATCAAGCGACAAGGGGTCGCGCTCTCGACGGTTATTCACGGCGGCGGGCTCGTTGTTGCCGGAACCGACGCCCCAGGCATTCCGCACGGCGCCGCGCTCATTGCCGAGGTCGAATCCTACGTGATGGGCGGTCTCGCCCCGTTCGAGGCGCTTCAGACGGCGACCATCAACGCGGCCACATATCTCGGTGCGGCAACGGACCTTGGCAGCATCGAGCCGGGAAAACTGGCAGACGTTGTCCTCCTCGAGGGCGATCCTTTGGCGGACATCAAGAACATCCGCAAGGTCCGCACCGTCGTCAAGGACGGCCGGGCGTACGACATCAAGACGCTGTTGAAGGGACCGTCGCGCGGCATGGCCACGAACAACGGAAACGGGGGACGGCCGTAAGGCATACCCCAGTCTGTCGATGTCGCGTGGTCGTCAGCGCTCTCTTTTCAGTGCGTGAGTACGGGTTCGTCCGCATTCGGCCATCGGTTCTCAGTTTCGGGTGCGGTGTGCATAAGTAGAGGACCGCTGCCATTACGGAAGAATTGCGGTTGTGCCTCGCGCTGATCGCGCTTGCGCAGGCGGTCTCTCCGTCGTTTGCGCGAGCGCAGTCGCCCATCGTGGTCGTCGAGACTGAACTGGGCAGCATCACGATCGAGGTCGATACCGCCCATGCGCCGATCACGGCAGCCAACTTCCTGAAGTACGTCGACGCCGGGCTCTATGACGGCGGCGAGTTCCACCGCACCGTCCGTCCCGATACCGAGGTGCGCGCCGACGCACCCATCCAGGTCGTTCAGGCGCGCATCGATCAGAACCGGAAGGACCAGGGCTTCTCACCCATCCCGCTCGAGCGAACGACCCTCACCGGTTTGAAACACCTGAACGGCACCGTCTCTATGGCGCGCGACGTGACGCCCACCGCACCCGGCCCCGACACGGCGACGAGCGGCTTCTTCATCTGCATTGGTGACCAACCCGTTCTGAATTTCAACGGCGGCCGCAGCCCCGACGGCCAGGGGTTCGCCGCCTTCGGCCAAGTCGTCGCCGGCATGGACGTCGTCAAGACGATTCAGATGTCGAACGCACCCCGCGGGACGCCGGCAACGAACCTGGCTGCCACGGGTCAGACGCTGGTGCCGCCAATCAAAATCTTGGGGGCGTACCGCAAGTGAAGGATCCGAACGACGGGCCTCCAGCGCCAATGCGCGCGCCCTCCCCACGATTCGCTGGGGCGCCGCCACGTTGGGGGATCGGGCCTGCGCGCCGGACGAAGTGAACGGCGCGGTGGGCACATCGGTGACCTGGACGAGCACCAATTCCATTCTCCATACCTCGACAGCGGACGGCCTTGGGTGGGATTCGGGAATCGTGGCCCCCGGGGCGAAGTTCTCGCTTGCGTTTCAAACCGCCCGCACGTTTCGTTACCACTGCACGATCCATCCCGGAATGGTCGAGATGGTCGTCGTTCGCTGAAGCGTGAACGCAGGCCATGAACCAAGCACGCGGAATATTCCTGTGCGTTCCGAGATTCTACGTTATCGAGCGCGTGAGACCGTGCTGGACTCACGGCCGAGTGCCGTGGTGATCGAGTCAGAACGACACCGGACATATTTCATTCAAAAGAGAGATCGATGAAGCGGA
The DNA here is from genome assembly GCA_046728115.1 of Acidobacteriota bacterium. Classification (GTDB taxonomy): domain Bacteria; phylum Acidobacteriota; class Vicinamibacteria; order Vicinamibacterales; family CAVVIG01; genus CAVSWN01. The sequence continues at coordinate 7,130 of JBKPDW010000410.1, read as the reverse complement.
CTGTGCTGTTGGCGATGGTCGTGGCCTGTATGTCGGCGGCAGTGGCCGCGCGACCCGCAGCGGCGCCGGACAAGTGACAGAGCCGAAGCACGATGAGCAAGAAGGCAGCCGAGACCACCTATAGTCACTGCGGCCGTACAGCTGCACAGATCTGAACGGTCGGCCCGGGTCCCTGCTGCTTCACCCGGTGTGCGAGAGCGTTGAGCCGCCGTTCGCCGGCAAGGAGACCAGCAATGCGAGTGTACGGGCGTCAGTTCAACCCGATGAAGATTCTTGGCATCTGCGGCAGCCTCCAGGCGCTGTCCGCCAATCTGGCGCTCCTGCACGTCGCTGCGGCATCGACACCGCCGGATGTTGAGTTCGTCGTATTCGACGGCCTACGGGACCTCCCCCCTTTCAATCCCGACGTCGAGGCCAGCGGTGCGCCCGAAAGCGTGCTGCGATGGAGACGCGCGCTGGCGGAGAGTGACGCTGTGTTCATCGCCTCCCCTGAGTACGGGTTCAGTCTGCCAGGGGTACTGAAGAATGGCATCGACTGGGTAATCGGTTCGGGCGAGCTCGAAGGAAAAGTGATCGCCATCACTGCCGCCGTGCCGTCACCGGAACGTGGTCGTCGCGGTCTGCAGGCGCTCCGCGGCACACTGTCAGCCGTCCGCGCCACGATTGTTGGTGGAGAGCCGATTGCCAAAGGGGTGGACTTCCACGCCCGTGTGGCCGAACTCGTCGCAGATCTCCTCTGCGCTGTCGCACGTGCCGCGCGCGTCCAAAGCTCGGCCTCTCAATTCATCGGTCCACCCGCTGTCGCGTCGCTACCCGAAATGACGGCTCACCACGATTAGTCACTCGCGCGCATCGCCTCGACATGGCGACTACGCCCCGACTTGTGAGCCAAAAGGATGTCAGATCGTCGAACGCCTGCTCAGGCTCGGTGTCCAGGATCCGGTACTGTCGAAGCGCGCGAGGCGCGCTGTCTCGTCGCTGACCATGGTTCAGGGTCCCTACCGCCTCGAGGGATCTCCCAAACCGGGGGCGCCTCTCCTCTTATTGATAGCTCCTCATCGGCCGCCGCCGAGTCGGGCGCCCGTTACGCGATATCACCGAATCCGACTCGCGCTTTACATCGACATGTGTAGCTGTACCAACAGCGTCGACGTGCGGGCCTCGAACGCGTGGTCGAGGTAGTACGCGACGTTCACGTTCCAGTGCGTGCGCGGCAGTAGTCCGACAGGTCGACCGGAAAGGATGCCTGCACGCGAAGACTGGCGCCCGCCGCGAGAACGTCGACGGCCCCGGCGACCGTCTTCGTCACGCCGTGGAGGGTCAGCAATCCGGCGAAGGATCCCTTCCCCTCCGGCGCATTCGGACTGACCCTTTCCCATCGATCTTCGAAAGTGTCGCCGTATCGAACCCCGGCCCTTTGTCCACCTCGAGGTAATTCTCGCGAAGATGCTCGTTGCGCAGGGCGATGCCCGTATCGAGCGTGCGGAGATCTACGGCGAGGCTCCCGTCGAATACCGGCGAATCGCTCGCGCTCGCGGTCACCGATCCGCGGAGCGCCGTCGTCTTCGCATCGAAGCTGCCCCCGATCGTCATCGGGCAGATCACGCGCACATCGCCTTGCCCCACGTGTTTGTCGCGACAATCGCTGCCCCCGCGAGACTCAGCACGACCAGGGTCGATTTCATGAAAAAGTCCTCAACTGTTGATTCGACAGATTCGCACCATCGCGCCTGTGTGGTGCACGAAAGCGCGTCGTGTTCGGCGCTCGTCCCCGGCATGGGGGACGGATCCGGCGTCAATCAAAGGGGCGACGTCGACGCAGCCGGGACGATGGTGCCGACCATCGACGGATGAATCGAACAGTGGTACGGTCCGCCGCCCGTGTTGACGGACATCGGCTGACTGGAGGCGCCCGGAGCGAGATCGCCTGTGTCCAGCGATCCGTTATTCAAGACGACCCGGTGCGTGACGCGGTCGATGTTGCGCCATACGACCATCTGGCCAGCCGGTAGCGTTGCCGGATTTGGTGAAAAGGACTGCGCACCATTTTCTCTAACGACGTCGATCGTTACGACACCACTCGGCGGCGCTGGAGTCGGCGTGGGCGCAGGCGTGGGCGTGGGCGCGGGCGCAGGCGTGGGCGCAGCCGCTGGCGTCGGCTGAGCCGGGTTTCCGCCGGGGTAAGTGGAGCTGCCGCAGCCCCATGCACAGAGACTGACCATCACAGTTGCGATGAATACACGCATGTCATTCCTCTCTTCTTGCTGTTTCTGATTTCCATGAAATGCAGACCACCCGCGGTACGCGGCGAGCTCGCTGACGCGATGAGCCATTCCATTCATGAAGGCGTCACGAGGTAACGCTCTCAATGGACCTAATCTGCGGGCACCCTCGAATATTCCGGGCTGAGTTGGGACGAGGCGGGATCTGCAGAAATATCTGCGCCGGACGGATAACAAAGCAGAGCGCGTCCCGCCGAGCCAGTGACAAAGTGATCTTCCTGCAGGTTGACGTCTGGCGGCGCGTGGCGGGTGAACAGCGAATGCCACTGTCGCTGTTCTCGAGGGTTGTCTTGGCAAGCCGGGGCGCAGGAATGACCTGCGCCCCGATGACAATTGAAATGTGCTACCGAATCATCGCCGCGACGAGCGGGTTCAGAGTCTCAACCTCTTGCTGCGAAACATCGACGAACGCGGGCGCGGGAAGAGTTAGGTCGGCAAACGCGATCCCTGCGCCTCCCTCGCTCGGGCAGAAGACCTGCTCTACCTCTTTCACCCTCACCGTGACGATAATATTGCCGGCCGGCCCGCGGAACCGCACCAGGTAGTCGTAACCGGGTGACGGGCTCCGCTCCACGGTGAAGTGCTGTGGCAGTCCACTCACGTTCGCGGTGGGTATGCCAATTCAGTGGATGTTCAGCCGGAGAGGGAGTGCGCTGAGACGCTACCGCACTGCTTGGCTCCACGACGTTCCAGTGCACCGCCTTCGACGCGGTCAAGACAGCACTGACAGGAGACAAGCGATCGAAGCACTCGTCTCAGCCCAGCCCGCTGCACGAGCTGACTAAGAGCGCGCGCGACACTTCAAGACGCTATCGATGTCCTTTATGAACGAATCGATCGAGGTCACACGGCCTGCCGCATACGCCCGGGCCCACCGATCCGGGCCGAGGCGTGCACGCACCTCCCGTTCGGCCTGCTCTCCAAGGCCGTGCACCCATTTGTCGACGACCGTGGCACCTGTGCGTTCCGTAACGGCGTCCCGAGCGCCCAGGATCCGCGCCGCCCACAGGTCGTCGCCCTTGAGTACCGCCGCCGCGGCGAGGGGGGCCAGCGCGTACACAATCGCGAACTTGTCATTGAGTTGCCTGAAGAGTGTGAGACTTTCACGCACCGACGCGATCGCCTCATCGGGGTTCCCGCGCTGCACCGCCAGCGTGGCGCGACGAAAAGACACCAGCGCCAGGAACCACGGACAGTGCCGAAGCACCGATGTGGCCTCATCGAGCAGGCGTTCCGCCTCGGTGGCATCGCCGATCGACAGGGCTACCTTCGCCATCCCGTTCAGCGAATTCCCAACCCCCCATGGGATCGCCAACGCCCGGAACCCCTCGACACTGCGGGTAAATCGAGCGCGAGCAGCGGTTGAGTTGCCAACGGCGTGTTCAACGTGCCCGAGCAGATGCTCAGCCTGCGCGACCATTTCCGTGTCGCCGGCGTCGTGGGCGAGCTCGAGGGCGCGCGTGAGCCCGGTGGTTGCGCGCCCGAGGTCTCCCAGCGAGTACCACATCATGGCCGCGCCAACCCGCGCTCTCGACTCGGGAATGGGCGGAAGGGACGGCAGGTTCAGAACCTGTTCATACCACTGAAGGCCTTCGACCGCGAGTCCCCGGATCACCCAGAAGTACATCAGCCCCCACGCGATGTTGGCCGCTTCGACTGGCCGGCCGCGCTCGATGAGCCACGTCAGTGCGCCGCGGTAGCTCTCGAGATCGTCACGCACGCGATCCAGCCATTCGGCCTGCGCAGGACCGAACAGTTCCTCCGCCGCGAGCGCGGCTTCGGTCGTGCAATAGCGCGCCAGTCCCGCCAGTGCGTCCTCGCGCTCGCCCGCTGCGGTGAGCTCGAGAGACGCGAACGCCCGCACGGTTTCGAGCATCTGGTACAGCGGACGGGTCGCCACCGTCGTCTCGGTTCGCAGGAGGAGGCTTTTGTCGATCAAACCGGCTGCCCCGCGGAGCGTTTCGTCACTCGTGGCTGAGGAACCCTCACCGCCGGCAAGGACGGCCGTGGCTGCCTCTATCGGAAACCGCCCCGGCAGCACGCCGAGACGCCGGAACACGCGTTGTTCGTTCGGGCCAAGCAGTTGATAGCTCCAGGCGACCGTCGCATTCATCGTCCGTTGGCGCTCGGGGAGATCGCGCGGGCCGACAGGCGAAAGCAGGACATCGTGCGCGAGTCGACGAAGCAGATCCTCGGCCGTCAAGACTTTGATCCACGGCGCCGCAAGCTCCAGCGCGAGCGGCAGGGCATCGAGCCGTCGACAAATCGCCGTCACGGTGGGGCCGTTCGCCGCCGTGAGGCGATAGTCAGGTTGCACGTCCCGAACCCGCTCCACGAATAGCCGCACCGCGGGACAGCGCGCGAGATCGGCTGGCGACGTCGCGTCGACGTCCACCTCCAACGCGAGTGGTCCCACGCCGTACTCCCGCTCTCCTCGCACACGCAGCGGGGCGCGGCTAGTGACCAGCACGCGGAGCGCGGCAACCGCCGTGAGGAGATCCGCGACCAGCGGCGCCGCGTCCAGGACCTGCTCGAAATTGTCGAGCACCAGCAGCGTAGGAGCACCGTCGCACGCGACCCTTACGCGCTTCGGCAAGTCGAGTGCCGTGGCGTCCAACACTCCGAGCGCCTCGGCAATCGCGGGCGCCACGAACGCAGGGTTCCGAATCGAGGCCAACCCTACGAACAGCACACGGGATCTGCCCTCGGCCGCGAGGGCACGTGCGATCTCCAGCGCAAGACGAGTCTTCCCGACTCCTCCTGGCCCCGTGAGTGTGATGAGACGTGCGTCGGGATCAGCGAGCCAGAGGCGCAGCGTCTGCACGTCAGCATCGCGGCCGAGCAGGACCGTCAGAGGCAGGGGCAACGAAACGCGGCTCAGTTCGTCGGCCGCCGGCGCAGGCGCCCGCGAGCTCGCCAGCAGTGCGTCACGCGTCGGAGCCGTCAGGTCGAGGGCCGCAGACAGCGCGCGCACGGTCTCGACATGCGGCCGGCGTCGTTGCCCGCGCTCCAGCGCGCTTACCGCATGCACCGACAGGCCCGCAATCGTCGCGAGCTCTTCTTGCGTGAACGCCGCCGCCTCGCGGAGCGCTTTGAGCTGCGCGCCAAATGACCCTGGCGCGTCACGCTTCATGACCCTTTCATCTTACTTCGGCGGTTGTACGGGCGCCGTACGAGTTCTGTGCGAGTGCTGTGGGTGGTCGCGAGGTCGCCCCCACTCCACACTGGTCACATGATAGGCGACGCGCGTACGTGGCGGGTGCCCGCGGCGGCGACTCGACTCGTGGCCGGTCCGGTCCTGGCCGAGATTCGAGCCGATGCCGTGTTCGCGAACATCCGCCTGCGCGGGATCGGTTTGCGGTTTCGGTACCCCACTTTCGGGCAGGGACTCCAGCAAGTTCTCGGAGTGCTCCATGAATGACCAACTTCGTCGATCGGCGTCGGCACCTGCGCTCGGTGAGAGTTTTGACGATGTCGTCCTGCCCCATCTCGACGTCGCCCATCGGCTGGCGCGCTGGCTGATGCGGAATGAGCACGATGCGGAAGACGTCGTGCAGGAGGCGGCACTACGGGCCTTTCAATACTTTCGCACATTTACCGGCGGAGATGGCCGTGCCTGGTTCCTCCGAATTGTTCGCAACTGCTGTCGTAATTGGCGCGGCCACCGCTTCCAAGCCCTGACCGACCCGTTCGATGAGACGCAACACGTCAGCGCTCGGCCAGCGTCCGATCCTGAAACGTTATTGCTTCAGACCGATGACGTCGCGTTGATCGAGCGGACGCTGAGCAGCTTGCCAGCTCGTTTTCATGAACTGCTCGTGCTCCGCGAACTGAAGGGTCTGACCTATCGAGAGCTGGCTGATGCGATGGGCATTCCCATTGGATCCGTCATGTCGGGGCTATCGCGCGCCCGAAAGGCACTCCGCGGTGCGCTCGACAGCGAGCTGAAAACGTCGCGCATTTCAGCGAGGACGGATCTTCTAGAACAGGAGGCAGACGCGGTACTGGTGTGAACCGCGTGGACTAGACGACAGGTACGAAAAGTAAACGGTCGAAGCGTCTGTGATTCCCGCACTGTAGCCGTCAAGGTTTCAGGGCCCCCAGCAGCAACTAAATAAGACTGTCTGCATCGAGGTTCAAGTGAACGCTGCGGGACGAACGACTACGCACTGAAATCGGCGGCGCGGATGCCCAGATGTTTCATTTTCAAGTGAAGCGTCTTGTAATCCGTCTGGAGCGTCCGCGCCGCTTCGCTCTTGTTGCCCTTGGTGATACGCAACGTGTCACAAATCACCTGACGTTCGGCGGCACGTGCCGCCTGCGTTGCGGCGCTCTTGAGCGTCTGCCGCGGGCCAGCGATCGCCCGGTCCGCTACGACCGCATCGGTGCTGCGGAGCAATGGAGTGATGGCGGCCGCCCGGATCGCCAGCTCCTTCGTCTGCAGCACGGCGTTGCGGATCACGTTGCGCAGTTCGCGCACGTTGCCCGGCCACGCATGCCGCTGCAGCAGCTCGAGCGCGTCCGGCACGATCGTTTCCACCGGCCGTCGCAGCTCGATGCTCGCCTCCTCGAGAAACCGCTGCGCGAGGTACGGAATGTCGTCGGGACGCGAACGGAGCGGCGGCAGGCAAATCGTGTACTGCGCGAGACGAAAGTACAGGTCGGCGCGAAAAGCACCCTGGGTGACGCGTCCGTGCAAATCGTCGTTGGTGGCCGCGATGAACCGGACGTCCATCGGGCTCGACGCGTCGGCGCCGACGGGATGCAGCTGCCGCGATTCGAGAACACGCAACAGCTTCGCCTGCAGCATCATCGGCAGATTGCCCGCCTCGTCCAGGAGGCATGTGC
>JBKPDW010000409.1:0-19023 GCA_046728115.1 Acidobacteriota bacterium | reverse complement strand
GGGCAAGACGACGACCACAGTCGGTCTCGGCGACGCGTTCCGCCGGCTTGGCAAGAAATCGATGGTCGCCGTCCGCGAACCGTCGCTCGGCCCCTGCTTCGGCGTCAAAGGCGGGGCGGCGGGCGGCGGTCACGCGCAGGTCGTCCCGATGGAGGACATCAACCTCCACTTCACGGGCGATCTGCACGCGGTCACCGCCGCGCACAATCTGCTCGCGGCCGTCATCGACAATCACCTGTTTCACGGCAACGGCCACGGGCTCGATCCCCGCCGCATTCTGTGGAAGCGCGTGCTGGACATGAACGATCGCGCGCTGCGAACGGCCGTGATCGGGTTGGGTGGTCCCTCGAGTGGGATTCCGCGGGAGTCGGGCTTCGAGATCACTGTCGCATCCGAGATCATGGCGATCCTCTGTCTCGCCGGCGATCTCCACGATCTGCGGTCGCGACTGGCGCGCGTCGTCGTGGGCGAAACGTCGGATCAGCGCTACGTCACCGCGGGCGACTTGAAGGCGGCGGGCGCCCTGACAGTCCTGCTCAAGGACGCGATCAAACCGAATCTCGTCCAAACGCTCGAAGGCACGCCGGCGTTTGTCCACGGCGGCCCCTTCGGAAACATCGCGCACGGCTGCAACAGCCTGATCGCGACGCGCATGGCGTTGAAGTACGCGGACGTTGTCGTGACCGAGGCTGGGTTCGGCAGCGATCTGGGCGCGGAAAAGTTTTTCGATATCAAGTGCCGCATCGGCAGGCTCGCGCCCTCTGCGGCGGTCATCGTCGCGACAGTGCGGGCCCTCAAGATGCACGGCGGTGTGGAAAAACACGATCTCGACGCCGAAAACCAATCGGCCGTGCGGCGCGGGCTCGAGAATCTCGACAAGCACATCGAGAACGTCAAGCAGTTCGGTGTGCCGGCCGTCGTGGTCCTGAATCATTTCAGCCGCGACACCGACGCCGAAGTCGCAGCGGTCATGGAGCATTGTCAAACCGCGCACGTGCCAGCGCGCGTCTCGCGCGTCTGGGAGCTGGGCGGCGCCGGGGGGATCGAGGTTGGGCAGGCCGTGCTCGATCTTCTGAAGGACTGCCCCTCGTCCCACCTTCAGTACCTGTACCCCGACGATATGAGCCTCGATCTCAAGCTGGACGTGATCGCGCGCGCGATGTACGGCGCCGACGGGGTGACGCTAGCGCCGGCCGCGGCCGCGAAGCTCGCTCGCTACGAGGCGCTCGGGTACCGCAGCCTTCCGATCTGCGTCGCCAAAACACAGAGCTCGTTGTCCGACGACCCGAAGCGGATCGGGAAACCCCGTGGATTTCACGTCCACGTCCGCGATACCAAGCTCGCGGCCGGCGCCGGATTCGTGGTCGCATATGCCGGCGACATCATGACGATGCCCGGATTGCCCAAGGAGCCGAGCGCCCAATCGATCGACATCGACGCGGACGGCCAGACCGTCGGGCTGTTCTAATCAGAAGCACTTGCCACGATGTCGAACATCCATTGCGGTTGGTTCTTCCAGTCGTTCCGACGTTGAGGACTTTTGATAAGGCTTGAGAAGATTTTGCGTGCGCCGTCGCAAACGGCACATAATAATCGGGCCGGAACACGCCAGTTTCCACGCCATTTCATGGGCTCAAACCGATGAGTACGGTCAGGACGATGACAGACCTGGAGGCGCACGTCGCCGCCGACGGGCGAAGCGACCTCGTTGCCCAGGGACGCGAGCTGATCGATCGCCTCGGCATTCAATACATCTACTACCAGTTCGTCTCAGTCACCGGTCGCATCGTCGGCAAGGGCGTACCGGCCGATCACTGGGAATCGATCTGCTCGCGCGGGTTCCAGTTGGTGTATGGCTCGACGGCGAATCTGTTCGTCGATCGGCACAAGAACTACATCGGCTACGGTCCTGAAGCGTCCGAGCTGGTTGGGATCCCCGATCCCGAGACGCTGGTCCAGCTGCCGTGGGAAAAGCGAGTAGCGCGGGTGTTTTGCACGTGCTTCCGCAACCGCGAAGAGCACGTCAACCCCGGCGGCCATCTGACGTCTGACTGCCGGGGCAACCTGCGCATCCTTCACGACGAGTTCCAGAAGGCGCACAGGGGGCTGCATCTGCGCCACGGCACCGAGCCGGAGATGATGTGGCTGAAGAAAGACGATGCGGGGAAGCCGGCCGGTGGCGCGACCAAGCCGTTCTGCTACCACATCGATCAATTCGAGGCGCTGCGCCCGGTTGTTCTGCGCGTGCTGGAGTACTCGCGCGCGATGGGCCTCGACATCATTCAGGGCGATCACGAGGACTCGCCCGGCCAGCTCGAATTGAACTTCACGTTCGACGACGCGCTGCGGACGTGCGATCGGCTCACGACCTATCGACAGATCTGCGCGCAGGTCGCCCGCGAATACAACCTGATCGCCTGCTTCATGACGAAGCCGTTCATGGGCGTCTCGGCGTCGGGCTGCCATCACAACCTGTCGTTATGGAACGGTGGTGAAGACGAGGTGAACAGCCTCGGACAGGATCCGCTGCCCGGCCTCCCGGGCAGCTTCGTGCACCGGAAAGGCGGCGAAAACACGTTCATGCCGCTGCCGGGCGAGGAAAAGCCCGGCCCGATCGGGTTGAACTGCATCGGCGGCGTCATCGAGCACGTCGCCGCGTTGACCGCGATCGGTTCGCCGACGGTCAACTCGTACCGCCGTCTGTGGGACACGGGCTTCTGGGCGCCGGTGTTCGCCGACTGGGGCTATCAGAATCGAACATGCGCGCTGCGCATTTCAGCCCCGGGGCGCTTCGAATACCGATCCGTCGACGCCACGGTGAATCCGTACTTGATGGCAGCGGCGCTGTTGCGGGCGTTCGACGACGGCATTCGGCGCAAGCTCGATCCCGGCGAGCCGGAAGAGCGCAACATCTACCAGGCGATGGAAGCGGGCAAGAAGGTCAAGAAGCTGCCGATGTCGCTCGGCGAGGCGCTCAACGCGCTGGATCGCGACGAGGTGATCAAGAGCGCGCTGCCCGACGAGATGTATCGGGTATTCATGCACTACAAGCGCGACGAGTGGGAAAAGTTCATGGCGACGGTGACCGACTGGGACACCGAGATGTATCTCGACTACTTGCCCTAGGGAGTTTTGGTATGTGCGGCATTGCAGGACTGATTCATCGCGGCAAGAGCGGCGCAATCGGCGAGGAAATGACGTCGATGCTCGAAGCGCTGAAGCACCGCGGTCCCGACTCGACTGGCTTTGCGCTGTACGGCGAGCCGCAGCCCGGCGAGCTGATCATGCGCCTCAAGCTCGCCGAGCAAGAAGAAACGCGGAAGGGGTTCGACATCCACAAGAAGCTGCCGGAGCGGCGCGCCGAAGTCGATCGGCGGATCACCGAGCTCGGCGGAAGGATCCTCGACGCGGTGCCGGCGACCGAGTACGCATATCGATATCGGCTCATCTACTCCGGCGACAATCGGAAGCTGGCGGACTACGTCGAGGACGTGGAAGGCGTGGAAATCCTGTCGCTCGGATCTGGCCTCGAGTTGATCAAGGACCTCGGGATAGCGCCGCAGGTCGCCGGCCAGTACAGCCTGACCGGGTTCCGAGGCACCCACGCGATTGGGCACACGCGCATGGCGACGGAGTCCGACGTCGATATCCGATCCGCGCACCCGTTCTGGGCATATCCGTTCGCCGACGTTTCCGTCGTGCACAACGGGCAGCTGACGAATTACTGGGTCGGGCGGCGTGCCCTGGAGCGGCGCGGGCACCGGTTCATGTCCAACTGCGATTCCGAGCTGATCGCGGTGTACCTGGCCGACAAGGTGACGCGGGGCGCGACGCTCGAACAAGCCATGCGCGACTCAGTCGAGGAGTTGGACGGCGTGTTCACGTACGTCGTGGCGACGTCGGACAGCCTGGGGATGGCCAAAGACGTGATGGCCGCCAAGCCGATGGTGTTGTACGAGAGCGCGGACCTCGTCGCGCTTGCGTCCGAGGAAGTCGCCATTCGCAGCATCTTTCCAAAAGAGATCGACACATTCGATCCCTACGAAGGGGAAGTCCGGGTCTGGAAGACTCATTAGCCATGGCTTCAACGACACACACGCTGCCGAAATCGTCGTCCCACTTGATGGGGCTGCACACCGAACAGCTCGGTGGCCGTACGCAGCAGCGGTTCTTCTCGGCCGAGGAAGCCGAGAACTTCGTGTATCCCTGGTCGATGCTCGTCGACTTCTCCAAGAAGGGTGAAATCGACGCCGCAGGGCTCCGGACACAGGAAATCAACTTGAAGATCCGCGAGCTGATGAAGCAGGGCCACGGCAGCATCGTGCTGAAAAACCCAGGGGCCAAGCCGGGCCTCGCCGTCGGGATCCTGAACCGCCTCAATCTCACGATCGAAGGCAGTCTCGGATATTTCGGCTGCGGGCTCATCGACGGTCCCAACATCCGCATCACCGGCCGCGTTGGCTGGTCGTGCGCCGAGAACATGATGTCCGGCACGATCGTCATCGAAAAGAACGCCGGCTCGACGTTCGGCGCCGCGATCCGCGGCGGCGATCTGGTCTGCCGCGGCGACGTCGGCGCCCGCACCGGCATCGACATGAAGGGCGGCACGATCATCGTCGGCGGCCGCACCGGCGCGTTTTCCGGATTCATGATGCAGCGCGGCCGCATGATCGTTCTCGGCGACGCCGGCAAGAACCTCGGCGACTCGATGTACGACGGCACGATCTACGTCGGCGGGACCATCGCCAGTCTCGGCGTCGACGCCGTGCCCGCCGAGATGACCGAGCACGAACTCGCGTGGCTGGAGAGGAAGCTGGACCTGTACGGACTCAAGGCGCCCAATGGCGTTGCGAACCTCCAGAAGATCGCCGCCGGCAAGCAGCTGTGGAACTACGACAACCTCGAACCTGCAGAAAAGAAACTGGTGCTCTGATGGAAGGCAAGAAAGCGCCCGCGTGGGCCCCGGAGGTCGTCAAACCGAAGCGCAACACGCACGTCCTCGGGCACAGCAAGCTGTTCACGCCCGAAGTGATGGATGACATCCATATCAAGGCGGAGCTCGGCCGCTATCGCATGCGCGGGTTCTCGCTGTTCAAGAAGATCCCGTCCTGGGACGACCTCACATTTCTGCCGGGCACGTTGACACGCTTCGTGATCGAGGGCTACCGCGAGAAATGCCTCACGAAAACCGTGATCGGTCCGAAGGCCAAGCGGCCGCTCGAGCTCGACATCCCCATCTACATCACGGGCATGAGTTTCGGCGCGCTCTCGTTCGAAGCGAAGATCGCGCTCGCGCGAGGCGCAACGATGGCGGGAACCGCCACCTGCTCCGGTGAAGGCGGCATGATTCCCGACGAGCGCCGCTATTCGTCGAAGTGGCTGTATCAGTGCATTCAGTCGCGGTACGGCTTCAACCCGCATCACCTCCAGCTCGCCGACTGCTGCGAGTTCTTCATCGGTCAAGGATGCAAGGTCGGGCTCGGCGGGCACTTGATGGGGCAGAAGGTCACCGATCAGGTCGCCGAGATGCGGTCGCTCCCGGCCGGCATCGACCAGCGCTCGCCCGCTCGGCATCCGGATTGGCTCGGCCCCGATGATCTCGCTCTCAAGATTCAAGAAATCCGCGAGGCGACCAACTGGGAAATCCCGATTCAGTTGAAGCTCGGCGCCGCGCGCGTCTACGACGACGTCCGCATGGCGGCCAAGACCGGGCCCGATAGCATCTACATCGACGGGATGGAGGGCGGAACCGGCGCGGGGCCGCACATCGCAACGGAGGAGACCGGCGTGCCAGGTATTGCCGCGATTCGCCAGGCGCGGAAGGCGCTCGACGATGTCGGCAAGACCGGCGAGATCTCTCTCGTCTACGCGGGTGGCATTCGAAACGGTGCCGACGTCGCGAAGGCGCTGGCCCTGGGCGCCGACGCCGTGGCGATCGGCCACGCCGCGCTGATGGCGCTCAATTGCAACAAAGACATTCCGGAGGCCGACTATCCGGCGGAGGTCGGCGTCGAGGCCGGCTACTGCTATCACTGTCATACCGGACGGTGTCCGGTCGGTGTCACGACCCAGGATCCGATTCTGCGCAAACGGCTCGATCCGGACGAAGCGGCCGAGCGCGTCTACAACTTCCTGCATTGCCTGACGATTGAATGCCAGATGATGGCTCGAGCGTGCGGCAAGACCAACGTCCACTCGCTCGAGCCGGAAGATCTCGCCGCGCTCACGATGGAAGCGTCCGCGCTCGCCATGGTGCCGCTGGCTGGATCGCAGTTCACGGTCGGGCGCCCAGACATGACCCGGTACTGACGCCGCCGTACAGGAGAAGAGCAGACATGGCAAACAAGCCTGGCGACGTGGCGGACATCGGGAAGGCCGAGCGCGAGAAGGAAATCGGCCAGCATATCGGATACCGCTACGACGTCAATCTGGTCCCCGATTACAGCCGCCTGACGCCGTTTCTCAAAAAGTACATCGAGACCATGGGCTGGCAGGACCTGAACTGGCTCGAGGATGTGCACCTGGGCTATGAAGAGGGTCGCGCGGCGGTGTTCGACCGCAACATCAACGGCTGGGTCACAGTACCGGAGGATCTGCAGTTGCCGGACAGCCAGCAGGATCGCGACATGATCGCTCGCGAGCTGCTCGTGAAGTTCCAGATGTCGCAACACCATCCGATGGTCGACCTTCGCACCGCCTACAGGAAATTCTGAGCCACGCTGGGAGGAAAGACGATGGCGATACCGGGGCACACCAAATACCTGGTCATTGGTGCGGGCATCCACGGACTGAGCACCGCCTACCATCTCGCTCTCCAATTGAAGGCCCGCAGACAGGGCAGCGGATCTGACATCCTGATCATCGACAAGACCGGTGTCGGCGCTGGAGCGTCTGGCATCGCGTGCGGCGTGGTCCGGAACAATTACTTCCAGCCCGCGATGCGACAGCTGATGGCCCACTCAGTCGAAGTGTGGGAGAGCGACGCCGAGGCGTTCAGCTATCACCCGGTCGGCTACATGCAGATCAGCCCGGAAGTGATGCACGAGGACGTCGCGAGCATTGCAAAGAGCCAGACAGAGATCGGCTACCCGTCGGAGTTCATCGAGGGCGAGGCCGATTCGATGAAGTACATGAAGGGCCTTTTCGGGGACTGGCAGGCCAAGGGGATCACTTCGGTTCTGCACGAGAAGAAGGGTGGTTACGCCAACAACCAGCAGTCGATGGCCGGACTGGCTGCGAAGGCGACCGGCGAGGGTGTGCGCATTCTGCCCGGCGTGCAGGTGACGGGATTTCAGTACTCCGGCAAGGCCGTTTCAGCCGTTGAAACCAACAAAGGCACTATCGAGACCGACTACGTCGTCGTGGGCGTCGGTCCGTGGGTGAAGTCGATCTGGGAGATGCTCGACCTGCCGAAAACGATCAGCATCAAAGGGCGGGACGGGAAGCTGCACAACGGCATCAACATGTGGACGTTCTGGTGCCTGCAGGAAGGGACGCTCGGCGTCGATCCCGATCTCGGCAAGCTCGACAACGGCAAAATGCCGCCTGTCATTCATGTCGACACCGACGCGCCGTTGTACTCCGATATCGACGGATCGCTCGTGACCGACAAGATTTGGGGTCTCTACTACAAGCCCGATTTCTGCTTCGGGGGCGTGCAAGGCGGCGCGATGCCCTACAAGGTCGAGAAGAATCCGGACACGGTGAACGTCGATCCGTACGGACCCGAATCGCCGGAATTCATTGTCGGCGAAGACTTCGAGCGGATGTGGTGCTCGGCCCTGGCGTTCTGCCAGAAGCGGTTCGAGGGGAAGTATCCGCTGTACAAGAAAGAGCCGAGCGGCGGCATCGGCGCGTTTTCGCCCGACAGCTTTCCGGTCTTCGACGTGTTCCGCGAGAACTGCTACATCGTCGCCGACTCCAATCACGGCTACAAGATGATCGGGGTAGGCAAACTGGTCGCGCAGGAGATCATGGGCGAACAAAGCGCCATCCTCGAGCCGTTCCGGTTCTCTCGCTACACCGAGGGCAAGCTGCACCCCGTATCGCACAGCCCGTTCCCCTGGAGTTAGCGGCCCGCCGATGGGCGAGTCGAACGTCGTCAACCTGGGAAGCGCGGCCGCCACTCTTCGTGACGAGTTCATCGCCTGGCAATGCCGCCTGCGCCGGTACGCGATGCGGGAAGCGGGCGGTCGGCCGTCCGAAGGCATGCGCCCTGGCGTGTTCGATGGGGCCGGCCAGCCGATCGCGGACGGTGTGATCGTCCTTCTCGCGCGCACCGATTCCGCCAGCGTCGCTCGCCTGCTCGAGTTCCAGTTCAAGCGTACGCAAGATCCACTCGAGCGGTACGAGAAGGCCGTGACGGCGTTCTCGGCCGACTATTACCAGCACGCCGCGAATTTTTCAGGCGTGATGTCGGCCCTGTTCAACGACCAATCGCCGACGCTCGGCCGGCTGCTCGAATCGGCTCCCGTCGAGCTCGGACCACCGCGTCGCGTGTTGACGTTCCACGAGAAGACCCGCAGCTATCGCGTGCCGTGCGACGTGGAGCGGCTCGATCGCGGCGATGCGCTTTTTCAGGCGACGTACTGGCACAATGCGCTGTTCAACCCCGATCTCCCTCCAGGCATTGCAGTGGTGGCATTCGTCCCGGACTGGCTGCACGCGTCGCGACAGCACGACGAGTAGGAAGGAGGCGCCTTGCGGCGCGAACTGATCGCGCGACTCCGCTCGCACGCCGACGATGTCCGCCGCATTACGGCGGCGCTCGACGACGAGGCGCTTCAGCGCAGGAGCGCGGCCGAGACGTGGTCGCTCGCCGAACTCGTGTGCCATTTGCTGCACGTTCAGCGCCTGTTCGACGGACGCATCACTGCCATGCTCGAACGCGACGAGCCGTGGTTCGAGTCCTACGCGCCCGAGCACGATCCCGGGTTCGTCGATTTCGTCGCGTCGCACCGCGGCAACTCGGCCGTCGCCGCGTTCCTGACCGAGCGTCGTACGTTCGCCAGCCGACTCGACGCGTTCACGCCGGACCAATGGCTGCGACGCGGCCGCCATCCGACGTTCGCAATCTTCGACGTCGAGTTCCTCGTGGAGTACATGCACCACCACGAAGCCCATCACGTGTACCAGATGTTCGTGCGAAGCATCCCATTGCGCAACGCGCCGCGGCGGCCGTAAGCGGAAGCGGCGCGAGGCCGGCGCTGGCCTTGCATTTTTGTGATAACGTTGGGCCTCGAATCGAGCTTCGATTTCAGGAAGGACGCCATGCACGTCCCCCGACCCATCGTCGCCGGTGTCTCCATCATCCTGGTGGTCGCGAGCGCCCTGGTGGTTCGGACGCAAAACGAACGGACGGGCGAGTGGCGCTACTACGGCGGCGACAAGGGATACACGCGCTACTCGCCCCTCGATCAGATCGACAAGCAGAACGTGGGCAGCCTGCAGATCGTGTGGCGTCGCCCGGCCATCGATGCCCAGTTCTCGCAGGGGTTTCCCGACCTCACCTGGTCACCGTATTTCAGATCGACGCCGATCATGGTTGGCGGCGTGCTGTACGCACCGAACGCCGTCGGGCTGATCGAAGCGTTCGACGCCGGCAGCGGCAAGACGGTGTGGGTGCAGGAACCCGCAGAAAGAAGCCTGCCGGCAGTGGCGGGCCAGAGCACCCGCGGCCTCGACGTCTGGGAGAAGGGCGGCGAGCAGCGGCTGGCGGTGGTTCGGGGGACAAATCTCTACACGCTGGACGCGAAGACCGGGCGGATGTTCGCCGACTTCGGCGACCACGGCACGACGAACCTCAAGCGAGAGGACTTGTACGCCGCGCCGATGTTTCGCGAGACGCAGGGGCCCATCGTCGTCGGCGACGTCATCGTGGTTGCCGGTAACGGTGGCGGCGGCGGCGATCTCGGCGCCAAAAAAGAAGCCGCACCTGAGGACGTCCGCGGCTACGACGTCCGGACGGGGCAGCTGCGGTGGACGTTCCACGTCAGGCCGCGTCCCGGCGAATTTGGCGATGACACCTGGGGCGAGGCGCTGGACTGGTCGGGCGATATGGGCGCGTGGGGCGCGCTCACGGCGGACGAAGAGCTGGGCTACGTCTACGTCCCCTTAACGGCGCCGACCAACGCGCTGTACGGCGGACACCGACCGGGTCAGAACCTGTACTCGAATTCACTCGTGTGTCTCGACGCCAAGACAGGCAAGCGTGTCTGGCACTTCCAGATGGTCCATCACGATCTCTGGGACTACGACAACGTCGGCGCGCCGGTTCTCGGCGACATCACCGTGAACGGCAAACGGATCAAAGCGGTGATGCAGGTGAACAAGACGGCGTTCCTGTACGTGTTCGATCGCGTCACCGGAGCGCCGGTCTGGCCGATCGAGGAGCGCCCGGTGCCGCAATCCACGGTGCCCGGCGAGCGTTCGTGGCCGACGCAGCCGTTTCCGACCAAGCCTCCCGCATTCGATCGACAGGGCCTCACCGAGGAAGACCTCATCGACTTCACGCCGGAGCTCCGCGCCGAAGCGCTCAGCGTCGCGCGACGGTACGTGATCGGTCCGCTGTTCACGCCGCCATCGCTCGTGAGCGCCGAGGCGGACGGCAAGCAGGGCACGATCGTCGTTCCGGGCACGTGGGGCGCGGCGAATTGGAACACGCCGGCTTTCGATCCCGAAACCGGCATCTTCTACGCGGCCTCGAATACGATTCCGTACATCAACGATCTCGTTGCACCCGCTGATCCCAAGGCGACGATCAAGTACGCGCTCAAGCAGATCCCTGGCCCGCCCCCTCCGAGCGGCGATGCGGCGGGAGCAGGGCAAGGCTCAGTGCAGGGTTCCTTTGGGCCGACGACGCCGGCCGCACAGAGTCGAAGCGAGCGGACGCAGCGCAACCACGAGCCGATGCTGGAGAATGGTCTTCCGATCTACAAACCGCCATACGGTCGTCTGACCGCGATCGATTTGAACCGCGGCGAAATTCTGTGGCAGGTGCCAAACGGCGATGGGCCACGCAACCATCCGGCGCTCAAGCACCTGAACCTCCCGCCGCTCGGGACGGCGGGTCGTCCTGCGCCGCTCGTCACCAAGACGCTGCTGTTCATCGGCGAAGGCAGCGACGCGATCCCCGGAGTACCCAAGGACGCGTTCGGCGACAAGTTCCGGGCCTACGACAAAGCCACCGGCCATGTGGTGTGGGAAACCGAGCTGCCCGCCGGGACGACCGGCGCGCCCATGACGTACATGTTCAAGGGTCGGCAATACATCGTCGTTCCAATCGGCGGCCGGAATCATCCGCCGGAATTCGTCGCGCTCGGCCTTCCGGACCCGGCTCCGGTGCGGTGAGGGCGCGAGACCCGAGCAATCGCAGAATCGAACAACTAAGGAGAGCCATCGTGATTCATCGGATGAGCGTCGTGACATTCGCTCTTGCCTGGCTTTACCTGACCAATGCCGCGCACGCGCAGATCGTGACCGGCACGATTCTCGGCACTGTGACCGATCCGTCCAGGGCCGTTCTGCCCGGCGTGACGGTGACGATTACCTCTCCCGCACTTCCGGGAGGGCCGCAGACCATCACAACCGATGCGAACGGCGCGTATCGATTTGGAGGCCTTGCCCCCGGGACGTACACGCTGACGCTCTCGCTGGAGGGCTTTGGGACCTACACGGAGGAGCTCCGCGTCGTGACAGGCGGGACCCTCGAGCGCAACGTCGCGCTCAAGGTCGGCGCCCTGACCGAATCGATCACGGTCTCGGGCCAGAGCCCGATGGTCGATACGCGCAGCGCGGCGGTGGCGTCCACGACCACCCGCGAGGTCATCGAGAATCTCCCGATCATCCGGACGACGGTGACGGACTACGTGCAGGCGACGCCGGGCGTATCGGCGAGCAGCCCTGGCGCCTACAACGAGCAGATTCAAGTGATGGGATCGCCCTCCAACGAGACGACCTACGTGCACGACGGCGTGGTGATCAATCACGTCCGGACGGGCAACACGTGGCAGGGTGCCGACATCGACAGCGTCGAGGAAATCAATACCGTGGCGCTCGGCGCGTCCGCCGAGTGGCAGTCGACGGCGGGCGGCGTCGTGAACGTGGTGACCAAGTCAGGGACGAACAAGTACGAAGGCGATTTCACGACGTACTGGAAGTCCAACAGTCTGCAAAGCCAGTCGATCAAAGTCGCGTGCAACTGCCCCGACGGGACAACCGGCTTCAACTTGGGGAAGATGCGGGATGAGACCGGCCATTTCGGCGGCCCCGTCGCGAAGGACCATGTCTGGTTCTACACGGGCTTTCAGCACTACGAGTTCACGTATGCGCCGCCCGGGACGTACCCGCCCGAACAGCCGACCAGCTACTGGAATCGGCTGCCGATCAAGGGGACATGGCAGATTTCCGAATCGCTGAGGTTCAGCTCGCTGCTGCACTACGAGTGGTGGGGCGGTTATTCGACCGGACCCACGCGGTCGGTGACCCGCGAGGCTGCTCAGTACTACGACACCGCGCACATCAACTCGTACGGTGAAGAGATCAACAAGACGTTCGGGCATGCGACAGTTCTGACGGTGCGCGCCGGCGGTTGGTGGGAGCCGAACCAGAGCTACACCGCGGTGACCGGCGATCTCGTGAGGCCGAGCCACACGGACAATTTCACCGGGCTGGTGACGCGGGGAGTCCCGTCGATCAATCGAGTGATCATGCGGCGAGACGCGCAGTCGGCGAAGGTGGACCGGTACATCTCTGGCCAGCGAGCGCAGCATTCACTGCGGTTCGGGCTCCAGCTGGAACGGGCGCACGCGGTCTCGCAGACGGCGTTTCCGAGCGGCGTGCAGTTCTACGACTTCAACAACGCGCCCGACTACGCGCTGTTCAGCGCGCCGTCGGTACAGGGCGCTGCCTTCAACACACAAGGCGTCTGGGGCGAGGATCAGGTGACGTTCGGCCGGGTCACCGTCACCGGCGGCATCCGCTGGGACCGCATGCAAGGAACCAGTCCCGACGAGGACGCCGTCGACAATCAGCTCAATCCCACAGGCACGACGATCGCAGGCCTCGGCGACATGTTCACGTGGCATGTGGCTTCCCCGCGCGCGGGCGTCAACGTGAAGCTGACCAGCGATGGCAGAACCGTGCTTCGCGCGACGTACGGCCGCGCCTACCGTCAGATTCTGCTCAACGAGATCGACGTCGTCCATCCTGGGATCGCTGATCTAACGCAGAGAAACTACAGCGCCGCGACCGGCGGATACACGACGCTCGTCTCAGTGACCAACTCCAAGTCGAATCTGAAGATCGATCCCGATCTTTCGGCGCCGAAGTCCGATACGTATTCGATTGGCGTCGATCGTCAGCTCGTGGCGCAGCTCGCCGTCAACGCGAGCTACGTCCACAAGAACGGGAGCAACATCATCGGCTGGCGGGACATCGGGGGTGTCTACGGCCAGGGCACGACGGTGCTGCCCGACGGCCGATCGTTGATCATCTACCCGATCCTCAATTCGCCGAGCGCTCGTGTGTTCCTGCGGACGAACCGGCCCGACTATTCGGATTCCTACGATGCGTTTGTGGCAAGCCTCGTCAAGCGCATGTCGAATCGTTGGCAGGGCCAGTTGAACCTGACGCTGGGTAGGTCCGAGGGCCTCAGGCTGACCGGGAACGCGGGCCGTGATCCGAACGACGTCACCAACGCTACAGGACGTCTCAACCCGACCGACCGCCCGGTGATGTTCACGGCCAACGCGTCGTACGACGTTCCACGGGTCGACGTACGAGTCTCGGCTAACTATCAGAATCTGTCGAATGTGCCGTTTGCGCCGGTCGCGTCCGTGGCGCTTCCGCAGGGCCGCCGGAATATCAACATCGACGCGCCGGGGGCGTTTCGAGCGGAGCGAATCTCGCTGCTTTATCTTCGATTCAGCAAGATCATCCGGCTGCCAGCCGGGCGCAGGCTCGAGTTCATCGGCAACCTCGTGAACACGCTGCAGAGTGAGGCGCCGACGGGTACCGGAACCACGAACTACATCACGTTCAATTTTTTCAGCCCGAACTACGGGTTGCCCAATACCTGGGTGCAGCCGCGCATGTTGTACATCGGCGTGCGCGCGAATTTCTGAGCCAGGGCCTGATGCGTCGGATGTCTACGCGGCGCGGCGGCTCGAGCCCCGCGTAGAAGATCTACTGGCCGGCCGGCGGCGGCGTTGGACGGTTCCCTCGAACCTCCGAACGGCTCGCGCCGACCCACTGGCCGTTCCGATTCACGAACACACACGAGAGCAGCCACCGCCACTCGGCCTTCGGCGGCGGCGCGCCGGCGCGGCCGAATCCGACCTTTACGTCGTAGACGAGCACGGCTACATCCGGCGTGGGCTTTCGCAAAAACGCGCGCGGGCCGATCTCGAATTCCAGCGCACCGTTCTCGACGGCCTTGATGAACCCTTCAGTCGAATACACATTGAGCGGATCCACCCAGATGCCGTCCGTGCCCATCATGGTGCGGACCGTGGCCCAATCCTTGGCTTTCCATGCACCCCAGTATGCCTTTTCTCCCGCCAGCAGCTTCTCGAGCAGCGCGGTGTCCGGTTTCTCCGTTGCGGGATCGATCGCATTCGGACTCGGGTTCTGGGCCGACGACCTCGAAACGATGACCGCCGACATGAGCACGAACGTTGCGACCACAACGCGTGTCGAATGCGCCGAATGAACTCTCCTCATTGAACAACTCCTTGCGAGCGTCGAGACCGCACCGGCCGGCTATTCCGGCGCGAACGCCAGCAGCACGTTGCCTGTCGCACCCGACAGGATGTCGTATCCCGATCCGATGAACAGCATGCCGCCCACGATGGTCGGTCCGGGTCCGCCAAGTCCGCCGCCTTGGCCGGGAACGCCGTTTACCGTCTCGTACGGACGGTTCGTCTTGTATTCCCAGATAATCTTGCCGTCCTTCGACGAGTAGGCGCGCAGGACACCGTCTCTCGAGCCCGTGAAGACCGCGCCGGCGATGGCAGTCGCGCCGGCCCAGTTGCCCGAGTGACAGCCGATAGCTTGCGCGTTTCCGCCGCCACCACCGCCGCCGCGGCCTGCCGGTGGATCCGGACAACCGGCTGGTTTGGGAACCTTCGTCTGCCAGACGCGCTCCCCGGTGGTCACGCGGATCGCGGCGAGTGAGCCTGATTGATCGGCGAACGGCATCGGCTTGAAGTAGAGCTCGCCGTCGAACGCGCCGCCGAACCCGTTGTTCGGCGAGGCCAGCTCGTCGCCGGCTTGTGCCACCCAGACAACATCGCCGCGCTTGTCAGGATCGACCGCGGTAATGCGTCCGCTTTCCTGCCCTTCGAGCACGAGCGTGCGTCCGTTGGCGAGCGGAACCAACACCGGAGCACCCGATGCGTCGTCGTCGCGGCCATTCACGTAGCCGGGACAATTCACCCGGCGCTCCTCCGTCGTTCGGCCGCAGCCGCCCGGGTGCGGATCCTGTGGTCCCATGTGCGTGTACCAGAGCCGCTTGCCCGTTTGATAGTCGAACGCCATGATCGAATCGTCGGCCGTCGCGTTGGGCGCGACGATGTATGGATTGCCTGTCCCGACGTAGAGCACACGGCGCTTGAGGTCGATCGTCGGCGGATTCCAGATCGCGGCCCCCGCCGGTCCGAATAGCTGCGTGCCCGCCGAGTTCTTCTTCAACGGCTGGGGCCGTTCCGGGTACGTGTAGGTTTTCCAAATCTGTCGCCCGGACTTGATGTCGAGCGCGACGAGACTGCCTTGGAACGTGCAGCACTTGTACGTGATCTCCGGCGCCGGAATCTCCTCCCACGATGCGACGGGCACGAACACGCGTCCGCCGGCCGGGTCGAGGACCAAGGCGCTCGTGATCTTTGCGCCCTCGTGCGGATCGACACGTGTTACCCAGAGCTGCTCGCCAGTCTCGGCGTTCACGGCGTACACGTTGCCGCGATAGTCCCCGAAGTACCCCGCGTATCGGACCCCGGGACGATCCTTGAGATCGCCGATCGTCACACCGGAGCGGACCTGGCCCAGCGCCTCGTACGACCAGTAGACGCACCCGCTCTTGGAGTCGAGCGCGTACACGAACCCGTTATCGCTGCTCATGAACACCGCGCCGCCGACGACGGTCGGCTGACTCCACGCCGCTGCTCCGGCACCGGGCATGGCAAATGCCCATTTCAGCTTCAACGCGGGCACCTGATCGGCGCTCATCCCCGCAGCCGCGGCCGGCTGGAAGCGCCACTGTGTCTCAGGATCGGGACTCCAGCCGTTCCAGCGCGGCTGGCTCCATGGATTGGTTAGAGCGAGCGGCGCGGGGCAACGGTTCTTCATCGAAGATGCGGCGCGCGGCAGACCGCCGCCGAACGACTTGCCCGTCACCAATTCGGCCATCATTCGCTTGTCCGCGTCGCTCATGTTCGCCGCGTTGCTGACCATCGACCCGGTCGTAAGCGCAGCAAGGACGCGCTCCGGCGTGAATTGGCGCAGCGCTTCGCGGCTCGGGGCTCGGCTGTCGGGTCCCGGGTTGTCGTGGCAGATCGCACACCGTCGCTCAAACCCCATCACCTGCGCTGCCGGAGACGACGGCATCGCGGGCGATTGTGCGGATGGCTGTGTGGACGGTGGTTGAGGCGGTTGGGTGCCCACGATTGCTGAACCGACGATGAGGAACGCAAAGAGGATGAGTACTACGTTTCTCGACATGTGTCTGTGTCTCCCTGCCCGTGGAAGCTACACCCGGTTCCACCACGCTACCTGGCGCTTCATCAGCTCGTCGACGGCGCGGTGCGCCTGGTCGAACGCGGCCTGTGTGAGACACACGCCCTCGGCGTCGGAGTTGGCGATCGCGATCCGGCCGAAACGCTTGCGTCCGACTACCCACGGATATTCGTCTTCCGACCAGTCGGGGTCGAACAGCAGGTTCTGCCCCATGGCGTAGCCGTGTCCCCAGCGGCTGATGGTGATGCCTTTGATGTCGGTGGCGGGGTCGAAGCCGCCGTCGGCGAGCACACGCGCAAGATGCGTCCGGATTTTGCGCTCGAACGTTTCGAACGTCGTCTCGTACAGCGCCGCGCGAGTGGCGCGGAACATGTCGCGCGCCGTCATTCCGGGGTTGTATTTGAAGTCGATTCCGCCGCCGCACGTCACCACGATCGGTTCATCCGATGTTCGCGGCGCTTTGTAGTCGCCCATGTTGATGTTGGCAAACAGGCCGACGCTGCTGTACCCGGGATACGAGCTGCCGGGGCACGAGATGTTCGACACACCAAGCTTCTCGAACGCCTTCCAGTTTCGAAGCGCGACGTTCGTCGTCATCATCACCGCGCGCACGGCATGGTGCAGCGCTTCTTTCTGCTTCGCCGGCAGCTCCGGCACGATATACGGAATCGCGGAGTTGTAGCAGGCCAGGACGCACGTTTTGCCCTTCACGCGGTACGCCTTGCCATCGCGGATGTACGTGACGTCGACTTCCGTCGCTCTGGCCGGATCGCTGTGGTTGTTTTGCGCACGTACCACCGTGCTGTTCAAGCGGATTCGCACCGGACTGCCCGCGTCGTCCAGCCGCGCGTAGCGGACGCGCACCGTTTCGGCAGCGGTCATCGACTTGGCTGGAAGCGCCTCCGGAATCAGGGATTTCACGAGCAGCCGCGCCACGCCGCCGTTGCCTTCCGGAAAATGGAATTGCGTCGGTTCTTTCTGGTCGGGGCGGTTCTTGTCGAGGTTCTCGGGAGCGTCTTCCACCTTCTCGAGTCCGAGGCCGTCGAACCCCGGATAGCCCCAATTGAACGACCACCACGCGCTGGTCGTCTCGGTGATCAAGGCCGATGGCTGTCCCATCGGATGGTAGTACTTCAGCAGATCGGGATGGACCTTCACAATGTCGACGAGGTAGTCGCGGTAGCTTGTCTTTCGCAGCTTCTGGATCTTGTCGTCGGTGGAGAGTCCCGCGAGATAGTCGCGCTTGTCCGTCCACAACCGTATCAAATCCTTGCGGACCTGCTCGCTGAGCGGCGTCTTGGCGAGGATCTCCGCCGTCGGGGGATTCGTGATGCCGACGACCATCCGGTCCTCGCCGAAGGTTTCCTTGTCGAAATACGTGGCGGGCTGGTATCCCAGCGAGCGATAGAAGTTCGGATCCCACTTGTAGCGCGAATCGTAGAAGTCGATGCCGATCTCCTTGAGCAGCTCGCGGCCTTCAGCGGTGAAGGTTGCCGGCCTCTCGATGTAAGACGTCCCGCCTTTCGCAATCAGGAGCCGGCCGTTCACGTTGAACTCGACGCGTCGGGCGTGACCACCGAAGTCGTCGTGATTGTCGAGGATGAGGATTCGCGCGTTCGGGGTGGCCTTCTTGCGGAAGAAGTACGCGGCGGCCAGTCCGCTCAGCCCGCCGCCGACGACGACCAAGTCGTAGGACTCGCGAGTATCCTCGGGTGTGTCCCAGGATTTCCCATCCCGCATGGCATGCGCCGCATCCATCGAGCCGGGCTGGCTGCCGCGCATCCCGGTCAGTGCGGGCGGGTAGAACTCGGACGACGGAGCCGGGGCCGCGCCGCGCTGAAACCACGATTCGGCGTCTGCCGATGCGGGCACGACGATCGTGCCTCCGACTGCAATGCTCATCCCGTTCAGGAAATCGCGGCGGGTGATCGAGCGACCCATGCCAAGTTCGCGATCGGATTTCGTCATGACGCCTCCTGATCCGGAGTGTCGCAACAAGGAATACGGCTGGTTTGCGAGAATAATTCGCGTGCGAATTCTCACACGCGGTCTCGAGGGGATCAACACAATTTCGCGTTTCTCGGAGGCTGCTTACGGCATCGAGCATGATCGGACTTGGGTCATCCACGTCGTCGTTTGCCATTCACCTACGGCTGAGCGGCATCCCGGTAACCGTGCGCGATCGCTGGCCTGAGACTGATGAGCCTTGAGAATTCTTGAGACAAGTGCCGTGGCGATTCCGCTTGAATCGCTCGTAAAGTCGATGCGACAATCTCGGCCAATACCTGCCTA
>JBKPDW010000408.1:0-7567 GCA_046728115.1 Acidobacteriota bacterium | reverse complement strand
TGGCGGCAAGGCGCCGGCTCGGTTTCGACAGCGAGTCACCGGCGGGCATCTTCGGTGCGCGCTTGGCGCGCTGCGGCCAGCTTTGTATCCGTGACGTTACGAATGTGTCGAAAGATCGCGGTCCAATCAATCGATGACAGTCGATTGGATTTGGGAATGTGCACGGAAAACGTATCTTGTTCTTGCGAAGGCTGAGGAATATCGCGAAGAGGATAGCCTGCATTAAGCCGGTGTCGGCGAGCCAGGTTGACGGAAAACGCTTTATCAGACCCGGCTCGCCCTCTTCGACAGCGCGGATTAGCCGGTTCGTTGGATCGCCGCGGGCCAGATTACGCCAATCGAATGTCTAGTGTGCACGGAGATAAGACCGTTGAGCAAGAGAAAGAGCATCAACGAGGCACACCGTTCCGCGAGGCGATCAGAACATCGCGTCGGCCGAAGCGCCCAATTGAGAAAGGGGATCATCGGCGTGCCGAGGCGGGGCGCGGGCGGGCCGCGGCTCGGGCCGGTTCGTCGGCAAGCCCAGATGACGCAGGATGCGCTCGACCACCTGCGCCTGCTCGATCAACGCCAACAGCCGCAGCCGGCCGCCACAGCGCGGGCAGTCGAGCACGTCGATCTGAAACGTCCGCCGCATCAGATCGGCCCACAGATAGGCCCCCGGACGCTGCCGTTTCGAGCGATCCGTTGCTTCATCACTGGCCGCGCAGACGCCCGTCGGAGCGTCCGACCATTCCGATCCGGCCGAAGTGACGACGGCGGCGCGCCACGGGGCCCGCGGCGCCAGGACGCCGTAGTAGAGCACCAGATTGATGCGTGGCCGCGGGATCAGCACGGCAAGGCGTTCCAGCAGCCCGACTGGGTCGAACCGCAGATGCGTCGTGCCGTCCGCCCATTGATGCCGTAGCGTGATCCAAACCTGCCCGTCCGCATCGACCCGCAGCCGCGCTTGCGCGATGGGTGGCCGCAACGTATAGCGGCACAGCCGCTCGAGCCGTTGGCGCTCGCCAGGCCGGACCACGATTCCCGCGTGCAGGTCGAAGCCGCTCGCGTTCGCGTGACTGGGGCCGAGCGTCACCGGGGCAACGTTCTCCGGCGGGCTGCCGTACCGGGCGACACGGGCACCCGCACGTGGCCCGAGCGCGATCAGTCCTTGGACGGATGCCGCCGCCAGGCCGGCGAGCGTCGGCGCCTCGTCTGCCCAGGTGTCCGCCGCGCCGCTCTCGTCCGATGTCGCCGCCAACCCCCGCCGCTCCAACAGCCGCTCGATCCGCTGCGCGACGACGGCCACGACCTGCGCCATGTCCTCACGCGTGAGACGGCGAGCCGGATGAAACCGTAACGTCTCGCCCTCCTGCATGTATACCCCATCAATCACCAGAGCATGGATGTGGACGTTCAGGTTGAGCGCGCCGCCGAACCGTTGAGTGATCGCGACCGCCCCGCTTCGGCCGCTCGCGAGACCGGTGCGCCGAGCCCGCTCACGCAGAAAGCCGAGGACGGCACGCACGAACACGCCCACGACGGCACGACACAGATCGTGATTCCACGCGAGCAGGTACCGCACACGGTACGGCACGCTCAAGACCCACTGGCGAATCGAGACATCGGGGAGCACGTGGTCGACCAAGTGAGCTGCACGTTCCGCCATGCGTCGGCCGCCGCAACTGGGACAGAATCCGCGCCCTTTACACGAGAACGGGACGAGCCGATCGTAGCGGCACGCGTCGCAGTGAAAACGGGCGAATCCCGCGGCCAGACACCCACACGTAAGGAACTGCCGAAACTCTCGTTCGACAAACCGCGGCAAGCCTTCGCCGTCGCGCAGCGAGGCCGCCTGTGCGCGGAACGTCTCGAAGTGATCGCGCACGATGTGATAGAGCACGCTCTGCGCCGGATCGCGCGGCTCGTAGGTTCCTGTCGCCTGGGCCACATCCGGCGCGGTGGCGGACGGCGTGCCACAGCGTCACGCCAGGAATGCGGCCTGAATCGAGCGACCACCCCTTTGACGGTGCAATCCCTGCACCTCCTGCTCCGCCTGTGGATGGCAACGGTTGATCCGCTGTCACACAGCGTCAGACACGGGTTATGGTGAGTCGCCCGTTATGGTGAGCGGCCGGGTTCGTTTCCGCTGACCATCTGCGCGTCATCGCGTCGTTCCGTTCGGCTTCCTTCCCATAATCCCTGCTTTGAGGCGAGTGCGTTTGCGGCCTCGAAGGAGGGACACCATGTTCGCTGACTACTATTTCGCCGACCAGGTTCAGCGCTATCGAGCCTCGCCGCACAAGTCGCGAATTGACCACGTCGCGCCAGCACTGCTCAGCCGCCAGTACTCGAAAGAAGTCGTGGCGCAGCATCTGCGCGAGTGGTTGCGGTTCACCGCCGACTGCGATGCGCGCGGCATCGTCCTGCTGCAGACCGTTCACGCACGGGAGGTGCAGGAGTACCTCGCGCGGCGTCTGCCGCGCCGGACCGCGTCGACGCCGATGCGCGCGTCGGTGCGCATCTTCCTCGAAACGGATGCAGACGGGACGTTTCGTCGACGTGTCGGGACGGCGGTGGCCCACGCGGGGCCTGGGTGGATCGAGTCCGCCCTCCAGGCGCACACCACGTTTCTGCAGGAGCATCGTGGCCTCGCCGCACGCACGGTGCGGAAGCGCGTGTGGCAGTTGACCCTGATGGCCGAGTTCTGGGACCAGACGCGGGTGGCGACGTTGCCCGAGCTGCACGTCGCACCTATTCAGCAGTTCTTTCTCCAGATTGCGCGCCAGAAGCTCGCGACGCGGCGGACGTATGGTGTCACCCTGAGGAGTTTCTTGCGGTGCGCGTACCAAGAGGCGCGGCTACCCGCGGATCTGCGAGCGGCCGTGATCATCGGCCGCCAGATGCGGCAGGCTCAGGTGCGGGATGTGCTAGCGACCGAGGATGTCGACCGCGTGCTCGCCGCGGTCGATCAATCAAGTGCGGTCGGACGGCGGGACTACGCCGTACTCTTGCTCGCCATCCGCTACGGAATGCGGCCGTCAGACATTCGGCAGCTCCGCCTCGACGATGTGCTCTGGCGACGGGGCCTGATCGCGATTCGACAAGCGAAAACCGGCCGACCGTTGACGCTCCCGTTGCTGCCCGAGATTGCAGACGCATTGGTGGTCTATCTTCGCGATGGCCGTCCCAAGACGACCGCGCGCGAGATTTTATCCGTCACCGGGCGCCGCGCCGATCTTCCGCCGGACTGATCTCGACCAGCCACCCGGCGGTCGCGGGTTGTACGTGTTTGGGCACACGCTCGCGAGCCGACTGCTTGCGGCCGATTGTCCAATCAAGTCGATCGCCGACGGGCTCGGCCATCAGTCGACTGACACGACGATGGATACGCGACGGTCAATCTGGCCGCGCTCGGCCGTGTGGCGCTGTCGGAAGCCGAGGTGCGCGCATGATCACGCGCACGTCGCTTCCGGTGCCCACGTTCTCGTCGCCGCTGACGGAGGCCTTGTCGCGCTTTCTCGCGTTCAAACGGGCCGCAGGGTGTCGCTACGATGACGAAGCGCGTGCCCTGCGCCTCCTTGATCGGTTCCTGACCACGACCCTCGACGCCGACGACCCGGTGATCACGCTGGACGTGGTGCGACGGTATGTCGCGCGCAGAGGCGAGGAATCAGAGACCACGCGCGCGCACCGACTCAGCCTGATCCGTCAGGTTTGCCGGTTTCTCGCGCTCGATCAGCCGCGGACGGCGGTGCCAGCGCCGCGATTCTTGGCCATTCACCGCCGCACCTTCGTGGCCCGTGTGCTGTCACAGGAGGAGGGCCGTCGATTCCTCACCGCGTGGGAGCACCTGGGGACGAGGCCGTGGTCCCCTATTTGCAACACCGTCTTGGGCACCGTCCTGGTACTCCTGTACTTCACCGGACTACGGACGGGCGAAGTGCTCGGGCTCACCATCGCGGACGTCGATCTCGTCGGCGCCGTGCTGCGCGTACGCGACACCAAGTTTGGCAAGTCTCGTCTCGTTCCTCTCGCGTCCGACGTCGCGGCTCGACTTGACCGCTGCCGCACGACGATCGAGCGCCACCTGGGCTCGCGGAGCCCGGACGCGCCGTTCTTTTCAACCGCGTCCGGCCGACCGTACTCTCACACCGCGCTCACCACGGCGTTCCACCAAGTGCTCCGCGCGCCGACATTCCTCGTCACAGCGCCGGCCGTTCACTCCGCCTCCACGATCTCCGTCACGGATTCGCGGTCCTCAGACTGTTGGTGTGGTACCAGCAAGAGGCCGATCTGGGCGCTCGCTTGCCGGCCTTGGCGACGCACCTCGGGCACGTGGGCCTGGCCAGCTCGCAACGGTACTTGCAGCTCACGGCCGACATGGTGGGCGAGATCGCTCGGCGGCACGAGCGCCGGTTCGGATACCTGATCCGTGAGGGAGGCCAGTCATGACGGCGGCCCCTGACCTCGCGAGGCTCGTGACCGCCTTCTTCGTGCGCCACCTCGCCGTGGAGCACAATGCCAGTCCGCACACCACCAAGTCCTATCGAGACGCGCTCAAACTGCTGCTCCGATTCGCCGCGGACGCCTGCCACCGACCGGTGGCGGCCCTGCAGATCGACGATTTAACCCCGGATCTGATCCTGCGGTTTCTCACGGACCTCGAAACGACGCGCCGCAATTCGGTGCGGACCCGCAACGCGCGCCTGGCCGCGATTCACAGCTTCTTCCGGGACGTCCTCGACGGCCACCCCGACTGCGCCCTCGCGTGTCATCGCGTGCTGGCCATTCCCGTAAAGAAGGCAACGCGTCCGCTCCTCGGCTACCTCACGGAAGCGGAGCTCGCCCATCTGCTGGCGCAGATGAACCGCACGACGATCGACGGTGAGCGCGACTATGTGCTGCTCGCCCTGCTGTACGACACCGGGGCCCGCATCCAAGAGCTGCTCGACCTGACGCCGAGCGATATCCGGCTCCTATCGCCCGCGGTCGCGCGACTCCACGGCAAAGGCCGACGCGAGCGCCTCTGTCCACTGCTGCCGCAGACCGCCCGTCTCGTGAGCCGGTACCTCGCACGTGTCGGCCGTGCGCTCGACGATCGCGGTCCGTTGTTTCGCAATCGGTACGGGCAGCCGTTGAAGCGCCACGGCGCCCGCTACGTGTTCATAAAGTACATCGACCGCGCACGCGCCTCAATGGCGAGTCTCCGCCGGTCGGGCATCAGCCCACACACAATCCGGCACTATTCCGCGTTCCCGACTATGCCGAGTAGGTCCGTTCTGCCCCAGATTTTCAGCATGTAGTTCCACGGTCAGTCGGCATAGTTCGTTCCTTCGATTCCCTGTGAAAAGGGGGAAGGAGCCGACATGCCGTACATCGTTGATGGCGACATCGCATTGTCGCAGCCGCCGTCGGGACCGGTCGCAACAGAGATTCAGGGATTTGCAGACTGGGCGCGGGCTCAGGGATACGCGCGTTTGCATGATCTGCGGCACCGATTCGCGGTCACAACGCTGGTGCGATGGTATCGCGCCGGCGCCGACCCCGAACGACGCTTGCCCATCTTGTCCGCTTATCTCGGTCATGTTCACGTCGGCGATACGTTTTGGTACTCAGTGCCTGGCCCGAGCTGATGCGAGAGGCGACGTCCCGCCTTGAGCGGTGGTGGGAGGGTCAGTCATGACGACCACCAGTATCAGTTTCGCGCCGTTATTGGAACGGTTCTTCACACAGCGGCTGATGCAGCAACGCCAGGCGAGTCCGCATACGATCAGTTCGTACCGCGATACGTTCCGTCTGCTGTTGACCTTTGCGCACCAGCGACTGCACACGTCACCGGCGCGACTGCCGTTGGACGCGATTGACGCGCCGTTGGTCGTGGCATTTCTCGATCAGTTGGAGAGACAGCGAAGGCTGAGCGTCCGGAGTCGGAATCTCCGGCTGACCGCCATCCACTCGTTCTTTCGCTACGCCGCCTTCGAAGCGCCCGCCCATGCGGCGCAGTTACGCGGACCTTGGTTCGTTTTCTCACACGGTCAGAGGTGCAGGCGGTGCTGGCGGCACCTGATCAGCGCACCTGGTTCGGCCGGCGCGATCACGCGTTCCTCCTGATGGCGGTGCAGACGGGACTCCGTCTCTCCGAAATGACCGGCCTGACCTGCGAGGACGTCACCCTCGGTCCGGGTGCTCACGTTCGTGTGATTGGGAAAGGGCGAAAGGAACGATGCACCCCGCTGGCCAAACCGACCGTCGCCGTGTTGAAAACCTGGCTCCGCGAACCGCGACGCGGTGATGGACGGATGCTATTCCCGAATGCCCGGGGTACGCGACTGAGTCCCGACGGCATCCAGTATCTCATGGTCAAACACTGCGCCGCCGCCGCCAAGGTCTGCCCATCCCTGAAAGACAAACGCGTCACGGTACATGTCCTGCGTCACACGATGGCCCTCGACCTGCTGCAAGCGGGCGTGGACCGATCGGTGATCGCCATGTGGCTCGGGCACGAATCCGTTGAAACGACGCAGATCTACCTGGAGGCGACGTTGGCGATGAAGGAGCAGGCGCTCGCCAAGACCACACCACTCAATGGCACGCCTGGTCGCTATCGACCTGGCGACGAGCTCCTTGCTTTCCTCAACAGCCTGTAGGCGACACACAGACTATGCCGAGTGCGTGACCAGCCTTCTGTCGTTTTTCAGCCGCAATTTCTGGCCTGACCGCGACGGTGTCTCACGTCGCTCGGCATAGTCCGGGACACGGAATAGTGACGCCTATTCCGCATGCGGAATAGGCGGCACACCAAGGCCATGCACCTGCTCCAGGCCGGCATTCCGCTCATCACGATCAAGGACTTTCTCGGTCATGCCGACGTGAAGTCAACGGAGGTGTACGTGCAGATCGATGTCGGCATGAAGCGCGAGGCGCTGGCCATCGCAGGATCACCGACGTCGACCACGCCGAAGGCGGCGCGTCTGTCGAAGGACCTCCTGACATGGCTGGAGGCTCTGTAGGAATTATGCGAAGGGCGCCCGGAAGGACACCGCGCCACGGCATCGCGCTTCTTCCGGACTCACCATAACGGCGGACTCACCATAATCCATGCCGGGGACAGGATTGGCGAACACCAGATAGAGGTAACGATTTTTGCCAGGCGTCGCCTGATACCCACCGACCGGACCGATCGACCATTGGGCCTGCGCGGTCGAACACGCGAGCGCAAGAGCGATGGCAACAGCAACACCGTTCGCGACGGGTGGGACCTTCATCGCTTTCTCCTTTGCGACGCGAGGACTGCTCTAGTTTGTGCCAGAAACCGCCCGGTAGGTCTTGCTGAACCCGTTGCGCTGGTTCGTGACCGTGAAGGTGCCATCGGTCTGAGCGGACACTTTGATCCAATGCGCCATCCCGTTGTGCGAGGGTGGCGGTGGCCCTTGCGTTCCGCGCGCCGGCGGTGTCATCGGTGAGATGGGGATAGCAGGCTGCGGATCATCGAACGAGTTGGCGATGAACATGCCGGGAACGGTGTACTCCTGTCCGCCGAGCTCAGAAAAGTGGATTGCCCAGAGGTCCTCGAGATGGGGAG
>JBKPDW010000407.1:0-11807 GCA_046728115.1 Acidobacteriota bacterium | reverse complement strand
GGGCAAGGCCGAGCACCATCAGCCACAAGGCCAGCACACCGGCAGCGCCAGACGGCGCCGCGCCGCGAGGATCTGCGCTGTCGATACTGCGATTGAGCCAGGCCGCCACCCTGGATTGGGCGACAAACGACATCGCGAGCGCAAACAGGAGCAGCACCCACCCGATGCCGACAGCGAGGCGTGCGGCAGGGGGCCCGCTCGTCAGCCGTGAGGAGAAGAACAGCGTGCCGATCCAGGTCGCGCCCGCCGCCCCAGACAGCAGGCGTTGTCGCGTAATTTCGCGTTCGCCAGACTGCCGCAGCAGCTCGAGTCGCAGCGCGCGTTCGGCGCGTTCGCGCTCGGCTTCGAGCTGCGCACGCTCGAGCTCGAGTCGTCGACTGTCGCGATCGAAGGCTTCCTTGAGAGCCGCAACAACGACACCTGCGAGTCGCGCTTCGAGTCCTGACAGTGGTGCCGGGCTAGTCCGGTTGACAGTGTCGAGCTGCTGGTCGGGATTCCCCTGGCTGAGCGATCGAATCCGGAGGCTCCGCGCCAGATCGGTCACGCCGATCATCGCATCGAGAATCCGCAACCACGGCAGAGGCATAACAGTCAGGGACTTGGGATTGGGGTCGGGCCCAGCAACATTACTTCGGCGCCAGCCATTTGGCGCGAAAGATTTTTTGCTCAGGTGTGAGTATCCCGCCGCGCTCGATCGGTACTACTTCGATGTGGGGATCCTCAGCCAGCATCACGGTCACCGTTTTTGCCACACCCGTGCGATCGACGAACACAATCTGGATGCTGTCGCCAGGCTTGCGGCGCTGCAGGACTGTTGCGACGTCGCCTTCGCCGCTGATTGGCTGGCCGTCCACACGCTGCAGCTCGTCATCCTGATCGACGCCGGCGGCATATATGGGCCAGGTCGGCGCGACGAGATTTGCCAGACGCGCGCCGCGGTGAGAATCGAAGCGGAGGTCGCCGAGCCAGGCGCGGCCCGGATGGCGTCGGCGCACGGCGAATCCGGCACGCGCTAGCAGCCGCCCGTAGTCAGCCACGTCGTGACCGTGAACGTAGCGCGCAAAGAAATCGCGCGCGAACGCCGCGTCGCCGCTGACGGCGGCGAGCGTCGCCTCGGCATCGTCGATCGAGTACGGGTGGTCGACGTAGCCCTCGCGCGATCCACCGGGCTTGCCGAAACGGTTCCACATGCCGTACATGAAATCGTCGAGCGACACGCGGCTGTCCGTTCGATCGCGGAGCGTGAGATCGAGCGCCAGCGCGATTGCGCCGCCGTACGGGTAATACGAAATGAACGTATCCGTCCAGTTCGTACGATCGATCGGCCGGCTGCCGTCGGTGAACACCGCCATACGGCTGGAGTCTTCGGCCGATCGCACCAGATGTCCTGGGCTCTGAACAGCCTCGACCAACTGGGCGAGCGTTCCGGCAGTCTCGTCGATATCGATCAGCTTCGCGCGGTGCATCGCCAACGGCCCGTAGTACTGCGTGAAGCCCTCGGCGAGCCAGAGCTCTCCCGAGAAATTCGCGCGATCGAAGTCGAACGGTTCAAGCCCACGTGGGCGGATCCGTTCGACGTTCCAGCAATGGAAGAATTCATGCGCGACGGTGTCCAGCAGGTCCGTACGCGCGCTCGCAATCGAGGCCGGCGATGTGATGACCGTGCTGTTGCGATGCTCCATGCCGTCGCCGCTCGCGTAGGGCAGATAGTCCGCTAGAAACGAGTAGTACCCGGGCTCGTATGCCGGATACTCACGAAAGATCGCGCCTTCCTGGCGCACAATGGCTTCGACATCCCTGAGGAGGCTGTCGAACTCGCCGCTCGTGCCAGTGTGGTGGAGCGCAAAACGAAAGCGGCTCGAACCGACCGAGAACTGCCGCACCGCGATCGGGCCAAACTCCGCCGGGCTGTCCATCAGGTACTGCAGGTTTGGCGCGGTGAACTGCAGGCCGTCACCGTGCAGTTGCGTGGCCACCTCCCAATGCATACCGGCAGGCTGCTCGAAGGTCACCGTCGCCGGACGTTCGTCCATTCCTCGGGCCCACATCAATGCCGCCGGCATGTTGATGTGCGCGTGCGTGCTGTCGACGGCGAGGTACGTGCCGTCAATGCGATCGCCGTAGACCTTGTACTTGATCGTCACGGTGCCGCCATGGCCGGTTACATTCCATCCGTACGGGTCGGGCCGAAGCGTCGGCAGTTCGCGACTGTCGGCGCCAAACGAGCGCACGTCGTAGACGTTTTTCGCGAAGTCGTGCAGCGAATACCGGCCTGGCGACGATCGGCTCATTCGGAGTTCAAGCGTGGGATGCGCGATATCAGGGAACGTAGCTTCGACCTGCATCCACCGATGCTGAGGTTCAGGAAACGAGAAACGATAGCGGACGGGTTCGACCGCTTGAAACGACGAAGCGCCAGCCAGAAGCAAGAGACAGACGAGGGCACGACGGACCATTCATCGATGCTAGCAGATGCGGCCGCATCGTACCTTCACGCCGCCGCCGCAAAGTGCGCGGCGTTTTCAGCTCGTTGGGCGGCTTCGCCGCAGGGTGCTGGGCGACTTCGCTGCAGGGTGCTCGCGGCTTCGCCGAGGGTGCTCGCGCGTCCGCTGTACGACGTTCGCGCGTCGCCGGGCTTCGCGTCAGCGCGCGAGGACGCAGAGAAATTCGAAGATCAGGTTCGCGGCGAGCACAGCGGTCACCTGTGCAGGGCCGTCGAAGACGGGCGAGACCTCGACGACATCGCCGCCGACCAGACGCAGAGGGGCGAGACCGCGCACGAGACGCTGCGCTTCGTGGCTGGTGAGGCCGCCGACCTCAGGCGTCCCCGTTCCGGGCGCGAATGCGGGATCGACGGCGTCGATATCGAACGTCATGTAGGCAGGCCCAGTCACCACACGGCGGATCTCGTCGATCACCCACGGAATGCCGCGGTCCTTCACCTGATCGATGTCGATCGTCGTGATGCCGTGCTGCCTCTGGAAATCGAAATCCGCCTCGCCGTATATCGGACCTCGAATGCCGACCTGGACGAACCGCTGCCCGTCGATCAGCCCCTCCTCGATCGCGCGTCGAAACGGCGTGCCGTGAAAATATTTGCCGCCGAAGTATTCATCCCACGTGTCGAGGTGCGCGTCGAATTGCACGAGCCCGAGGCGGCCATGCCGTCCGGCCAGGGCGCGAAGAATCGGCAGGGTGATCGAGTGATCGCCGCCGACCACGATCGGTCGTGCGCCAGCGTCGGCGATGGCGGCGATCCCCGCCTCGACCGCCTCATAGCATTTCTCGATGCTCACGGGCGGCGCATCGATGTCGCCGACGTCGGCGACGTTCAAGCGATCGAACGGCGCGACCTTCAGAAAGAAGCTGTAGTTCCGGATCAGCGACGACTGCGTGCGGATCTCACGGGGGCCGAGGCGTGAGCCAGGACGGTACGACGTGCCGCCGTCGAACGGCACGCCGACGATCGCGACGTCGAGACCGCGTGGATCCGTGACGTGCGGCAGCCGCATGAATGTCGCAGGTTGTGCGAATCGCGGACTTCGGAACGATGGACGCGGTTGATGACCCAATCGACGCGCATTCTAGCCACGAAGCACGAAAAAACGAAATGAATTACAGTGCGCGCGTGGTGCGTACACGCGACGCGCGTTCGGCAGGACTGCACGGCACTCTCAGTACCATCGAGTACTTCACCTTCGGCTTCGGCACGATGATCGGTGTCGGGTGGGTCGTCCTCATGGACGACTGGCTCTCGCGTGGCGGGCCGGGCGGCGGGATGCTCGGCTTCCTCATCGGCGGCCTGCTGCTCTTCCCCATCGCGAATACGTACGGGCGGTTGGTGCGCCGGATTCAGGACGCGGGCGCCGAGATCGCGTACACCGAAACCGTGTTTCCGCCGTTCATCAGCTTCGCCGCCGGCTGGACGATGATCCTGTCCTACGCGATCGTGTGCCCGTGGGAAGCCGTGGCAACGGGCAATCTGCTCTCCCGTGTTTTCCCGTCGCTCAACACGCATCAGCTCTATGTCGTCGCCGGCAGCCCGATCTACGGGCCGCGCGTGGCTGTCGGCTTCGCGTTGACGGTCCTCATCGTCTTCGTCAACTATCGCGGCATCAGGCCGAGCGGCGTCTTCCAGGACGTCACGACGTTCGGTTTGCTCGCCATTTTTGCCGTCTTTACGCTGCTCGGGTTTGCTCGTGGATCGAGCGCCAACTGGCATCCGCTCTTCTCGAAGACAGGCGCCGGCGGCGCGTGGCTCTCGATGTTTCTGGTGATGCAGATCGTCCCGTACTACATGACCGGGTGGGAGTCCGTCGCCAAAGGATCAGAAGAGGCCCGCAGCGGATTCGATCCGCTGAACTTCACGAAAGCCATTTACGCCGCGCTCTTCGCCGGTTTGATTTTCTACGTGATCATCATCGCGGTGGTGACGTTCGTGTATCCATGGCAGGAAATCGTCTCGGGGCACGTGCGAACGGAGGTTGCCTTCGAGCGGACGTTTGGATCGCACGCGATCGCCCAACTGATCCTGTTCGGCGCCTTCCTTTCGCTGCTGAAGATCTTCAACGGCAACTTCGTCGCCGCAACCCGAATGCTCTACGCGATCGGTCGCCGAAATCTGGTGCACGCTTCGCTGGGGCGCGTTCACGAGTCCTTCGGCACGCCGGTCGTCGCCATTCTGCTGATGGGCGCGCTGACGATCGCCACGTCGGTTTTCGGCGACGCGATCCTGGTGCCGATCAGCGAGGTCGGCTCCCTCGCCGTCGGCGTCGGATGGCTCTCGGCCTGCGCGGCCTACCTCGCTCGTCGCCGGCGGACCGGAGGATCCGACGGCGACACGTCGCCATTGCTCGCATGGGCTGGCCTGTTCGTCAGCCTCGCGATCATCCTGATGAAGGTCGTGCCAGGAGTCCCAGGCAGCTTCACGCGCAACGAATGGCTCTCGTTCGTGGCGTGGTGTGCGCTTGGGTTGATGTTCTGGTTTCTCCGGGCAAAACGATAGCAGACCGGGGCCCCGGCTTCGAGTGCGTCGCAGAATCAGGCGCTCCACGCAGGATGCCCAGGACACGGAGGAAGGTTGTCTCGCAGCAATTCGACCCGTGTGCTCCGTGACCACCGTGGTGGCGAGTTGCGATCTAACTCGGCGGTGTCAACACACTCAACGCCTGCTCGACAAAGGCATCCTGCGGAAGCGCACCGAGGATCTCGACCTGATCGTTGATCACCGTCTTCGGCACGCCGCTCACCTGATACCGGCGTGCAAGATCCGGAAATTCCGTAGCTTCCACGGCGATTGCAATGATGTTGGGGTTCGCAAACGCCATTTCGTGTGCGAGGCTGACCGCCCGCGGACAATGCGGTCAAGTGGGCGTGGTGAATACCTGCATCACGATCGGCTTGTCTGCAGCCTCAATACGGCGCCGGTTTTCAGCCGTCAGATTCGAACTCGAGCCGCCGACGAGCGTCACCGCCCGAACGAGCGACATGAACTCGTAGCCGGCCGGCGCGCCGACGAAGCGAATCCGTGAGTCGCGCTCCTGACCCGCCTCGTCGTGGCCGACGATGACGATGGACGGAACGCGATCGATTCCGTAGAGCATGGCGCTGTCGGGATCGAGCACGAAGTTCTTCTCGTCGATTGTGATCTTGTCGGAAAGCGCGGGAAGCTCGTCGAGAATCTGCCGCGTTTGAACGCAGGTTTCACAGTCGAGAGCTTGTGTGAAGAACACCAGTCGCACAGAGCGGGTCATTTCCGCGAAAGTCTCGCGCAGTCGCTGTTGATCCGATGGAGTGATCAGGGACATCGTTCGCTTGCGGCTCGCTCGAAGAGTGCGCGCTATTTGAACAAATCGTCGAACGCGCGCCGGGCGCTGCTCACGGGAGGCGACGAGTCCTTCGCGCTCGCGGGCGTGCCGGTCTGCCGCTCCACTGTCGTCCTCGGCGTGAGCAGCGTGCAGTTATTGCGTTCGTCCTTCGGCGCCACGCGTGCGGACAGCCTGGCGTTCTCGCTGCACTCCCACCGCGCGCTGGTGTCGAAATTGACGCACTGAATGCAGCTGTGCAGATCCACGCCACACTTCGAGCATCGGTCGAGCAGCCCGACCGGCACCGAGAGCAGATTGCCGCAGCGCGCGCACCGGAAGACTTCGTGCGCCGCCATCAGATTCGGCGTTTTCGGACCGCGTTCGTCCTGCAGGACGCGCCCGGGTGCGCGCTCCTTCGGCGGCGGGGGCTTCGGCCCCTTCGGGCCACGTTCCCGCGGCTCGTCCTGGTACCCCCGCTGACGGTACTTGCGGTCGTCACTCATGTCGAAGCAGTCATCGTTGCTCGCTCGTGGTCGACGAGGGCGGCAGCGTCTTCAGAAACTCGGCGAGGTAGCTGCCCCAGACCGCCGGGAGCGAGTGTGTGCCGTGTCCGCGTGTGCGATCGCTCGTCGGGATCAGCACGTACTGTCCGCGCGTCACACGGGGCATGAGTTTCTCCATCAATCCCAGTTCCGGCGGATTGACCACATCGTCCGCAGAGTTGATCGCGAGCACCGCCGCCGTGATCGTCTCGAGCTTCGGCGACGGATCGTAATCCCGCGACGCGCTGAACTGATACAGCATGTCGTTGGCATCGGTTGATGCCATGCGCGACGTGATCTGGGTCTCGTACCACTGATCGGCGGCATCGCGGCTTTGACCGGATCGGTGCCACTGGAGCGGGCTGCTTGTCATCATCATGAGGAGGTTGATCGCACCCCTCAGACCCTGTCGAGGCTGCTCGGTGTACTCGCCGTTGTTCCAAGCCGGATCTTTCGTGATGCTGTCGATGATCATTCGCCGCATCACTCGGTTGCGTCCCGCGATCTGGGTCGGCGCGCTCGCCAGCGGCAGCAGGCCGTCGGCGAAATCAGGATACATCTCGCCCCACACCCAGCAGTGCATGGCGCCCATCGACGTTCCCATCACAAGGCGCAAATGGTTCACGTTCAAACCGTCCACGAGCAGCGCATGCTGAGCGCGCACCATGTCGTCGTAGGTATACTTCGGGAACCTCGCGTGCAGACCGTCGCTCGGCTTGCTGGACTGTCCGTGGCCGATGCCATCCGGCAGGACGATGAAATATTTCGTCGCGTCGAGCAGTTGACCTGCGCCAAACAATTCACCGCCAAAGGCAGCCGACAGGAATCCAGAGCCGGTCCCGCCCGTTCCGTGCAGAATCAGCACGGCGTTGCGGACAAGGCCCGAAGCGTCGCGGCGCGGTGTGCCAATTGTCCGATAGTGCAGCTTCAAGGCAGGCAACACTTCACCGGTGCCGAACTTGAAGTCGCGGATCACGAAATCCCCGTCGGTGGGCGCCGCCGTCGTGCCTCCAGCGCCTTGGCGAGTCTGGCCGAAGCTTCGGCCATTTTCGTCAGAGCGAAGGCCGGCGGGAAATTCGGCCGCGCGAACGACAATCGGCGGCGCGTGGAGTGCGGCCAGCAGGAGGACGACGCAGCCGGTTGCAAATCCCTTCATAGACTCTGAATTCAGGCGTTTGACAGAACGACTTATATCAGCGGCATCCGGCTATGGCAAGATCCGACGCTGGACTCTGCATCCGAGCGAGGACGATGAGCAGACAGTCTCGCCGGCTGGGACTTGCGGCGGGAGCCCTGGTCGCATGCGCGGTGCTGGCAACCACCACTCGCGCTCCGCGGGCGCAAACCCGGCGCCCGATGACCCTTGTTGATCTGGCCGAGCAGCCGCGAATCATCCTGCCGCAGCTCTCACCGGACGGCCGCATTCTGATCTATCTGCAGAGCAGCGCAGATTGGAAACTCGGGCGTCCTGTCTGGCATCTCTGGCGCCAGGATGTGGGCGGGGGCGCACCAACACAGCTTACCTTTGGCGGCTCCGGCGACATTCCGATCCAGCCGCGCTGGTCGCCCGACAGCCAGACGATCGTGTTCGTACGAGACGGGCAGCTTCAGCTGATGCCCGCGAACGGCGGCGAGGCCCGCGGGATCACGCACCACGCCACTCTGCCGAACGCCCCGTCGTGGACGCCCGACGGCCGCGCGATCTACTTCACGGCGGCCGAACCGCTCACGCCGGCGGAACGCGAACGGAACCAGGTGAAAGACGACGTGTACGCGTTCGACGAGGACTACAAGCAGCGGCATCTGTGGAAGGTCGACGTCTCGACGGGCGCCGAGTCGCAGATCACGACCGGCGATTGGTCCGTGATCGAATATCGCCTTTCACGCGACGGTACGCGCATCGCATTCCATCGCGCGCCGACCCCACAGCCTGGCGATGCGTTCCTCGGCGAGGTGTGGGTAATGGATTCGAGCGGCGCGAATGCGACCGCGACCACGCACAACAGCGTGGAGGAGACCGGCGCCGAGCTCTCGCCCGACAACACGCAACTGCTGTTCATGGCCGACACGAACGAACGGTTCGAGCCGTACTACAACACGAACCTGTTCGTCGCTGCCGCATCGGGTGGCGCGGCGCGCGCCGTCATTCCGGACTTTCCATACGCGTTCGATCAAGCCACGTGGGCGCCTGACGGCCGCTCAATCCTCGCCGTCGTCAACATGGGCGTGCACAGCGAGATCGTTGAGATCGACGTTCAGTCGCGCAGTCTGCGCCAACTGACCGATGGCGAGCACTTCATCCCCTTCACCGGCTGGTCGGTCGTGCCGAAAGCCGGCGTGATGCTGGTGCAGCTCGACGAACCTTCGCGGTTCGGCGACGTGTGGACGCTGCCGTTGACCGGAACCAGGCCGACGTTCACGCGACTGACGCACCTGTTCGACAAAATGGAGCGGGAGTTTGCCGTGCCCCGGCAGGAAAAGGTGTCGTGGAGGAGCCCTGACGGGACGACGATCGAGGGCATCTTGTTCTATCCGACCGACTACCAGGCGGGCACGCGCTATCCGCTCGTCGTGCAGCTGCACGGCGGGCCCATGGAGTCGGACAAGTTCGGCGCAGGATCGGGACTGCTGCTGAACTATTTTCCGGTGCTGACCGGCAAAGGCTACGCGGTCCTCCGGCCGAACTATCGGGGAAGCACGGGCTACGGCAACGCATTCTATCGAGACGTTGTCGGCCACTTCTTCCACAACATGCAGCACGACGTGCTGTCGGGCGTCGATTACCTCGTTCAACGCGGCATCGCGGACTCGGAACGGCTCATCGCGATGGGCTGGAGCGCGGGCGGGCACCTGACGAACAAGCTCATCACGATGACCGATCGCTTCAGGGCCGCATCCTCGGGCGCGAGCCTCGCGGACTGGACGTCGTTTTACGGACAGACCGACGTGCGATCGTTCCGCGTCACCTGGTTCGGCGGGACACCGTGGGACAAAGATGCGCCGATCGCCACGTTCTGGGACAACTCGCCCTTGAAGGACATCGCCAAGGCCAGGACGCCGACGTTGCTCTTCGTCGGCGAAACCGATACGCGCGTGCCGCTCGCACAATCGATGGAGATGTACCGCGCGCTGAAGCACAATGGCGTCCCGAGTCACCTGTACGTTGCGCCGCGCGATGGCCATCAGTGGCAGGAGCTGCGTCACCTGTTGTTCAAAGCGAACGCAGAGCTGGAGTGGTTCGAACGGTACGCGCGCGGGCGTACGTACACCTGGGAGAAAGCGCCGCAGTAGCTCGCGGGAAGCTTTCCCCAGGTGTTCAAACTCATCTGTGGTTTTGACACCGCCGCAACCAAACGCGGTAAGCTCAAAGCCTTTGCGCCGGTCGTCGCGTCGATGCCTCAGATCTTCCATCGAAGCGCCAACACGATTGCTCGGGTCAGCATCTTCGGTGCTGTTTTCTTGGTAGGTGCCCTGCTCTGGCTGCTCGCGGCGATCAATCGATCGCCCTGGGTAACCCAGGCGCACGTCGCGCGCGAACAGCCAATCCAGTTCAGTCACGAGCGGCACGTCGCCGGGAAC
This sequence comes from Acidobacteriota bacterium, assembly GCA_046728115.1. Lineage (GTDB taxonomy): Bacteria > Acidobacteriota > Vicinamibacteria > Vicinamibacterales > CAVVIG01 > CAVSWN01. The sequence continues at coordinate 1,879 of JBKPDW010000407.1, read as the reverse complement.
GGAATCGATTGCCGTTACTGCCACACGTCGGTCGAGGATTCCTCGTTCGCAGGAATTCCTCCGACGCGAACGTGCATGAACTGTCATTCGCAGATCTTCGCGAACAGTCCGTTTCTGGCGCCAGTGCGCGACAGCTTCCGCACCGGCCAATCGATCCAGTGGACGCGCGTGCACGATCTGCCGGACTTCGTTTACTTCAATCACAGCATTCACGTGCACAAGGGGATCGGCTGCACGACGTGTCATGGTCAGGTCGATCGCATGCCGCTGATGTCGCAGGAACAATCGTTGCAGATGGAGTGGTGCCTCGATTGCCATCGCAACCCGGAGCAGTACGTCCGGCCGCGCAATGCGGTGTTCCGCGTCGATTACGTGCCGCCGCCCGATCAACTCGCCCTGGGGCGGCGACTCGTCGAGGAATATCAGATTCAGAAACTCACGAGTTGTTCGACGTGTCATCGATGAACGACCGCCGCGACGCCGAATTCCCGCCGGAGCTCGAGATGGTCTTCGACCCGGTTGAGCGCCGGACGTTTCTTCGTCTCATGGGAGCGTCGCTGGCACTGGCGGGCGTTACGGCCTGCACGCGACAACCGGTCGAGCGGATCGTGCCGTACGTCAGGCAGCCGGAGGAGCTCGTCCCGGGAAAACCGCTCTTGTTCGCTACGGCGATGGCCATCGGTGGCGTCGCGACCGGTCTGCTCGTCGAGAGCCACGAAGGCCGGCCGACGAAGATCGAGGGAAGCCCGCTCCACCCCGGCAGCGTGGGCGCAGCCGATCTCTTCGCTCAAGCCGCCATCCTCGGTCTCTACGATCCGGATCGCTCGCAGACGCTCACGCACCTGGGGGAGATTCGTCCATGGTCAGCGTTTCTGGGCGCGATTCGCGCGGCGCTGACGGCGCAGCAGCCGCTTCGCGGCGGCGGTTTGTGCCTGTTGACCGAATCCGTCAATTCACCGACGCTCGCCGCTCAGATTCGCGATCTGCTGAGGCGGTTTCCGTCGGCGAGATGGCATCAGTGGGACACGGCCAGCCGCGACAGCGCGCGAGCGGGGGCCATGCTCGCGTTCGGCCAATACGTCGACGCGCAGTACCGCTTCGACGCCGCGGATGTGATCGTCACGCTGGATGCGGACGTCCTCGCGTGCGGCCCAGGCTCGCTCCGCTATGCCCGCGACTTTGCCGCGCGTCGTCGCCCGGAGCAGCCCGATCGCATGAACCGGCTCTACGCCGTCGAGAGCATGCCGAGTTCGACCGGCGCACGCGCCGATCATCGTGTTGTCGCGAAGCCGAGTGAGGTCGAAGGGATCGCGCGCGAATTGCTCGCGCGTGTCGCAGCGACTGCGGGAGCGCGAGGCTTCAGCCGATTGGACGCGGGAGGCCCGAGCCGGGCGGAGACGTCAGCGCCACGAGCGGCATGGAACGACGCGGTCGCACGAGATCTGCTCGCGCATCGCGGGCGATCGCTCGTTGTCGCGGGTGAGTACCAGCCGCCTGTGGTGCATGCGCTCGCGCATATCCTGAACGCCAGCCTCGGCAACGTGGGCAACACGGTCGTATACACGCAGCCCATCGAAGCGGAACCGGTCGATCAGATCCAGTCGTTGCGCGATCTCGTCGCGGATATGCGCGGGGACAAGGTCAACGTGCTCGTGATCGTCGGCGGCAATCCTGTCTACACCGCGCCGGTCGATCTCGACTTCGCCGGCGCCATGGACAAGGTTCCGCTGCGCATCCATCTCAGCTTGTACGACGACGAGACGTCGGCGCTGTGCCATTGGCAGATTCCGGAAGCGCACTTCCTGGAATCGTGGAGCGACGCGCGTGGGTACGACGGCACCGCCTCGATCGTGCAGCCCCTGATCGCGCCGCTGTACAG
>JBKPDW010000406.1:0-6036 GCA_046728115.1 Acidobacteriota bacterium | reverse complement strand
GAGAGCGCCACGCGCTCAACCCCACCCTCACGATCTTTACCTCTTCGCAAGGGACAGGGCGATCGGCGTGCCTCCTGGCCCGCGATCGCTCCGGTTTTGGATTCTCGAGAGGGAGCGTGGCTGCAGTTGGCATCGAGACGTCGACCTGAACTTCAACGAATGCGAGAGTCCTGGATCCAGATCTGAGATCGATCGATATCGTCGATCGATGCGAATTTTCTCACGCCTGGCCGCAAACGTATTGTCCGCGTGCGGTGGCCGAGATCCCACAGCGCCGCCATCGTTCGATACAGCGCGGGATCGCCCGGTTTGCGCCAGATAGGCTGCTCCATGTCGCTCACGGACCGAAATTTCTTCACAGGCATCAGCGCTCCTCGAACCCGAACCGCTGCCTCAGGAGCTCGGCGTCGGCACGATCCTTCAGACGAACGGTGTCTTTCTTCATCCGGTAGAGCGTTCGAGCCGTCACGACGCTGACCGTCAAATCATCGAAGGGTAAGCGTTCAATTTCGAGATCGCCGAAACTGAAGGCGTCGCCAAGCCGCGTGAGGATGTCCAGCCGAAAACTTCCGTCCGGTGGAACGTACTGAACCGCAGGGTACTCGCCGAGTAGATCCACGGCGGTAATCTGATCGATCTCTGGATCGGTGACCACCGACATCAGCGCGGCCTTGAGGCGGTCGATATTCGCGGGCTCCGGCGCGACGAAAATGTCGAGGTCCTCCGTGAAGCGAGCCAAGCCATGCAGGTTGAGCGCGACCGCACCGCAGACTGCGTACGTCACGCGATGTTGTTCCATGGCTGATAACAGGCGCTTGAGCGTCGCATACTCCATGATCGCAGGCAGACCGTATCAATCTGTGGCGGACGATCTCATGACACGTACCCGTGCGCGCGCAGGTGATCGATGACCATCTCCGCCGCCTGTCCGGGCCCAACCGACGTGGTGTCGATGACGATCTCGGCATCCGTCGGCGGCTCGTAGGGATCGGACACGCCGGTGAAGTTCTGCACGATGCCTGCGCGCGCCTTGGCGTAGAGCCCTTTGCGATCGCGCTGTTCGCAGACCTCGATGGGCGTCGCGGTGTGAACGAGCACGAAGCCTCCGCCCGGCTCGACCATCGCCCGTACTTCCTTGCGGATGGAATCGTACGGCGCAATCGGCGCACAAATCGCAATGCCGCCGCTCTTGGTGATTTCCGATGCGACGAATCCGATCCGACGGATGTTGATGTCGCGATGTTCCTTGGAGAATCCGAGTTCCGATGACAGATGTTTGCGGACCAGGTCGCCGTCGAGAAGCGTCACCGGCCGGCCGCCCAGCTCCAGGAACTTCACCAGCAGCACGTTCGCAATGGTCGACTTCCCCGATCCCGACAGACCCGTGAAGAACACCGTGAAACCGCTCTCGACACGGGGCGGATGCGTGCGCCGAAGCTCGGTCGCGACGGCCGGAAACGTGAACCATTCAGGGATCGCGCCGCCTTCCGCGAGAATTTTCCGCAGCTGGGTCCCCGACAGGTTCAACACTTCCGCTCCCGCGGGCACCTCATCGTCTGGAAAATACTGATTCAGGTTCCTGACGTAGACCATGTTGCGAAACGGCACCATTTCGACGCCAATCTCCTTCTCGTGCTGACGCAACAGCTCCTGGGCGTCGTAGGGTCCGTAGAAAGGCTTTCCGCTCGAATCGCTGCCCGGACCGGCGTGATCGCGGCCAACGATGAAGTGCGTGCAGCCGTGATTCTTGCGAATGATGGCGTGCCACACGGCCTCGCGCGGACCGCCGAGCCGCATCGCCAGCGGCAGCAGGGCGAGCTTCGCCGTCCCCGGCGGATAGCTGGCGAGCACGTGCTGATAGCAGCGTACGCGCGTGTAGTGATCGACGTCGCCCGGTTTCGTCATGCCGACCGACGGATGCACCAGCAGGTGCGCGTTCACGTCGCGCGCCGCCCGCAGCGTCAGCTCCAGGTGCGCACGGTGCATCGGGTTCCTCGTCTGAAACGCCACCACGCGGCTCCAGCCGCGGTTCGCGAAGTCGGCGCGTATCTCGGCCGGAGTCTGGCGAAGCGAGTTGAAGTCGTAGTGGGCCGGAAGCTGGAGGACCTCCAGGCTGCCGCCGACGTACACGGGATGTGCACGAACGAGGGCCGCCACTCCCGGGTGTTCCGCGTTGTTCGTCCCGAAGACACGGCGCGCCTCGGCTTCCCTGTCCGGCGTCCAGAGATCCTCCACGTGCAGAATTGCCAGCATCACACCTTCGGGATCGCGCAGCGCGACGCGCGAGCCCGAGGCAAGAGTGCCGGCCAACGCTTCGGGGATGTCGAGCGTGATGGGCATTGGCCACACGGTGCCGTCGGCCAGCCGCATCGATCCGCACACCGCGTCGTAATCCCTGCGCGTCATGAATCCCGTCAACGGCGAAAAGCCGCCGTTGGCCAGGAGCTCGAGATCGCAGAGCTGGCGCGGCGTCAGATCCCATGACGGCCACGTCTGCGACCGTTCGCGCAGTTCCGTCGCGCGCCTCGTCCCGACGACGAGCGACACGAGGGTGCCTCCATGGGGCGGAATCAATGTGTCGGGCAGGCTCACGAATCCTCCAGTTCAGAATGGAAAGGCCATTGGCGCAATCGCGACCGTCAGCGCCATGGCCAGGACATCGAGCGGCAGACCGATGCGGACGAAGTCGGTGAACCGGTATCCACCGAGTCCGTAGACCATTAGATGCGTCTGATACCCGAGTGGGATTGCAAACCCGGCCGACGCCGCAATCGCGATAGTCACGCCGAACGGCAGAAAGTGTAACCCGGCTGCAGTCGCCCACGCGTGCGCGATCGGAAACGTGATCGCCGCTGCTGCAGCGCGAGTGATCAGCTCGGTGAACATCAGCGTCAGCAGGTAGACAGCCGCCAGCATCAGGCGCGGGTTCGACGCGCTCAACGCCGACGACAACTGCGCGGCGACAGTGGCCGCGAGCCCGGAGCTTTGCATGGCACGTCCGAGCACGAGCGCGGAGCCAATCGCGAGCAGCACCGAGATGTTGACGCTTGCGCGCGCGCGCTCCGCGGAGCAGCACTTGGTGACGATCATCATGCCCGCCGCCACCCACGACGCATGGAGCATCGTCACGCGCGTGAAGGGCTCGAATGCCGCCGCAGCGACCATCGCTGCCAGGACCGTCAGCGCCACCCACGCCCGCTCCTCGTGCGGCGGCGCCGAGTCGATGACCGGCGATGCCAGCAGGAAGTCGCGGTTGTTCCGCTGGTACTTGAGAAACCTCGGGTGTGTCTCGAGCAATAAGGTGTCGCCGCCTCGCAGGACGATGTCGCCCACTTTCTTGGCGATGCGCTCGCCCTCGCGGTGGACTGCCAGCACCACAGCGTCATAGCGCGTTCTGAAGCGTGCGTCTCGCACGCTCTTGCCGGCAACGGGCGACGTCGGGCTGACGACGGCCTCGATGAGGCAACGTTCGTGTCGGGCCGACTCCATTTTCCCGACCTCGTCGGTCGCCGGCGACAACCCTCGAATGCGTTGCAGATCGGCGACCGACTCAACGATGCCGACGAACACGAGTCGATCGTGTTCGTGCAGGCGCTGCTCGGGGCCGACGGCCACGATCGTTTCTTCGTCGCGCTCGATCGCCGATAGAAACATTCCCGACAAGTGCCGTAATCCGGCTTCTTCGATCGTGCGGCCAGCCAGGACGCTGTTCGGCTGCACTTGCATTTCGATCATGTATTCGCGCCGTTCCTCGACCGTCGCCGTCGCAGGGCGCCGGTCGGGCAGCAGCCGTGGAGCTGCAGCCGCGAGGTACACGAGGCCGGCCAGTGCAACCGGCAGACCGACTGCTGTGATCGTGAACATCGTCATCACGGGCATCGTTGGATCGACGCGACGGGCGTCGATCATCAACGCGTTGACGACCAGGTTCGTGCTCGTCCCGATGAGCGTGCAAATTCCGCCGAGAATGGCGGCGTAACTCAGCGGGATGAACAGCTTCGACGGCGTAATGCCCGTGCGACGGCACCAGTCGGTGACAACCGGGATGAACATCGCCACGATCGGCGTGTTGTTGATGACCGCGCTCATGGCCGCAACGGGACCGATCAGTCGCACTTGAGCGTCAGCATCTGATTTCGGCCGGCCCAGGACGTGATCTGTCACGAGCTGAATCGCGCCGGTGTCGGTCAGCCCCGCAGCCACCACAAACAGCGCGGCGACCGTCAGGAGCGCCTCATTCCCGAATGCCGCCACGGCGTCATGCGCGGTGGGCAGCTTCGACGACATCAAGCCGAGCGTCATCAACGCAGCTGCTCCGCCGCCAAGAGCAGTGTCGGGGGATGCCCGATTCGATGCGAGCAGGTACAGGATGATCGCGACGATCGCGACCGTCGCCCAGGCTTCCCACGTCATGCGCGTGGGCGATTCGCGGACGAGTGTGCGGCGGCGCGCGCCGCGAGCCGATCGAATTCGTCGAGAGGCAGCGAGACTACGCCGAACAGTTCGCTCCGCCGTGTGCCGTCGCCGTGAAAGTCGGAGCCTCCGCTGACGGCCAGATCGTGTGCGCGAGCGATCGACACGTAGCGATCGGTGGTCGCCGCGTCGTGGGCGCTGTGATAGGCCTCGATGGCTGCGAGCCCTGCACGCACGAGATCGGGAACGAGATCGTCGTGGTTGAGCAGGCCTGGATGCGCCAGCGAGCTGATTCCACCTGCTTCGGCGATGACGGCGATGACGTCGGTCGGGTGTGGTCCGCGGTGCGGAACATACGCGCAGCAGCCTTCGGAAAGGAAGCGGTCGAACGCCTCGGAGACTGTTGTCACATGACCGGCTGCAATCAGGGCTCGGGCGATTTGTGGGCGGGCTACGGATCGGCCGTTGTTCGCGTTTGCATCGTTGATCAATTGATCGATGTCGATCGGCACACCGGCGGCGGCCAGCCGCCCCGCGATGTCGGCCGCCCGTTCGAGTCGAAGCGCGCGAATCCGCGCCAGCAGGGCGTTCAGCGAAGCCGAGGCGTCGTCGAGGAAGTATCCGAGCATGTGGACATCGTAACCGTCGTGCACCGCCGTGATCTCGATCCCGGGCACGCACGTCAGACCGTGTGCCGCAGCGGCTGCCGTCACGGCTTTGACCGACGCCATCGTGTCGTGATCGGTCACGCTGAACACCGTGATGCCTGCTCCATGCACGCGATCCACCAGATCCTCAGGTGGCAGCGTGCCATCAGACGCCGTCGTGTGCATGTGGAGATCGATCATGGACTCAGGACTGACGCCTATTCCGATAAAGCTCGCGGTCGGCAACGGCGGCCATCTTCTCAACGTTCAGTTTCCCGCCGAGGAACTCGTTGATCCGCCGCGCCTCGGCTACGGGGTTGTCGATGACATCCTTGTACCCGATGCGCAGCGTCGAAAAGCACTTCCGCCCCTTCAGGAACGTATCGACCTTCGCCAGGTGCTGCTGATAGACCTGCCGCATGTGGCCATCCTGGCTGGTGTCGGCGACCTCGCCGCGCGCGGTGAGCATCTTGTTCTGCGACGCCAGCACCTCATCGATGTTGCGTTCCATGAAAATCACCTGATAGTCGAACCTCTCGGGCACGTAGGTGAGGAGAAAGGAAATGATCTTGATCGCCTTTCCCCGAGCGGCCGCAAGCCACGCCGTGTCGACGGTCTTGTCGAGCCCTTTCACCCGCTCGAATTCGTAGTAGCCCTTCGGGTTGCTCCCGTCCGCGGTGCGGACGCCATTTGTCAGCGTCGGCACGCCGCCCGCTTCGAGCATCTTCATGGCCATTGAGGTGCCCGACCGCGGCAGACCAGACACGACGATGATTGGAGCACCTCGCCATATCCGACGACAAAGCTGAACCAGGCTCACGTCTTCGCTCCTGACTTACCGGTGTTATGGAGGGGCTGAATGTCGTGGTATAGACTACACGCGATCGAGACCATCATGCGGCATCGTTGCCGGGTTCGCTCGGCTGAAGCCTTCGCGCTACTAGTGGGTCTCATGGCGGCGATGGTGGTATTGCTG
>JBKPDW010000405.1:0-24934 GCA_046728115.1 Acidobacteriota bacterium | reverse complement strand
GCTCAACACCGTCGTCGCGGTCATGGCCGTCGCGGCCTCCAGGCGCACGGGATGACCGGCCAGCGCCCGCTCACCAAAGAAGTCACCCGGCCCGAGCATCGCCACGACCGCCTCTCTGCCGCCGTGCGACTGCACCGAGAGCTTGACGGCGCCTTCCTGAATGTATAGGACGTTGTCGGACGCATCCCCCTGGCAGAAAATGACGTCGGTGGGTTGATAGGTCACGATGGTTTTCCCCGCCCCTCCCGAACGGAGAAACACCTCCACGTCGAATGCAGGCTGCTGCTTGCCCTTCATGACCGTTGGGTTGCTCCTATTATCGCACCGTCCGCGGACGGTCCGGCGGAGATTCGGAGTCGTGGTGTCCGGACCGACGGCTTGATCACATTTTCGTGATCGCCGGTCTCTGTTCACGACGGAAGAAACCCCACGGTTCGCGGCGCAATAGACTCCGCATCGGGTCCTGCTGACCGCTGCGCTCGCCGGGTCGGCCGACTGTTCCGGGCGGGGGGGGCGGATCGACGACGAGCCGCACCGCGATGACCATCGGTGTGCAAAATGGGCCTGAGACCACAAGAGCAACCGCGCGTCCTCAGTTTGAAATTTCAGACCAATCGCCGGTGTCGAGATGCCGAAAGAAAATCCGTCGTCCGGGCGCAACAAGGGCTTTGGCTTGAGCCACAGCGGCGCGGTCGGTCTCGTATTTCAAGGGCATCTGCAAGCCACGGCAGCGGCGCGGTCGGTCTCGTATTTCAAGGGCATCTGCTGATTCTCAAAATCCTGCTGACCGTCTTTAGACACCGCTCCGATCACATGGATGGTGAAGGACCGGTCCGACCGCAGAATCAGAATCGTCGCCGACTTGGGTCGGAATGCGTTTAACCATACACGCACGCGACATTCTCAGTTCTGAACCGTGTGTGCTAAACGGAACATCGCTGCTCACCTCAACCATTCTATCCTTGGCGTTTCGAAGCAAGGAGCGCCAGATGGCTGGCAAGATCACACGAGGAGTACCGCCTGGTAATCGTCACTGGCGTAGGGACTGCCCCGATCCGAATGATGCAGCAACCCGCTGGCAGGGCAGCGACGCTTCAGCGCCATCCTGAGCGCCTTCAGCACGAGGTGGCGGTCATTCGCCACACCGATGGCCCACCCCACGACAAACCGGGAGAACAAATCGAGAATCGCCGCCAAATAGAGCTTGCTGTTCTCTCCGATGAGGAATTCCGTCGTGTCGCCGACCCACCGCTGATTCGGCGCCTCTGCCGTGAACTGCCGGTCGAGGAGATTGGGCGCGACGGGTTGGTCGTGGTCGCTCATCGTCGTGCACGTGAACCGCTTGCGCACGCGGGCCTTCAGCCCCTCCTCCTGCATCAGAGGCCGCTCTCTGTGGAACAGGCTGCCGCGTTTCTGAAGGTGGCCGATGCGCATCGCCTCGGCGCCTTATTCTCGGTCGCGTTAGCGTGCGGCCTTCGGCTCGGGGAAGCGACCGGACTTCGATGGGACGACGTCGATCTTGAGAGCGGGGAGGTCCGCATCCGCCAGCAGCTCCAGGTCGTCGATAAGCGTCTCGTGTTGCAGGCACTGAAAACCGAGAAGAGTCTCCGGACGCTTGTGCTGCCTGACATTTGCGTGAAGGCGTTGCGCGCGCATCGTGCCCGTCAATGTGAGGAGCGGTTGAAGGCCGGGCCTCGATGGGTGGACACCGGGCTCGTGTTCACCACCTATCGCACATACCGGCCGGGTAGGGGGCTGCATCGGAAGGTCGGCGCCGGACTTCACCCGCGAAACGTACTGCGCGTGCTACACAGACTTCTTGATGCTGCCGAGCCGAAGCTCGAACGGCGTCGCTTTCATGACCTTCGGCACTCCGCGGCGAGCCTCCTGATCGCCGCTGGCGTCGAGCTCGTGGAAGTGAGTCAACTCCTTGGACACAGCGAACTGCGCGTTACAGCGGATCTCTATGCCCACCTCCAGATGCAAACTGCGGCAAAAGCCGCGCGTCACATGGACGCGATTCTGAGCCGCTAGGTCGTCAACTTGGTCGTCAAATGGTCGTCAGACTATTCCATGATCTTGGAACTCGTTCGGTTTGCTCGTGATTCTGGAGCCGGCGATCGGACTTGAACCGATGACCTGCTGATTACGAATCAGCTGCTCTACCAACTGAGCTACGCCGGCGCAGGCGGGAAACTCCAATTCTACCATGCGCGAAGCAGCCTGATGCGCTCTCATCGCGCGCATCCGCTATAATTACATATCTGAACTAGATGCCGACAGCGACGCGCAAGGGATTGTTCGCCGTGCTTCATGCCTCGAGCGTGCTCGAGGCTCGCGTCGAAGCGCGATTGAGCGAGGTCGGATTGTCGCTCGCGAAGCTCGCCGCGCTTCATCGCCTCGCCGAGGCCGGCGGGTCACTTCCGTTGGGACAGTTGGCAGAGCGATTGTCATGCGTCAAATCGAACGTCACGCAACTCGTCGATCGGCTCGAAGCCGATGGTCTCGTCAGCCGCACCGCAGACACTGCTGATCGCCGATCGCGCCTGGCTGCGCTGACGGAGGCCGGGCGCGCCGCCCATTCCCGCGGATCCGAGATCCACGCGGCCGCAGAGCGGGAGCTTTTCGGGCTGTTGTCCCCTGCAGAGACCGATCAGCTTCACGCGCTCCTCGCAAAGATCACATCGTAAGACTCTCGATTTCACACGGGACACGATGGTGCGTCAGTTGCCTCGGGCGCGCCCGCTAGGTTACGATGGCTGTTTAAACGTTCTCCAGGAAAGCTGACTGTGGCCTCCACCGGCGTTGAAGCCGCCGACCTCGTCGTTCGCGGCGCGCGCACGCATAACCTCAAGAATATCGACGTCACGCTGCCTGTCGGGAAGCTGATCGTCATCACCGGCGTCAGCGGGTCGGGCAAGTCGTCGCTCGCCTTCGACACGATTTACGCTGAAGGGCAGCGGCGCTACGTCGAATCGCTTTCAGCCTACGCGCGCCAGTTCCTCGAGCGGATGGAGAAGCCAGACGTTGATCGGATAGACGGTATCTCTCCCGCCATCGCTATCCGCCAGAAAAACAGCATCAGGAATCCCCGATCCACCGTTGGAACCACGACGGAAATCCACGACTACATGCGCCTGCTGTACGCACGTGTCGGCCGTACGTTCTGCCGCAACTGCGGCCGTGAAGTCGTCCGCGAAACGGCCGAGGTCGTCGCGCGACAGCTTGCCGAACTGCCGGCTGGGACCCGCCTCCTCCTCGGCTTCGATCTCCCCATCGTCGAGGCAGCAGCCGGCGTCACAGGTGATGCTCCGGAAGTCGACGAGATGACCGAGGTTGCCGAGAACGGCGAGCGCGGGACGGCTCTTGATGCGGCCCGGCCCGAGTGGGAGCCCGCAGAGCGGTCGAGCGGCGAGCGATCGCGCGCCATCGCCGCCATGATTGCAGCGTTGCGCAAGAAGGGTTTTGCCCGGCTGCTGATCGACAACCGGGCCGTGGCCTTCGACGATGTGGATCCGGGGTCGATGACGGATCGGTCGCTGTTGCAGGTCGTCGTCGATCGCCTTCAACTTGGCAACGAAGACCTTCGTCAACGGCTCACGGATTCGGTCGAGACGGCGTACCGTGAAGGCGGTGGTGCTGCCTGGGCAATCGAAATGTCCCCAGCCACGGGGCAGACGTCGCCAGTCGTGCACCTGTTTTCCGAGCGGTTCGATTGCCGGCGCTGCGGCCTGACGTATGAGGATCCGCAGCCCCGGCTCTTCTCCTTCAATAATCCATTTGGGGCCTGCCCCACCTGTCACGGTTTTGGCAACATCATCGAGCTGGACATGGATCTCGTCGTGCCGGATTCGACGAAGTCGATCCAGCAGGGCGCGATCGAACCTTGGGCGAAGCCGCACTATCGCGGGCAGTTTGCGGAACTCAAGCGCGCCGCACGCAAAGGTGCGGTTCGCCTCGATGTGCCATGGGCCGATCTGACAGACGACGAGAAACGCTTCGTTGTCGATGGAGACGGCGACTATGAGGGCGTGCGCGGATTCTTCCGGTGGCTCGAGCGTAAGAAGTACAAGGTCCACGTCCGCGTCTTTCTGAGCCGCTATCGCGGATACCTGACCTGCCCCGATTGCGGCGGCGCACGACTCCGTCGTGAAGCTCGAGACGTGCGGGTGGCGGACCGCACCATCGATCGCGTGTCGGCGCTGACGGTCCGTGAAGCGCAGCATTTCTTCTCGAATCTGAATCTCACCGAGAAAGAAGAAGCGATCGCCGACAAGGTCCTGAAAGAAATCCGGCGGCGCCTGTCGTTCCTCGGCGACGTCGGTCTGGACTACCTGACGCTCGATCGGCTGTCCTCGACGCTGTCGGGCGGCGAGGCGCAGCGCATCAACCTGGCGACGTCGCTCGGGTCGGCGCTCGTCGGGACGCTCTACGTGCTCGACGAACCATCGATCGGGCTGCATCCGCGCGACAACCTCCGGCTGATTGCGATCCTTCGTCAGCTTCGCGATCAGGGCAACACGGTTCTGGTGGTCGAACACGACGCCGACATGATCAAGGTGGCGGACCACATCGTCGATCTGGGTCTCGGTGCCGGCGAGCAGGGCGGACGCGTCGTTTTCTCCGGAGAATTCGAGAGTCTCCTCCTGGAATCGCGATCGCTGACCTCGAAGTACCTGCGCAGCGAGCTTGCGATTCCGGTCCCGACAGCGCGGCGGCGGGGATCGGGGCAGAGGCTCAAGCTGATCGGTGCTACCGAGCACAACCTGAAGGATCTCGAGATCTCGATTCCTCTCAATACACTGACGTGCGTCACCGGCGTGAGCGGATCCGGAAAGTCGACGCTCGTCCACGATGTGCTGTACGCCGCGATTAAGCGTGCGAAAGGCGACTGGGACAAGCGCGTCGGCGCGTTCCGGACGCTGCAGGGCGCGGAGTACGTGACGGATGCGGTCCTGGTGGATCAGACGCCGATCGGCCGTACGCCTCGATCGAATCCGGTGACGTACCTGAAGGCCTTCGATCCGATTCGCGAGCTGTTTGCCGCCACAAAGGATGCGCGCTCGCGCGGGCTGACGGCGAGCCACTTCTCGTTCAACGTGCCCGGCGGCCGGTGCGAAGCATGTCAAGGGGAAGGCGAGGTGCGCGTCGAGATGCAATTCCTGGCCGATGTGTTCGTCCCCTGCGACCAGTGCGACGGCAAACGTTTCAAGCCTCAGGTGCTCGACGTGCGGTACCGCGGCCGTTCGATTCACCAGGTGCTCGATCTGACCGTGCGCGAGGCGCTCACCTTCTTCAGCAGCTCGCCCAAGGTCCTTCGACGCCTGCAGGTCCTCGACGAGATTGGCCTCGGCTACCTGCGCCTGGGTCAGCCCGCGACGACGTTGTCGGGCGGAGAGGCGCAGCGGATCAAGATCGCCGCACACCTCTCGTCTCACAGCGGCGAGCGTCTCCTCTACGTGCTCGACGAGCCGACTACAGGCCTCCATTTCGACGACATCGCGAAGCTCCTGACTGCGTTCAGGAAACTGCTCGAAGCCGGACACACGCTGATCGTCATCGAACACAACCTCGACGTGATCAAAACCGCCGACTTCATCATCGATCTCGGCCCCGAGGGCGGCGAAGACGGGGGAAATGTCGTCGCCACCGGCACGCCCGAGCAGCTGATGCAGGTCGAAGAGTCGTACACGGGGCGGTACCTGACCCCGGTGCTCGCGACAGGACGATCGCATGCGTATGCCGCGGGACGATAGGCTTCGCGACCATCGACCCCGATCCGGCTGGATTCGCAGAGACTGATTTTGCTGCGGGCTCAGGGTTGATCGTTGTGAACGGTAAACTTCCTCGCAGCTTTTACGATCGCCCCACTCTGGACGTCGCACGCGATCTTCTGGGCAAGGTGCTCGTTCACGACCGTCGCGGTGTGCGCACGAGCGGCGCGATCGTGGAGGTGGAAGCGTACATTGGCGAATCCGATCCCGCATGCCATGCGGCGCCGGGTCCCACGCGACGGAACGAGCCGCTCTACGGCGCACCAGGTCGTGCGTACGTCTATCTGAACTACGGCATCCACAGTCTCGTCAACGTCGTGACCGAATCTCAGGGTTCACCGGCGGCCGTCCTCATCCGGGCGCTCGCGCCGATCGACGGTATCGACGTGATGCGGCGGCGGCGTGCGCGCACCATGAAGGGACGCCGCCATGCGCTCGACGGCCGCTCGATCCCGGACCACGATTTGTGTCGCGGCCCAGGAAATCTCACGATGGCGATGGGAATCAGGCTGGCGGAGAATCGTTCAGATCTGACCGGCGATCGTCTCTATGTCGAAGATCGCGGCGTTCGCGTCGAGTCGGTCGGCTTTGGTCCGCGCATCGGCATTCGCGCCGGAAGAGAGCATCCGTGGCGCTTCTGGGTCACCGGACATCCAGCTGTGTCGGGTCTCGTTCGGCACAGCCCGGCTCAAAGCCTCGTGCGAACGCCAGGGTGAAGCCTTCGCGCTGCGTCAGTGCTGGCGCACTGCTTCAGCTCTTCTTCCGCATCCCGCTCGGCGCTACCATGTCGAGCACTTCCCGGCAGCCGTGAAATTTCGCCCACCAGAGCGCATCCCATCCTGCAATCGTGTCGGGTACGTCGACCGTCGGATCGTGCGTCTTCAGCACGCGTACGGTTTCCGTGCGGCATCCGCCGAGCAACGGGCGGTCGATGTCGCTGAGCGCGCCACCCGACACAGCCTGTGACAGGGCGGTCGCCCCGCCGTTGCCGCGAGCGCGCGCGTCGGCGCCGTACTCGAGCAGCAGTTGCACGAACGCCGGATTGCGCTCGGCTGCCGCCATCATCAGCGGCGTCAACGCGGTGGTGCGGATGTTGGGATCGGCGCCCCGCTCGAGCAGCAGGCGGACTGCGGCGAGCTGCTGCTTATGGATTGCGTGCATCACCGGCGTCCAGCCGTTGCGACCGTCGCGGACGTTGGGATCGGCGCCGGCGTCGAGCAGCGCCGTCATGGCATCGGCCGCTCCGTTACGGGCGGCCCACATCAACGCGGTCAACCCGGAGCGATCGAGCTGATCGGGTAGATGGCCTTCAGCGAGCAGCTGGCGAACCGTGGCGACGGCGTTGCGCGCGGCCACCAGCGCGAGCGGCAGCGTCGGGTCGTTGCCGCATGCGTCCGTGGCCAGCATGCCGATTCCCATTCCGACGAGCAGCATGAACTGACGCATCGACGGCCTCCAACGGCGCATCATACAGAAAGAACTTTGCCATGTAAAGCCATTTTTTGCAGCCGAGGCGCCGCCCGTAGGGTTTCAGCCTTCGCGAAGCGCGGCGAGCGGCGACTGCCGAATCGCATGGAGCACCGGAATCAGCGTCCCGAGCACCGCGAGACCTAGCACCGCTGCGATCACGATCGCATATGAAGCGGGATCTGTTGGCGCGATGTTGAACAGAAGCGAGGTCATCGAACGGGCGATCGCCACGGTGATCCCGACACCGACGACGAGCCCGGCGAGCGCGCGCGCCAGCGTCGTTCGCAGCATCATCCACACTACGCGCGTTGTTGCGGCGCCGAGCGCCATTCGAATGCCGATCTCTTTCCGGCGTTGTCCAACTTCGGCCGCAATCACGCCGAACACGCCGACCGCGCCCAGCATCAGCGCAATCGTGGCAAATGCCGACAGCACCAGCGTCGTGAAGCGCTCCGTCGCGAGCGCCGTTTCAACGGCTCCGGCGAGAACGCCTACCTGGTAGAGCAGAACGCCAGGCGCCGCCGCCGCCACCGCGGTTCTGATCGCAGGGATTATCGTCTGTGGGTCTTGTTCGGCCCGAACAAGGAGATCTCTGGTGTCGCTAGGAAACCGCTTGTCGGACAGGTACGCGGCCGGCCTGGCCGGAGTCCTGGGATCGAGCAGGTGCACGTCGCCCGCGACGCCGACGATTGTGCCCGTAATGCCGCGGAACAACTCCAGTCTGATTCGTTTGCCGACAGCTGACTGTCCAGGCCACAGCGCGCTCGCGAGGCTGGCGCTGACGACGACGTCGATGCGGCCGGCGGCAGCATCCCGCTCGCTGAAGACGGCGCCACGGACGATTGGGATTTTCAGCGCCTCGAACATCGTCGCGCTTCCATATCGGATATCGGCGACGACTTCGTTTGTCGCGGCGTTCGGAGATCGGTCGGGATCGGTGGCGTTGGTCGCGGGCCCGGTGCCCCCGATCGGTCTGGTGCTGACAAAGCCGGCTGCCTGCACGCCTGGAATCGCGCGAACGCGATCGAGCACGTCGTCAAACGCGGCGTTCGCCTCCGGGCCCGGCGCTCGAACTCCCGTCATCGCCACACGTGCCGCGACGACGGGTTCGGGATCGAATCCCGGATCCACGTGACGCAACTCCGCGAAGCTTCGCGCCATCAACGTGGCGGCGATGCTCAGCGTCAGCGCGACGGCAATCTCGCCGGCGACGAGAAGCGCGCCGCCTGCGTGGCGCGGCGTGTGAGTTGTTGCGGCGACGGCTGGTGAGAGCGACACGCTCTCACCCCGGCCGGGCATCGACGCGATCATGCCGACCACGATCGTGGCGAACGCAACCACCATCGTTGCGATCAGCAGCACGGGTCGGTCGAGACGGATCGATTCGAGCCGCGGGATGTCGGTCGGCGCGATCGCGATCAGCAGATGGATTGCTGGCGATGCAGCGACGACTCCTGCTGCGGAGCCGAGGAGTCCTAACAGCGCGTGCTGAGTAAACAACTGTCGAAACAGTCGCTGGTTCGTGGCGCCAACCGATCGACGAATGGCCAACTCCTGCATCCGCCGGCGCGTTGCCGTCGTGGTGAGCATGGCGACATTGGCGACCGCGATGAGAAGCAGCAAGACGACTGCGGCAAGCAGCAGCCGCAAAGATGTGCTCACGCCGCCCGTGATCTGCTCGTCGAGCGCCACGACCGTTGCGCCCCAACCCTTGTCCGCAGGGATCTCGCTCGCCAGGCGATTGGTCAGCGCGGTCATCGACGCACGACTGGCTTCCAGCGATATGCCGGTCCGCAGGCGTGCAACGACGAGCAGGAACCGGCCCCAGGAGCGATTCTGAGGTGTCGCCACGAAGGGAAACCACAACTCCTGGGCGCCAAGCCATCCAAATCGCGGCGCTTCGAATCCTTCGGGCATGACGCCGACGACCGTGCCCGACCCATCGGCCATCGGAAGTGCGCGTCCGATCACATTTGGATCCGCGCCAAGCCGCTGCTTCCAAAACGCATGGCTGAGAATGACGGCCGGTGCAACGCTCGAAACATCGGCATCGTTGAAGTCGCGGCCCAGAGCCGGTGCGACGCCCAGCAGACCGAAGTACCCCGGCGACACCTCGGCGCCGGCCACGCGCTCGGGAACGGCGCCTTGCGTCAGCGCCACCGGCCGTGGCACGAGCGCGGCCATTCTGGTGAACGCCGTGTTCGCGGCGCGCCATGCCTCGAAGTTCGCGACCGACACGACATTCCGATTCTGGTTGCGCGGAATATTCCGTTCCCAGACGACGACAAGGCGATCCGGGTCCGCATAGGGTAGAGGGCGCAGCAGCACGCCATAGACGACGCTGAAGATCGCGCACGCGGCGGCGGTCCCGAGCGCGAACGTGAAGACGACAGCCGTCGTCAGGCCACGATTGCGAAGCAGTACACGGGCGCCGATGCGAATGTCGGCGATCAGATCTTCGAGCGATCGAACGCCACGCACGTCGCGGGACTCCTCCTTGAACCGCTCGACACCGCCGAAGTCTCGCAGCGCGGCGAGCCTCGCGGCCTCCGGCGACTCGCCGCCCCGAATTCGCTCTGCTGTCTCGCACTCGATGTGATGCCTCATCTCATCGTCCAGCGCCCGTTCGGCGGAGCCCAGTCTGGCCAGAAGGCGGATCCGACGAAGCCACGTTCGCGTCCGGTCTACGATCCCACTCATGGCGTTTCGATCACCCGGGTCATCGCGGACGCGAACAACCGCCAGCTCTCGATCTCGCTGGACAGCTGACGCCGACCGGCGGCGGTGAGACGATAGATGCGAATTCTGCGTCCTTCGTTCGAGAGTGCCTCGCGCGCGGCGATCCATCCGCGGTCTTCGAGCCGGTAGAGCGCAGGGTAGAGCGATCCCTGATTGACGGTGAGCACGTCACTCGACATCTGCTGGATGCGGCGTGACATGGCCCAGCCGTGGAGCGGTCCAGACTGCAGGCTCTTGAGAATCAGCAGGTCGAGCGTGCCCTGGAGCAAGTCGGGTTGCGGCGCCAGCATCGATATCTTGACGTTCGACAATAGACTGACGGATGGATTGTCGGATGTCAAGGTATCAGGGCAGGAAGGGGCGGGAGGGCAGGCCGCGTCGCGGCGTTTATCCGCCGCCCAGCCGGTTGATCGCGTCGGACTCGATGATACGGGCCGGTGCGCCGTGTTTGGCGGCCTCGATCATTGCGCGGCCCATGGCTTCGGTTGTCGTGACCAGACTCGGCGCGACTGCGCGCAGAACGACGAACACCGGCGCGCCGACCTTGTAGAGGACGCGGTACCAGCCGGTCTTCGATGTGATCCCGTGCAAAGGTTGAATCGCGCCGGGCCGAAACATATAGGCCGCCTTGAACGGCAGCGCGAGCAGCGCGTTTTCGGTTTTTCCTTTGACCCGCGCCCACCGGATGCGCCCGCGCTCCGTGCTGTCGGTGCCGGCCCCGGAGACGTACTCGAACGTCATGCCCGGATTGAGTCGCGCGAGCGTCCGGGCAATCGCGAGCGTCAGCTCGTAGGTGATGCGGTAGTAGTCGGCATCTGGCATCCCAGCCGAAGACACACCCAGACAGAAAAAGCAGGCATCGAATCCGACGAGCTCCTTTTCGATGCCGGACAAGTCCATGAGATCGGGCTGAACGATGTTGCGAAGCTTCGGGTGCTGCCGTTCGATCGCGCTGCGGCTGACCGACAGGACCGCCGTAACGTCCGGATCGAGCAGACATTCGCGCAGCACGCCCTGCCCGATCATTCCCGACGCCCCGAAGAGGATCACCTTCATCGCCTTATCGAGGCAGATAGTGCAACAGCTTCAGGACGTCGGAGAACACCCCCATCGCCGTGACATCGGCGCCGGCGCCTGGACCCTGTACGACCAGCGGCGTCCGCGAGTACCGCTTCGTCGTGAACGCGATGATGTTGTCGCTGCCTTTCGTGGCTGCAATGGGATGATCGCGCGGAAATTCCTTCACGCCTGCACGGGCCCGGTTCCCTTCGAGCGTGCCGACGTATCGCAGGACGGCGCCGCGCGCCTGTGCGCGCCGGCGCCGCCGCTCGATGGCCGCGTCAGCCATGGCATACGCCGAGAAGAAATCTCCCGATCGCGGACCTCGCGACAGTCGACGCGGCACCAGGCTCTCCACCCGCACATCGCCGATCTCGAGCCTCGAGCCGGCTTGCCGTGCCACGATCAGCAGCTTGCGCGCGACGTCCTGCCCGGACAGATCGTCGCGGGGATCGGGCTCGGTCAGACCGAGCGCGTGAGCCTGCTTCACGATCGAGCTGAACGGCACCGAGCCGTCGAACGTGTTGAACAGATAGCTGAGCGTGCCAGAGAAGACACCTTCGACCTTCAGGATCTCGTCGCCGCTCGCGATCAGATCGCGAAGCGTCGAGATGATCGGCAGGCCGGCGCCGACGTTGGCTTCGTAAAGAAAGTGCTTCTGCCGGCGGCGAAGCAGGTCCAACAGCGCCTCGTACCGCGCGAGCGGCAGCACGTTCGCACGCTTGTTGGGCGTGATGATGTGCAGATCTGCGTTGACGAAATCCGGATACGCGTCGACGACCGATGCGTCGGCCGTGCAGTCGACCAGCGCGGCGTTCGTGAGCTCCAGCTTCGCGATCTCCTGTGCCAGCAGCCTCGGATCCATCCGTCGCCGCGACGCCGACAGCTCGCCCTGCCATCGACCGAGATGGAGGCCATGCGGCGCGAGCACGTATTTCCTGCTGTTCGCGACGCCGACCACCTTCAGATCGAAGCCCTGCGCGAGCAGATACGCGCGCTGCTGATGCAGTTGACGAAGCAGCGCGCCTCCGATGTTGCCGACACCGACCACGACAAGCGCCAGCGACGTGCGCGCCTCGAAGAACGCCTGATGGATGACGTTCAGCGCACGCGGCTGCTGCGCGGCATCGACCACGCAGGAGATATTCCGTTCGGACGCGCCCTGCGCGATGGCGGTGATGTTGATGTTGTGCCGTCCCAGCGCCCCGAAAACCTTGCCTGAGACCCCAGGCCGTCCTTTCATGCCGTCGCCGACCACCGCAATGATGGCCTGATCGGGCCGCGCGTCGAGCATCGTCAGGCGATGCTGCAGCTCGAATCGAAATTCCTGCCGCACGGCGTCGACTGCCGCAGCGGCGTCCGCGCTGTTCACCGCAAAACAGATCGTGTGCTCCGAGGACGCCTGCGAAATCAGGGTGACGTTGACGCGCCGGCCGGCCAGCGCCCGGAACAGGCGGTCTGCAATGCCGGGGACTCCAACCATGTTGAGCCCGCGAAGCGTGAGCAGGCTGATGTCTCCAATCGACGTGATGCCTTTGGCGAGGTGATCGTCGGCTGCGCTCTTTCGTGAGATCAGCGTTCCGGGTGCACCCGGATTGAACGTGTTCTTGATCAACAGCGGGATCGATTTCGCCACCGCCGGAGCGATGGCCGCCGAATGCAGGACCCTGGCGCCGAAGTACGACAGCTCCATGGCCTCTTCGTACGTGATTTGCGGCAGCACGAACGCCGACGGCACTGCGCGCGGGTCGGCGCTGAGCACGCCGTCGACGTCGGTCCAGATCTCGATCACGGACGCGTTGACGGCCGCCCCGATGATGGCCGCCGTGTAGTCCGAGCCGTTCCTGCCGATCGTCGTCGTCCGGCCATCGACGGTCGAACCGATGAAGCCGGTCACGACCGGAATCACCCGACGAGCGCCACGCCGCATCAGACGCCCGAACACGCGACGGGCGGCGCGGTTCGTCTTGCTGAAGATGACGTTCGCGTTTGTGAATTGATCGTCGGTGACGACGAAATCGCGCGCGTCGACGAACCGCGCCGGCCGCAGCCGATCGAGATAGGCCGCGACGATCAGGGCCGAGAGCCGCTCGCCGAAGCTGGCCGTCACGTCGAGCGCGCGAGGCGGACAGTGGCCGAGCAGCCGGATGCCGTGCACGGCGTCGCGCAGCTCGGCGAGCAGGGCGTCGACTCTGGCGACCACCTGCGCACCACGCCGCGCACCAAGCAGCGTCACTGCCGCAGACCGGTGCCGCGACGCGATCTTCTCGAACGCGCGGCCGGCGCCGGCGTCGCCACGCTCGGCCAGCCGCGCACACTCGATCAGCTGATTGGTAATCCCCTGAAATGCCGATACGACGACGATAATGGGGCCGGTGCGAGCGGCATCGACCACGATGCGCGCGACGTCCGCGATGCGTTCAGGTGTTGCGAGGGACGATCCACCAAACTTGAGGATTTTCATGACGCGGCATCAATATAACAGCACCGTCCTTCGAAAGGCGGCCGACCGCTATGAACAGCGTGCTTCGCGAGATCCTGACGAGCCGTGTGTACGAAGCCGCCCGGGAAACGCCGCTCGATCCGGCGCCACGTCTCTCTGCGCGAATCGGCAACAGCGTGCTGCTGAAACGTGAAGATCTGCAGCCGGTCTTCAGCTTCAAAATCCGCGGTGCCTACAACCGCATCGCACGGCTGTCCGACGCCGAACGGGCGCGCGGCGTCATTGCCGCCAGCGCCGGCAATCATGCGCAGGGCGTTGCCTTCTCCGCGAGACGCCTCGGCATCCGCAGCCTCATCGTCATGCCGCGCACCACGCCGGAGATCAAGGTAGACGCGGTGCGCGCGCTTGGAGCCGACGTGGTTCTGGTGGGCGACCACTACGCCGACGCGCAGCGACGTGCCGAGCAGCTGGCCGCGGAGCGCCGTCTGGCTTTCGTCCATCCGTTCGACGATCCCCTGGTCATTGCGGGACAGGGAACGATCGCCGTCGAGCTGTTGAAGCAGGCGCCACGCGACCTTGCGGCTGTATTTGTTCCCGTGGGCGGCGGCGGTCTGATTGCCGGGATGTCCGTTTATATTAAGGCGGTGCGTCCGGAAATCCAGGTGTTCGGCGTCGAACCGATTGACGCGGATGCCATGGCGCAGTCGTTGGCCGCGGGGTCGCGAGTCCGGCTGGACAACGTCGGTTTGTTCGCGGACGGCGTGGCCGTCCAGCAGGTTGGCGAGTACACGTTTCCACTCGTGCAGGAGGCCGTGAGCGAGGTGATTCGCGTGGACAACGACGAGATCTGCGGCGCCATCAAGGACGTCTTCGACGACACGCGCACGATCGTCGAGCCGGCCGGCGCACTGGCGCTGGCGGGACTCAAGGCGTACGTCGGTGAGCGGGGAATCGAGGGGCAGCAACTGGCCGCCGTGCTGAGCGGCGCGAACATGAACTTCGACCGCCTGCGCTTCGTCGCCGAGCGCGCGGAGCTCGGCGAGGGCCGCGAGGTCCTGCTGGCGGTGACGATCCCCGAGCGCCCCGGAGCGTTTCGCGAATTCTGTGCGGCGCTGGGCCCGGTCGTCATCACGGAGTTCAACTACCGCTTGAGCGGCCGGGACCGCGCGGAGATCTTTGTCGGCGTGGCCACCCGTTCGCGTCACGACGGTGATCGATTCGTCCACATGCTGCGCGGCCTCGGCTACGAGACGGCCGATCTCTCAGCCAACGAGATGGCCAAGCTGCACGTGCGCCACATGGTCGGCGGACGAAGCCCGCACGTGACCGCCGAGCGTGTCTGCCGCTTCGAGTTTCCCGAGCGGCCCGGCGCGTTGCTGCAGTTCCTCGACGCGCTTGGCGGGCGGTGGAATATCAGCCTGTTCCACTATCGGAATCACGGCGCCGACTTCGGCCGCGTGCTGGCCGCATTCGAAGTGCCGGACGCCGACCGGGGAGCCTTCGACGCCTTTCTGGAAGGCCTGGGCTACGAATTCGAGGTCGAGGAAGGCAACGAGGCGTATCGCAGGTTCCTGGGACGGTAGTCGCTGGTTCGTACTGCGATCAACGCAGAGTTCGCAGAATGTGTGGATCGCACTGTTTTCTGCGCGCGCGGCTGGCTCTGCGTTGATCGTCGCGGCTGGTGATCACATCGGCGGATATTCCATCCAATAGTCCCAGTTGAATTGACGTGCGCCGTCGCCCCCGTAGGGTGGCGGCGGCGCGAGCCAGTCCTCACCCGGATCGCCGATCGGGGCGCCGGGCGGGGCATCAGGCGCCGGCAGCGGAATTGGTCGCGCCGAGTCGAGCGGCCTTTCCAGGAAGCGCTTGATGTCCGCCGCAATCAGCGTCCGCTGAGCCGTGTCGGCTTCGGTTTTGGCCACGGCGGCCTTCAGTCTGGCGGCCAGCTTCGACAGCTTCAGCGACGCGATCGCCCGGACCTGGCTGTTCGGTGACGCGACCGCCAGCCACATCACACGATCCACGAGCACACGTTCCTCGGCACGGCGAACGGCCGCTTCGTAGCCGGTGGTCGTCGCCGCGTCGAACGTCGCGGCGACCAATCGATCGATGACGTCCTCCAGGCCGGGCATCGCCGGGTTCACCGCATGTTGGGCCACCATTCGAGCCGCGCGATCGAGCTGGAGCACGAAGCCAATCGTCACGTCCGCGGCCACGGTGGCGGGGCTCAGCGGATCGAAGGTGTCGCCTGTGGAGCGCGGGAACAGCTCGCGGTGGAGCCCGAAGCCAGGCGGCCGCGGCGGAATCAGATCGATGACGTGCTTGGGGACAGTCAACTCGCTGGGCCGCAACGTCACGGCCAGGGCGTCGAGCGCCTTGCGTTGATCGTCCACCGACACGCCTTTGGTCGGCGTGCGCTGATCGCCGCGCATCCCGTAGATGTAGTCCTGGCCGGCCACCATCGACGCCGTCGATTCCACCGCGTACCGGTGGTACATGAAGATCGGCACGAGCGGTTCTTCGATCGTGGCCATCGGCGCGCCGGCGCGAATTGTGTGCTCGCCGATCCTGTCGAGCGCTGCGCGGCGCACTTTCATCAGGCGATACAGCTCGTCAGCCTGATCGACGCCGTTCGACCACTGATCGACCTTCGGGTTCGAATCGGTGTCCTGGTTCGTCATGTACCGCAGATCCTCGCGCCACGCGTCATCGAGGATCCTGGTCAGCGCGGCCTGCTCGTTCGTTCCGGGCGGGAATTGCCGATACCCGTAGTTGATCGTCACCTTGTCCCAGTCGCCAATCCGCGCCTGATATGCCTGCGACAGATCGATCGTCCCGTCGCTATTCAGTTTTTCCAGCGGATGCGGGTAGTCCATCACGGAGATCCACCCTTTCTCGCTGTCGTAGTAGTTGTGGCCGAGGCCGAGCGTATGGCCCACTTCATGGGCCGCCAGCTGGCGAATGCGCTTGAGCGCGGTGTCGTACAACACCTGCGGCCGTTCGTTGCCCGCGGTGTACGGTGACAGCAGGCCCTCGAAAATCATGTAGTCCTGTCGATCGCGCAGCGACCCGAGCGTCACCGTGGCCTTGATGATTTCGCCCGTACGCGGATCGGCTACCGATCCGCCGGAGCTCCACCCGCGCGTCGAGCGATGAACCCAGTTGATCATGTTGTAACGGATGTCCATCGGGTCGGCACCATCGGGAAGGACGTCCACCTTGAAACCGTTGCGGAATCCGGCGGCCTCGAACGCCTGATTCCACCAGCTCGCGCCTTCGATCAGCGCCTTCCGCACATCTTCGGGCGCGCCCGAGTCCACCCAGTACTGAATGGGCTTGACCGGCTCGCTCATCGCTGCGCCCGGATCCGTCTTTTCCAGACGATGGCGGCGGATGTAGCGCTGGACCATGGGATCGCCGATGGGCACGCTGTAGTCGACGAACGCGAGCCCGCCGTAGCCGGCGCGCGGATCGTCGGACCGGGGTTTGTAATTGCCATCCGGCAGTTCCACCAGCGACACGTGCTCGCGCACCGTTACGGCTTCTGCTGTTGGAGTGACGCTGGCGACGCTTCCCGAGAAGAGTCCGCCGCCGCGACCGCCTCCACCGCCACCTCCGGCGCGTCCGCCGCCTTCAATCGGAGGAGGGCCTTGCACGGGCCCGCCGCCGCCACCGCCACGCCCGCCGGCGGCTTCGTTCACGAACGTGAGCGTCATCTCGATTTCGCTGTTCTTCGGGAACGCCTTCGTGCGCGGCAGGTAGAACGCGCTACGGGTGCGGTCGACGCGATAATTGCCGGGCCGCAACGCGTTGCCAGCGCCGGTGACATCGCGCAGCAGAAAATCGGTAGTATCAACGAGGACATGGCCATTGCTTTCGGCGGCGACGGTGAAGCCCCAGAGCACCGACTTCGCGAACGAATCCTCGACCGATTTGCGCTCGAGCGGGTTTGCGCTGCTCGACCGGAACGACTGATTCGGCTGCATGAGCAGAACGCGCGGACCGACGCGCTGGAACAGCACGAGACGGGCGCCGCCACCGGCGCCGCGATCCAGCCCGATGTCGTTCGATCCGAGGCCGGCAGCGAGACCGGTGTTGTACAGGAACTCGGTATCGAACCGCGGGATCTCGATGAAGAGCGAGCCCGCTCGCTCGTCCCAGTAGAGCGGGAAGTAGCCGTCGAACTTCTGCATCCCGCTTGTGCGTTCGTCAATGGGCGGTACGCGACCGCCAGCCGGCTGGCCGCCTCCGCGTCCGCCTCCCTGGCCCGAGCCCGTCGAAGCGCCCTGGGCCTGGCCGCCCGCGGCCGGCGGTTGCTGGGCCTGATTGGGCGCCGTAGCGAGGACGGCGAGACACAAGACGACCGCGATCGTCGCAAAAGAAGCTCGTAACATATGAATTTGCCTCGGGCGCGCATTTTATCGTGTTCGAGGGTACGGGAGGTGTCGGAGGGCGTAGAGAGAACTCGCCACGGAACGCGGAGCCCCGTTTCTTCGCTGCTCTGTGTGGCTCCGTTTCCTGCGTCATCTTCGTTTGCTGACGATCAAGGGGGACGTGATGATCGACATCGACATACTGCGCTATCCGGTCGGGCGCATGCCCCGACTGACAGAGCCACTCGATCGTGCAGCACGCACGCGTTACATCGATGGCATCGCTGACACACCGGCCACGCTTCGAACGCTCGTCGCCGGTTTGTCCGACCTGCAACTCGACACGCCATATCGGCCCGGTGGGTGGACCATTCGACAGGTCGTACATCACGTGCCGGACAGCCACATGAATGCGTACATCCGCATGAAGCTCGCTGTGACCGAGGATGCGCCCGCCATCAAGACCTACGAAGAACAGTTGTGGGCCGAGCTGCCCGAAGCCAGGTCGGGACCCATCGCGATGTCGCTGGCGTTACTCGACGCGCTGCATCAACGCTGGGTAGCGTTTCTTCGCGCGCTGCCCGAGTCGCAGTTCAGCAAGTCGTTCACGCACCCGGAGTGGGGCAAGGTGACGTTGGACGAAGCGCTCGTCATGTACGAATGGCATTGCAGGCATCACGCCGCGCACGTCAGGAACGCAATCGCGCATGCGGCAAAGGGGTAGATAGGGATGAACCTTCGAACCCGCGAACCGTTCTACTCGTCCGACAGCGCAATGTAGAGCGCAACCGGTGCGATGACGAGGCAGGCGGCCAGGCCGAGCGTGAGCGGCAGCGCATGCTGCAGGACGGTCGCCATGCCGGGGGAGAGATCGTCGCGCCACACATCGAATCTCGTCATCAGGTTGCTGACGCCGCCCAACGACGCCATGGCGCGCCACACGACACCGATAAAGGCCGCGCCCGTGCCGAGGGCGCAGGCGCCAGCGACCCCCTGGGCCACGGTGATCGGCTGAGCGACGGTTCGCGCCGCTTCGGCGCGCGCCCGGATCGTTGCGCGCCACCAGACGGCGCCAGCCGACGGCACGCGCGCTTCGCGGAGCGCCGCGTCGTGCTCCTCTCGCAGGGCGACCGCGATGTCCGCGATCCCAGCGCAGCTCGAGCACGACGCCAGATGATCGCGCATCCGGTCCACGCGATCGATCGCGATCGCCTCGAGCAGCTCGAGTTCTCGCGGGCACTCCGCGCAAGGTCTACGGCCACGCGTCGAGATCATCGGGCCCCCTCGCCCAGCATGGCCGCGAGACGCCGGCGTGCGCGGAACAGCAGCAGCTTGATGCTCCCGGTTTTCAGGCCCAGTGTTTCGGCAATTTCCTTGTGCGAGGAGCCTTGCGCATAGGCGAGCCACAGCAGATCACGCTCACGCGGCTTGAGCCGCGACATCGCGCGCCTCACATCCACGCGTCGAGCAACGCGGTCGGCACTGTCGGCCTGCTGGGGATCCGCATGGTCGACACCGTCGGCCATTGGCACTGCGTCGACCGCGCGCCGCCTGCGCGCGTCATGCAGCAGGTTGGCGGCGATCCGGAACAAATAGTTGCGTCGATGCGCCTCGTCGCTCGGCAGCGTCGTCGCGCGCAGAAAACGGTAATACGTTTCCTGCAACAGGTCGTCGGCGACGCGCGGGTCGCCGCCGACGCGCGAGAGATAGGCCCACACGGATCGTGCCGTCCGCTCGTAGAACAGGCGGAAGGCGTCCTCGTCCATCTGGAAGACATCCTCGGCCTCGGCGGCAGCGGCGCCGAGCCGCTCGACGGTGGAGAAGGTCACGTCACGCATGGGTCGAACGCGACGCCGGATCGAGCAGGCCGAGGCGGCGTGACAACGCGTAGGAAGCCAACGCTGACAGGACGAATCCGACGCCCAGCGCGATGGCGAGCATCGCCAGCATGTAGAGCATTTCGCCGAGTTCCTCGATGACGCGGGTTCTCGCGAACATCAGCCCGATTCCCGCCAGCAGGATCACGACGCCCGCCTGGACGGACCAGAGGATGCGGCTGACCGGCGCCGACACCCCGCGCGATCCGATGTCGATTGAGACGGGGGACGAGCTGAGGAACTTCTGCCCGGCGGGCGACTGGACGTATGCGAGCACGTCTTCGTTCGACGTCAGCCGATCGAAGATCTTCGTATGCGCGTCGGTCTGAATCTTCGACGCGCGCAGCCAGTACCGGTAGTCGAACAGCGAGCGGAGCAGCCATGCCAGCAGGGACATGACGGTCGCGAAGACAATCAGCCCGGCAATGCCGCCCAACACCTCCTGCATCATGTTCATCGCACGCTGCTTGTCAGTCTGCTCCTCGCTGCGGAATCGCGCATCGCCCAGAAAAAAAACCGGATTGTGCGCGATCTCGGCGTGCTGGCTCAAGAAGGCCGCGAGCGTCGGATACGGCTGCAGATAATCCGCCTTGGTGAGGAGGGAAGGATCCAGGCGGAGTACCTGGGCGACCGAGGGAGGGTATTGGTCGAGAATCTGGCGCAGCCGATCGCGAATTTCGCGCGCGTTCTGATCGTCCACGAACGGCTGCGGTGCCGGCGGCGCCTCTGCCTGTCCCACTGCCGGCCGCGGCTGCGCCTGCCGGGCCTGCGCGCCAAAGGCTGCCGGCGGGAGACCGCTCAGCAGGGCTGTGAGAAGGGCTGTCAGCGTCACGGTTCGGAGGGCTCTCGACGCGCCGGGCATGAACAATCGCGGGCTCATCACTGATAAATACGTAAAGACGCGGGTTGGAGTTAACACCTGTACCGAGGTACGAGGTGCCGGGTGCCAGGTGCCAGGTGCCACGGTGCCAAGTGCCAGGTGCCACGGTGCCGAGTGCCAGGTGCCAGGTGCCAGGTGCCAGGGTGCTAGGTGCGGACTTCGGACTTCAAGTTTGGTGCGCGTGAGGGTACCATCCGGGCCCGAGGAGACCGATCGATGCTCAAGCGCACCCTGCCAGTCGTCGTCCTGGCCGCGGCCCTGGCGCCCGTGCAGGCGCAGGAAAAGCTGAACGTTGATATCAACGCCAGGATTCGCCAGGAAGAAACAAACCACTCGCAGATTTTGCGAACGCTCCATTTCTTGACCGATGTCTATGGGCCGCGTGTCACCGGGTCCCCGATGCACAAGGCGGCGGCCGAATGGGCGGTCAAGCAAATGGAGTCCTGGGGCTTCACCAACGGACACCTCGAGCCGTGGGATTTCGGCCACCCGGGCTGGGTGAACGAGCGCTTCTCGGCGCACATCACGTCGCCGGTCAAGGATCAGCTGACGTGCGAGGTGGTGGCATGGACACCAGGGACGAACGGGACTGTTACGGCGCAAGCCTATCAGCTGATGCTGCCCGATCGCCCGACGCCGGAAGAGCTGACCGCGTTTCTCGACGGCGCGAAGGACAAGGTCAGGGGCCGCATCGTGCTTGCCGGCAAGTCGATCTTCGTACCTGTGAACCTGAACCCGCCTGCCAAGCGACGGCCCGACGATCAGGTGCGCGCTCAGTACGATCCCAACAACCCGGACGGCGGACGTGGCGGCCGCGGTCGCGGCGATACTCCCGCCCCGCCGATGAGCGCCAACGAGATCAATCGCCGCGTGGACGAGTTCCTCGTCGCAAACGGCGCGGCCCTTCGCGTCAACGACGCGGGCCGCGAGCACGGCCAAATCATCGCGTTCAACAATCGCACGTTCGACATCACCAAGGCCGTACCGACGGTCGTGATGCGCAACGAGGACTACGGTCGCATCTCGCGCATTCTCGCCGACGACACGCCCGTCGAGCTGGAGTTCAATATCGTGAACAGGGTGTATCCGGAAGGGCGAACGTCCTACAACGCAGTGGCGGAAATTCCGGGGTCCGACAAGCGGGACGAGGTGGTAATGCTCGGGGGGCATCTCGATTCCTGGCACTCGGCGACCGGGGCCACCGACAACGCGATCGGCTGCGCGGTGATGATGGAAGCGGCGCGCCTGCTGAAAGTCCTCGGCGTACAACCGCGGCGCACGATTCGCGTCGCGCTGTGGAGCGGCGAGGAGGAAGGGATTCTGGGCTCGCAGGCGTACGTGCGGGAGCACTTCGGATCGTTCGAGAATCCGAAGCCGGAATTCGCCAAGCTCGATGCGTACCTGAACATCGATTCCGGCACCGGCCGCGCGCGCGGTGCCGGCGTCTTCGGACCGCCGTCGGCCGCTGCGATCATCCGTCACACCCTGGCACCGTTCGAGGATCTTGGTGTGTTCGGCGCCTCGGCATCGCGCAGCCGCATGGTGGGGGGAACAGACAGCACCGCGTTCAACAACGCAGGCCTGCCGGGAATCGGGTTCGGCCAGGATCCAATCGAGTACAACACGCATACGCACCACACGAACCTGGATACCTACGAGCGGATCATCGAAAGCGACGTGAAAAGCTCCGCGATCGTCATCGCGGCCACGCTCTATCAGCTCGCGATGCGTGACGAGATGGTGCCGCGCTTCGGGCCAAACGACATGCCCGCTCCGGTGCAGCGAACGTCATCGGCTCAATAGAACGACGTGCACCGCAGGGCTCGCCGAGAACGCAGATAATCCAAATCAGAGTGTTCTGCGATCTCCGCGATCTCCGCGTTGATCGTCGTGTTGCCCATTGACGCAGTTCCGTCGCGAGCTCGGTCTGTTCGATGCCGTCATGGTCGTGGCCGGCGGCATCATCGGTGTCGGAATTTTCGCGAACCCATCCAACGTCGCGCGCGTTGTCAGCGATCCGGTCTTGATTCTCCTGGTCTGGGCGCTCGGCGGCGCCGTCGCGCTGATCGGTGCGTTCGTCTGGGCCGAGCTGGCGTCGCGGTATCCGCACGTCGGCGGGCAGTATGTCTATCTGCACCGCGCCTACCACCCCGTGGTGGGCTTTCTGTACGGCGTGGCCCTGCTTTTCATCATCAACGGCGGTTCGCTCGCCGCGGTGTCGATCCTGTTTGCGTCCTATGTGGATCGCGCACTCGTGCCGCTCGGCCCGGCAGGCGTCAAGGCCGCGGCCGCCGTCGCGCTCCTGACGCTGACGGCCATCAACGCCGTGGGCGTCCGCGCGGGCAAGTGGACCACCAATCTGTTGATGAGCGCGAAGGTGCTCGGCATCCTTGCGCTGATCGCGCTCGCATTCGGTCGCGGCGCCGCGCCCGCGAGCCGTTTCGATCTGTCCCCGGCAGTCGTCTTTGGAGACGCGACGATCTCGCGGCTGCTGACCGCCCTGGTGCCGATACTGTTTGCCTACGGCGGCTGGCAGAGCTGCGCGAATATCGCCGCCGAGATCAAAGATCCGGCGCGGAACCTCGCCAGGGCCAACGTGCTCGGCGTCGCGCTCGTCATCACGCTGTACCTGTCGCTGAACGTCGCGTATCTCTGGGTGTTGACGCCGCGCGACGTCGCCGCATCGCCCGCGCTCGCAGCGGACATGGCGCGTTCGGTGGCAGGCGATGCCGGCGCCCGCTTCGTCGCGCTGCTGATCCTCGTGTCGAGCCTCGGGTTCCTGGCAGTTGTCGTGCTGACAGGCGCGCGGTTGTACTACGCAATGGCCGCCGACGGCTTGTTCATGGCGCGCGTGGCCCGGCTGCACCCGCGATTTCAGACACCGGTCTTTGCATTATGGATGCAGGCTGCCATCTCGGTCGTCCTGCTGACGACCAACACCTACGATCAACTGCTGTCGTACGTGGTGTTCGCGGACTGGCTGTTTTTCGGCCTCACCGCCGCGGCGCTCTTCGTCGTTCGACGCACGGATGGGCCCGCGTCGGAGGCGATCGCGCGCGTGCCCGGTCATCCCGCGACCACGGCGCTCTTCGTCGCTGTGGCGGTCGGGATAGTGATCAATAGTTTCCTTGTGTACCCGACGCAATCACTCATCGGATCGGCGATCCTGGGCTCGGCGACGATCGCATTCTTCGTGGCGGGCAAATCATCCGGTCACAAATCTAAAATCAATCTGAACTCTGAAACCTGAACTGCCATCGTGAAGTTCCCAGACCTTCAGTACATCACCTGGGCGAAATCGCTGCCGCACGTCGCGATCAACCTGGCTCGGAGCGGGATCGAACCATGTCCTGTTTCGCTGCTCGGGCTGAAGGCCTCGGACCTGATGGCCTCTCTGCCCGTCAAGTACGGCTATGGGCCGCTGCGCGAGGCGATCGCCCAGAGGTACGGGGTCGCCCGCGAGCGCGTGTTTCCGATTTCGGGCGGCACGAGCTTCGCCAACTGGATTGCGCTGGCCACCGTGCTCGACGGCTGCGGGCACGGCGCAGAAGTGATCGTCGAACGCCCGACCTACGAGCCGCTTCTGCGAATTCCACAGGCGCTCGGGCATCGCGTGCGGCGATTCGAGCGTCGTTTCGAGGAGCAGTTCGACCTCGACCTCGATCGCTGCGCGTCGCTCGTCACGTCGCGCACGCGGCTGGCGGTCGTGACGAACCTCCACAATCCGTCCGGCGCTCGCATCCCGATGCCGACGCTGACGGCGATGGCGGCGCTGCTCGCGCGCGTCGGCGGATTTCTGCTGGTCGATGAAGTGTATCTGGAGTGTGTGTTCGGCAGCCGTCCGGAATCGTGCGTCCACGCCGGCCCGAACGTGCTCACAACGAACAGCCTCACGAAAGCGTACGGGTTGGATGGATTGCGGGCTGGCTGGATTCTCGGGCCGGCGGCGCTCATCGCCCGCGCGGGACAGATCAACGATTTGATGACGAACAACAGCGTGGCGCCCGGAGAGCAGATGGCGCTCGCCGCCTTCAGACACCATCGCGATCTCGATCGCCGCGCGCATGCATTGCTCGATCCCAATCTGGCGCGCGTTCGAACGTTCCTCGCACGGGAGTCCCGACTCCGCACGGTCGTGCCGCGGGGCGGCGGCATCTTCTTCGCGCGTCTGCCGACGCGAATCGAGAGTGATCGGCTGACGGATCATCTGGTCCGGCGCTATTCCACGCTCGTCGTGCCGGGCCGTTTTTTCGAGGCGCCGCGGCACGTGCGCGTGAGCTACGGGTGCCGGCCGGGCCGGCTGGCGCGTGGGCTTGCGA
>JBKPDW010000404.1:0-3890 GCA_046728115.1 Acidobacteriota bacterium | reverse complement strand
TAGCTGTACAACCCGACGCCCAGGGCCAGCGTGCTCACGAACAGAGCTCTCAGTCGTCCTTCATCGAAGTACCGGAGCAGCGCCAGGATCGATGCGAGCAGGAACGGAAGCGGGTAGAGGTAGTCCATGCCCAGCCGGCTGTGAATGAAATGAGCCGGTGTGATCGCAAGAAGCGCAGCCGAAAGGATCGCAAGCCATTCGTTTTTGAACAGCGCCCGGCCGATGAAATACATCAACACCACATCGGCGACGCCAACGAGAACCGTGGGCAACCGAACGGCCCACTCGGAGAGCGGCAGGATACGCAGAACCAGCGCCATCGCGTAGTAGATGATCGGGGGCAGCCAGCCGCTGTGGGTTACCTGTTTTCCATTCGGTTCATTCACGATGTAGCGATACTCGACGAACAGCGGCAGCAGTCGTCCACCGTAGTCGCGGCCGGTAGTGGCGATCGATTGTGCGTGGAGCGCGATGAAGACTTCGTCGGGCGCCAGATACGCGGGTGCGGTGCCGAGGCGTGGAAGATACAGGGCGGCGGTGAGCGCGGCGATCAGCAGGGCCGTGCGGTTCAAGCCCGATTCCATCTCGCGCGGCTTGGGCGCGGCCGCCCGGTCGCTGCGGCGCTCATGCTAAGATCCAAGGTTTACCATGTCCAAGCGGGCCATTATCACAGGAATCACCGGCCAGGACGGATCCTATCTCGCGGAACTCCTGCTCTCGAAGGGTTACGAAGTCGTCGGCACGGTTCGGCGCGCCAGCGCACCACACTACTGGCGCATTCAGCACCTGCTCGATCGCATCACGCTAAAGCCGGCGGATCTGCTGGATCAGCTGTCGCTGATTCGCCTGGTGGACGAAGTGCGACCGCACGAGTTCTACAATCTGGCCGCGATGTCGTTCGTGCCCGCATCATGGGATCAGCCGATGCTGACGGGCGAGTTCAACGCGCAAGGCGTGACGCGCGTGCTCGAGGCGATCCGTCAGGTCGATCCGACGATTCGGATGTACCAGGCCTCGTCGAGTGAGATGTTCGGGAAGGTGCGCGAAGTGCCGCAAAACGAGCTGACGCCGTTTTATCCGCGCAGCCCCTACGGCGTCTCGAAAGTGTTCGCGCACTACATCACCGTCAACTATCGCGAAAGCTACGACTTGTTCGCGGTCTCCGGGATGCTGTTCAACCACGAATCGCCGCGCCGCGGGCTCGAGTTCGTCACCCGCAAGGTGACCGACGGCGTGGCGCGGATCAAGCTAGGTCTCGCCGACTCGCTGTCGCTCGGCAATCTGGATGCGCATCGCGATTGGGGATTTGCGGGTGACTACGTGCTGGCGATGTGGATGATGCTGCAGCGGCCGACAGCCGACGACTACGTGATTGCGACCGGCGTCAGCCACTCGGTTCGCGATCTCGTCGAAGTGGCGTTCATCCACGCAGGCCTCGACTGGAAACCGTACATCAGGCTCGACCCGAAGTTGATTCGTCCGGCCGAGGTCGAGCATCTGATCGGCGACAGCGCCAGGGCGCGCGCCGAGCTTGGGTGGAAACCCGCCGTTGATTTTCCGGCGCTCATCAAAATGATGGTGGACGCCGATCTGGAGCGTGTGGCAGCCGAGCGTCCCACCGACCGGCTGACCGCACTGTAAAGCATGGCCTCTTCGAACATCTCCTCACTGCTGGATCGTATTCAATCACGAGACGCGCGAGTCGGCGTCATCGGTCTCGGCTACGTCGGCCTCCCTCTGGCCGTGGAATTCGCGCGGGCGGGATTCAGCGTCGTCGGCTTCGACGTCGATGCGCAGAAGACTGCGCGCATCAACGCCGGCTGCAGCTACATTCCGGACGTCCCGGACTCGGATCTCGCATCGGTGGTGGCGTCCGGGAAACTGAGGGCGACGACCGAGATGCACGCGCTCGCGGAGATGGACGCGATCGACATCTGCGTCCCGACGCCGCTTCGCAAGACGAAGGATCCGGATCTGTCCTACGTCGTGCGCGCCGTGGAAGCGGTCGCCGCAAAGCTCAAGACGGGTCAGTTGATCATTCTCGAGTCCACGACGTATCCGGGCACGACTGACGAAGTCGTGCAGCCGATGCTCGAAGCCAAAGGCTTCAAGGCTGACGACGATTTCTTCCTCGCCTTTTCGCCCGAACGCGTCGATCCGGGCAATCAACGCTTCACGACGAAGAACATTCCCAAGATCGTCGGCGGTGTGGGACCGAACAGCACGCATGCGGCCGGGATGTTGTACGGGGCCACAGTCGAAACAGTCGTGCCGGTCAGTTCCACGCGCGTGGCCGAAATGGTGAAGCTGCTCGAGAACACGTTCCGCGCCGTCAACATCGGCCTCGTCAACGAGATTGCGTTGATGTGCCACAAGATGGACATCGGCGTCTGGGAAGTCATCGATGCGGCGAAAACCAAGCCGTTCGGGTTCATGCCGTTCTACCCCGGACCCGGCCTCGGCGGACACTGCATTCCGATCGATCCGTTCTATCTGTCGTGGAAGGCCAGGCAAAACGGCTTCGAGTGCCGCTTCATCGAGCTTGCCGGGCACATCAACGGTTCGATGCCGCACTACGTCGTCGAGCGTGTGGGCGAGGCCCTGAATTCGGCGCGAAAGCCGATCAACGGATCGCGCGTGCACCTGGTGGGCGTGGCCTACAAGCGAGACGTCAACGACATGCGCGAGTCGCCTGCGCTCGACGTCCTCGAGCTGCTGATCAAGCGCGGCGCCGAGCTGAGTTACTCGGATCCATTCGTGCCCGAACTGCAACATGGCGGGCACACGCTGAAGTCCGTCGATCTCACGTCGGCGCTCGCCTCCGGTCCCGACTGCGCCGTGATCTGCACCGACCATTCGCATTTCGACTACGACGCATTGGTCGGCAGTGGCACGCTAATCGTCGATACGCGCAACGCCCTCAAACACCATCAGGCGGCGACCATCTTCCGCCTGTAACGCTATCGAGCTCCTTCGAGGCGCGACACGTCGACTACGTCGATCGAGCCGTCCGTCCAGACGGTCTTCGCGCCCGCCCAGTTTCTCAGCGAACGCGCGGGCCGGTCCTGCACGACGATGTAGCGCAGCCGATAGTCGGGCCAGAGGCGATCGAAGCGCTCCGTGCGAATGACCTCGTCCAGTCGATGGTCTGTGTTCGCGACGCTTTGCGGTACCCGCGCGAGATACCCGAACGCGAGCGGTTTCTGGTGCGTCGTCTGATACACGAGGCTCACCGTCTGGGACGACACGGTGTCGACGACGCCGTCGTTTCCAGGCAGGTCGCGAAGCACCCGGACGTAGCCGGGGATGGGGAATCGAACCGTCGGTATCGGGCTCGGCAGATATTCGACGACGAGGAGTGAGGTCAGGACGACAGCCCACGAGCGTTCACGTTTCGATCCGCGCCAGAGCAAGCCGAAACCAAACGCGCTGATGACCGCGGCGCTCAGCATGACCATGACCATCATGCGGATCGGAACGCCCGACACCGAGAGGAACGGCAGGAGCTTCTGCAGCAGCGCATACGGCAGCAGGACGTGATGGCCCAGAACCGTCTTACCGCCGACCTGAAGTTCAGGTCCGAGCGCCATCAGCAGAAAAAATACAAACAGGAGAACGAACAGGTTCACCGCGGTGCTGTTTGTCGATGTTCGGCGCAGCCATGCGTACAACATCAGAGCGATGACTGCGAAACCCAGGTGCACACTGCTCTCGTGATAATTGGTGCTCAGGCGCAGCCAATATGCGCTCGTCAGGCCGCCGAATCTCCAGTGCCCGCCGTAGATGAAGGGCGACAGCACGTCGAGCGAGAAATCGACAGGGGGATGCGCACCTACCAGCGGATCGTGCAGGTTCAGCAACAGCAGCGAGGCCGCGAGGATTCCCGACGT
>JBKPDW010000403.1:0-5012 GCA_046728115.1 Acidobacteriota bacterium | reverse complement strand
CGAGCAACAGCTGCACGTCGTAGCCTGTGTCGCCGAGGAGGCTCGCCACGCTCGTGGCCTCGGCGGCCGCGCCTTTCAGCGACGGGAACCGGTCGTCGGACACGATCGGGTTGCCGATCACCAGTGCGCTGTTCGACGGCGCACGCAGCACATGGCCGCGTTCGTCACCGAGCAGCAGCTGGCGGATCATTCCGCTCGCGACCGACAGCGGCTCGCGGCTGCGATCGAAGCCGTCCCGAACCAGTTCCCAGGGAATGGACGCCGCTTCCGGGTTCAGCATCAGCGCGAGCTTGCGTCGATCCGGTGCGTACGGCTTGAAGTCGTTCGGCACGAGCAGCTCGAACAGTGTCTGCCCCAGCTTCGGATCGTCGGCGGTCGTTTCGAGCGCCTGCTGGATGAACCCGTCCACCAGACCGCGCTGCGTCGGGCGAAGCCGCATCGGCGCACGGGCGGTCTGCGTGACGGCTTCGAACGTCAGGCCTTTGTCCTGCTGTCCCTGTATGCGGATGCGCTGCCACCACCCGCTCGCCTGCTCGAAGCGCACGCGCCGCGCGCCGCCAGATCCCTTCGCGAGCAGCCCGTCCACCTGATACGCATCGAATTCAGGCGCGCGCGTCAAGGCGTTCAGGATGTGCGAGCCTTCGATCGCGCGATCTTCGTACAACTCGAAGAGTTCAACCTGATTGATCTGAGCGATCAACGAGTCGGTGGTGTCATCGGTTCTGGCATCGACGCGGCCGCGCAGGCGCTGGTTCGCCTGCAGCACGGCACGAAGGAGGGCGCGAATGCTGTCGGCCAGCGACAGACCGCCTTCGCCAGACCCCACCACGATCGCGGTGACCGGCGCCTGGACGAGCGGTCCGGGCACGAATCCTTCGCGCTGCTGACGCCGACGGGCGCGGCCGACGCAATCGGCGCCGTACATCGTGAGCGCGTGCGCCAGCGTCGACGTCAACGATCCTGGCGAAAGCTCGCCCACGTTTCCGAGTCCGGCCACGATCGCACCAGGGTGAATCGACAGATCTCCGGACGTCGGCGGTTCGTTGAGAACCACCGCGCCGGTGTTGATGGGCCCCGGATAGAGCTCCATGCGAAGCAGCTCCGACAGCCGCCTGTTCAGGCGGCGATCCAGGTAATCCTCCGCGGCGACGATGACGTCGTGGCGATAGTGGCTGACGAGGACTGGAAACCGCGCGTTGGTCAGGTTGTCGTGCACCATTCGGATGCTGATCCGCGTGTCCTCCGCCTTGGCCTCGAGCTTCTCGCGGCGCCCGCCCAATGCTGCGGAGGTGAGCTCCGCTTCGTCTGGCACCATGGCCGGCAACGGCTCGCGCATCTCGAACCGCGCGTCCGCATCGCGTCTCGCCGGCGGCGTCGTCGGGAGTCTGGACGTGGTGCCTGCGT
Source organism: Acidobacteriota bacterium (assembly GCA_046728115.1). Classification (GTDB taxonomy): domain Bacteria; phylum Acidobacteriota; class Vicinamibacteria; order Vicinamibacterales; family CAVVIG01; genus CAVSWN01. Next base: position 3,608 of record JBKPDW010000403.1, on the reverse strand, counting down.
TGAGCAAATCGAGAATGGCCGCAAAGTGACGACGATCGCTGGCGAGATCGCCGTGGACAGTATCCATGAAGAACGTGCGGATGCCCTTTGGAATGCCGGTATCCCACAGCACGCGTCCGTCCCCCCGCGGCGTCGCGATGACGGTCACCTTGCGACCGGTGCGTGCGCTCTCGTCGATTGCGAAGTCGCAGGCAGTCTCGTCCGCCACGCCCGCCACATACGCGACACGCGCGGGATCCAGCGGGCTCTCGCGGATCGCAGCCGCCAGCTGCCTCGCGCGCTCGAGGGCCGCTTCGGCGGGCACCGCCCAGCGGAACCCGGCGGACTTCGACCAGGCGACGCTCGACCCGAACAGGCCACGCGTTTCGGGCGCGTCGAGCGCAAGCAGCCGCTCCCAGGCGGCACGATCGAAGAAATCGAGGGAGCCGGCATGCGGCAGCAGGTTGAGCACGCCGTCGAACCCGGCGATCGTTTGCAGCAGCCCGGCGTGATCGCTCCGCAAGTCCACGAGCGCAAGCTTCTTCACAAGCGCGTCGCGGCCGATGAGCATCGCAGGAATCGCGTGCGATCCGCCGTTGGGCGTGCCAAGCATGATGAATCGCGAGCCGGGGTGCCGGCACATGCGAGCCCACGTCTCCTGTCCCTTCGTGTTCGCGAGCAGCATGCGGACGACCAGGCCTCCCATCGAGTGCGCCAGGAGCCGGATCGGCTGATTGGCGGCTTCAGCCAGCGGCAGCATCGCATCGATCGCAGTCCGGAGCTCTTCTGCTGAGCGATCGAGCGACAGCCGCCAGTCGTACGGAAACGGCACGACGTCGTGCGTCGACTTGAGATGTTCACACAGCGCGGCATAGCCGTCGGACAGCAGGCCGGTCGCCTTCACACTGGTCCCCGCGAGCAGCGACATGCCGCCTCGCGCGAGCTCGAGGATGTTCATCCACACAGGCCGGTCGTCGACGGTAAGCTGCGACCCCATGATCCCGGGCACGACAAACACGATCGGATGCGAGAGCGCTGCGCGCTTCACGTAATCCGCAAACGTCACGGCTGACGGCCGCGCCTTCAGCGTCCGGAACTCGGCATCCGAGCCTGTCAACGCGGACGCCAGCCGCCGGGCCGTGTCGGGCCTCGAGAAATAGTGGAAGTGGGTGACCTGATCGCCCGTGTCGATCCAGTACCGAACGGGCGCGGTGCGCTCGATTCCACCCAGCATGGCCGGCGTGTTGACCACGATGTCGTGGTCGTCCCGATAGTAGAAATCGGTTGCCAGCGTCTTGAGGCGCCCGAAGACGCCCGTACCGGCAAGGTCGCCGCCGAGGACGTGGAGATCGGCGCTCGTACGCACGTCCGGATTGTTCAGCATGCGCACGAGCGGCGAGATTGGCATCATCGCTTCGAGGCCCGGCAGCTCCTCGGGATCCGTGCGCTTTTTCAGCACGCCGGCCAGGAGGTTCGTCAGCGCGCCGTATACCGGATTGGCTTTCAGGCCCGGGATCATCGATACGAGATTCACGAGCGCGGAGAAGTACCGATCGAGGCGTCCATCGGCGAGCGTGGTCCCGCGCGCCGGACATGCCACGCGAACGAACCGTGTGAGCCGGACGCGCGACTGCGCGAGCACGGCCGACAACTGCTCGAGCGCGGCGCGATCCTTCACACGGGGTTCTGCGTCAAACAGCGCGAGCTCGTCAGGGGTGAAGGGCGCCGCCCCGACGCGCATGCCTCGCGCCAGCAACTCGCCCACGAGTCCGCCGCGAGAATGCGACACGATGTGGAGTTCGGAGTCCGGCGCGAGGAGGTCGGCCAGCGCCTTCGCGAGCGCGAGGGCGTTCTCGATGGGGCTTTCGGTGAGCGTGCGGTGCTGATAGGCGAGCACGCGACCGCCGTAGAAATTGAAGACCGGCTTGATGAGGCTGCCGTCCTGCACGCTCCACAAACCCGCGAAGCTTCCCGACGTGGAGGACGCGGTTCCGTGCAGAAAGAGAAGGACCGGCCCGGCGCCGTCGAGCGTCCCCACTGGCGCCAGCCGCGCCGGGTCACCTTCGGCGCATCGGTACAGCCCGGGCCCGGGCTGGAGCTGACCCTCGACATGAGCCGTTACGAAATCGCCGATCGGTTCGTCGATATCCAACCCGACGACCTTCAGCGCCTTGATGGCCCATCCTCCCCACGACCGGCTCGTCGGACCGATCGTCAGCTCAGACGGCATCTGAATCGTGTCATCGGTCTGGCCGCGCTGCGCGCCCCTGGCGAGGTCCCGTGGCACGTCTCCCACACGGGTCCAGATGCGTAATCCGTCCTGCAGCTCGATCTCCACCACGTCGTCGGGGAGCAAGCCTTCGAGCGAGAGCTGCGGGCCTCCTGCGCGCGCCGCCTGCACACGCGCCGCGTCCTTGATCACGACCTTGCCTGCGGGCAGGCCATGGCCCAGAGGGGATGGTTCGGGATTGCGGTCCCGAACCCCGTTCACCTTCAACGTCGCCATGGCCTGCTCCAGATGAAAGATCGGGCGCTATGCTTTGTGGAACGCGTCCAGAAACGCGCGCCATCCCGTGGCCTTTGCGAAATCCAGCCTGCTGTACGCCTTGTTGATCGGGCCGCGCGGGAAGTAAATCGCCGCGCCGCTCGCGTGGCCGACAGTCGTCCCGCGGTGTCGCTCCGCCAACACGAAGCCTCCGCTCGCCGTGAGAGAGTCGATCGTTGCCTTGGCGGCAGCCTTGACGGGCGCCGATTTCGAACGCTTCGACACTTCCTGGCAGAAGTGACCCAGATCGACGAAGTCGGCTGTGTCGAAGCGCTGCGTCGCGTTGAGCGCTTTGGCCACGGCCGTGTATTCCGTGGCGTCCTTGATGGCTTTAATCAGCGCCTTCGCGAACGCATCGACGCTGCCGGCTGCGCCATCGAGGTGCGCGAGATCGAACGCCGATTGCGTGACGTTGCCGTTTCGATACGACTCCACGTACGATTCGACGATCCGGGGTCCGAGCTCGGAGCCCGTCATGGTCGGACTCGCGGCAAGCGTTTCGAGCACGCGGTCGTACGGCCATCCTTCGCCCGGCTCGATCTCCTCGGATCCGACGACCACTTGCGAGGTGCCCTTCAGCTGATAGGCGACCTCGATCATGTTCATCAGACACGCATCGAAGCCGAGCACATCGAACGTACGTCCCGTCTGACGCTTCACCTCGGCGAGCACCCGCTTCAATTCGACGTTGTCGAGAAAGTCCCGCGAGGTATCGTCGAACGCGATGGCTCGATCCTGCGTGGCCTGCGCAACGGTTGTACTGAAGATGGCGCGGCGATGGCGGCTGGACAGCGCTCGGCGTACGACACTCGGGTCGCTGCCGTTGCCATCGGCGGCCGGCCGGCCGGGGCTGATGCCACGCGGGCTCGATCGCGCGTAGATGTCCGTGTCGTCGATGCCTGACCCGTGGTTCCAGATCACGCCGAGCAGGCGCTCGGCCGGATACTGTGTGATGGCCCAACGGAAGAAATCAATGGCGACGAGCGGATCGCCTGTATTGGTTTCGCCGAGCGACTGCACGATATCCGCATTCGCATCGCCACCCCGCTTGACCTCGTACCGGCGCGTATGATCGTCCTTCATG
>JBKPDW010000402.1:0-7621 GCA_046728115.1 Acidobacteriota bacterium | reverse complement strand
GTGTGGGCTCGCTGTTGTCGGCCGGCGCGCGAATCGACGATCCGCTCGTCGAAGCCGTGCTGCTCGACGACGCCAACGCTCTTGGTCGGATCGCGAGCACTCCCGGCCAGCATCTGGATCGCAAGGTGACCGTCGTATCTGCTTACACATCGTGCAGAGGCGTCTCGGCCCTGCATCTCTGCGCAGAGTTCAACGCCGTTCACTGCGCCGCAGCCTTGCTGAAATCGGGTCTTGATGTAAACACGCGTGCCGAACTCGACGCCAACGGCTTCGGCGGACAGACCCCGCTGTTCCACGCGGTGAACAGCAATCAGAACTACTGCCGGCCGATGATGGAGCTGCTGGTGAATGCAGGCGCCGACCTCGACGTTCGACTCAAGGGACTGGTGTGGGGCGAGGGCTTCGATTGGGAAACAGTGTTATTCGACGTCACCCCTGTGAGTTACGCCCAGGCGGGGTTGTATCGGCAGTTCCATCGGCACGAAGAAGACGTCTTCGACAACGTCGCGTTCATGTATCGCAAGCGATTCGGCAGCGATCCGCCCGTGCGCAACGTGCCAAACCGGTACCTGGCGACCTGACTCGCCATCAGCGTGCGACCGGCACGCGGTGGCGCAGGTCGTCGCCCACGTTCAGAATCACGTTCAGGTGACTGGCCAGAGTGTCCTGGTAGTTGAATTCGCCGCTAGAATAGCGTCCCAGACTCCTCACACAAGGAGCATCCTCGATGAATGGATTGACCAAACGGGCGCTGCTGTCGGCTTTCGTCCTCGCGGTCGTACCGGCCGTGACCCACGCGCACTTCAAGCTGCTCGAACCGGCCTCGTGGCTGATCGAAGACGACCGCGGCGATCCGCAGAAAGCCGGTCCGTGCGGTGGCACCAACACGGACTATGGCAAGCCGAGTTATGCGGTGACGCAAGCCGTTGGCGGATCAAAGCTGCACCTGAAGGTGACGGAAACGATCTACCACCCGGGTCACTACCGCGTCGCGTTGGCGGTCAATTCGCCGTTGGAGCTGCCGGTCGATCCGAAAGCCACCACGGAAACGACCGACAGAGGACCGCGCTCGGTGTCAGCGGAAATCATGAACCCGGTTGCGCCGCCGGTGCTCGTCGACGGTCTGTTTCCGCATCAGGCCAAAGTCGATGGGCCGCTCGAAACCGACGTGACGCTGCCGAACATCAGCTGCAAGAAATGCACGCTGCAGGTCATTCAGTTCATGGAGCAGCACGGCGTGAACAACCCCGGGATGTTCACGTATCACCATTGCGCCACTCTGCAGATTACGGCCGATCCGAAGAAACCGATCGACGCAGCCTGGCCCAAAGAACGGTAAGGGCTTCTACCTCTTCTCAACGATATCCGTCTTCATCGGTCCGAGGGGTCGTCAGACGCAGCTCGACCGTCACTCCGGGAAGCGCGCCGCCGGTTTCGTCGTGAACCGTCCCGGCTAAGGTTGACGTTTGGGCCGAGGCGAGGGCCTGGCGGAGAAGGACTGCGATGACGAGAAGGACTGCACGCGAAGGCAACCCGGTAATCCTCAACAAAATGTTGACGACCGCAACCAGCGGAAGTCGTTACACTTAGAGCACGTTGCAAGTTCGGACTCGATGTCCGCTGTTTTGTCCGTGTCCTCCGTGTTAGCGTCTTTCCAGAGAAAATGCGCCCCCGGCGGAGGCAGACACCGACTTCGGTCTCGAATCATTACGGGCCGGGTGCGGGCGCCGGATGTCTCATCGGCTGTCTACTGATTGGCGGGCTGGCAACGCTGTCCGCTCACGATGTTCCGGTCGAGCAGATCGTCCGGATGTCAGTGCGGGCCTCCGGTCCACAGGTCGCGGTCTCCGTGCTCATCCCGACCGCGCTCGTCGCCGATGCGAATCTGCCGAAAACCTCTGATGGGTATCTCCGGCTTGACCAGATGGAGCCGGCGCTGCGGCTCGTGGCGGCCGACGTCGCCAACACCCTGGCCGTCGAGCAGGACAACACACAGTTGACGGTGCGCACATCACGCGCAAGGCTCGTCCTCGTCAATCCGTCCGACACCCGTGTGTTCTGGAGCCAGGCTTCCGTGGACGTCCAGCTGACATATGACGGCACACCACAAGTCGGCCGGCTGTCAGCCCGCATGAACACGTTTCCGAGCCGCGGAGAAACCGTTCGAACGGTTGTCACGTATGAACCTTCGGCGGGTGTGACGCGCACGCTCAGTCTTGTCGGTGTACCGGAGCGTGTGATCTTTGATCCGGATCGATCGGACGTCGCCGCAGACTTTGCGCGGCGATGCTTTCGTGCGCTGCTGGCGAACGGCGACTGGATGCTGTTTCTGATTGCGCTGGCTGTGCCATGGCGGCCCCTTGGCGATCTGCGGACCGCACTGGCGTCGCTCATGACGGCGCATGCGGTGGCCATGTTCATCGGAGCGTGGTGGAGCTCGCCTTCCGCCGCAGCGCGAGTCGCCGTGCAGCTCGTGGGCGCATCCGTCATCATCGTCGCGACGCTGCAGAACATCGCAGGAGCTGCGCTGCGGTGGCGCTGGCCGCTTGCGGTTGGATTCGGCCTGCTTGCCGGCTACAACCTTGGCTGTGTGTTTCACGACGATGTGATGTTCGCCGGATCGCATGAGGGCCTCGCCCTGCTGATGTATGAGCTGATTGCGACGATCGGCCTGCTCTGGGCCGGGGCAGTTGCATGCACCGTCGTGGGGCTCGCCGATCGCATGGGACTTCCTGCTCGGAGTGGAACGATCCTGATCTCCGCGATCGTCGCGCACAGCGCCGTGCATATTGTCATGGAGCGAGGAGATCTGCTCGCACAAACCGGCGTGATGACGGCTGCCCATGCTGTGGGATTGCTCGCGCTCGGATGGTCGATCGTGATCCTTTCGATCGGGATCTACGACGGCATTCGAAGCGGAGCTGATGCCACGTTGGTATCAGCCAGCGGTCGATCGATCTGATGGCCACGAACGGTGTGCGATCCACGGTGCGGACCGGCGCAGGCAGCAGCGTGGAGAAGACGCGCGTCCTGCTCCTCGGCGGCCTGATCGCGACGGGCATCGGTGCGTACGTGTTCCTGACTGCTACGGGCGCTGGAGGCGACAAACCGCGGACCCTGCTGCCGTTCCAGGCGCTCGCCCGCACGCTGCCCGAATCGGAGCAGGCGAGGTTTCGATCGATTCGGCAGGCCGAGCTCGCGGCAGCGGCCGAGCGCGCGCGGACTTCGCGCTGGCCGGAGGTGCAGACGCTTGCCGATGCAGGGATCGCGCCGTTCGCCGCCGATCGATCCGCGGGCGAAGGCGGCGCCCGGTGGGAGCGATTTCAGCGGGGAACGACCGTGAATTACATCGGGGTGCCAGCGGATCCGGCCGCTCCGGCGTGGCTGCTGGCGATCCAGGAGCCGGAGCCTGGCGCCCTGCCCGATCCTTCGCCGGAAGACGAGGAACACCATCGGCTTCCCGACGGCACGATGCTGCATATCTACGTGTGGACGCATCGATACGGTGGGCGCGTCGAATCGCGGTTCGTTGCGCAGCCTCAGAACGAGGGCTGGACGCAGCTGTTCAATGCGCCACCCAATCCTGTACAGCCCGTCAGGAGGTGATGCGAATGCCTTCGCGCCGTTCGCAATTCGCGATCGTTCTCGTGTTCGCCGTTGCATGGTTCGGTCGGGCTGCGCTCGCGGCCGCGCAGCCGGCGTCCACGCTCAAGATTGGCGTCACGCTTCACCCGTACTATTCATGGACGAAGAACATCGTCGGCGATTTGCCCGGGTACGAGGTCCGATCGATCCTGCCGGGCGAGATCGACGCGGGCGACTACCAGCCGCGTCCGGACGACATCAAGAAGCTCATTGATCTCGATGCGATCGTGATCAACGGCATCGGGCACGACGACTTCATCATGCCGATGATCAAGGCCTCCGGAAACAAGCGGCTCGTGATCATCCGGCCCAACGAGACGACCCCGCAGATTCACGCCGCGCACGGCACGGGCGCCAACTCGCACACGTTCATCTCGTTCACCAACGCCATTCAGCAAACCTACGCGATTCAAAAGGCGATTGCCACGCTCAGGCCGAAAGACGCGGCGGCGCTGCAGCGTAATGCCGGCGAATATGCACGGCGCCTCCGCGTGATCAAATCCAAGGCCGCGGCCCAGCTCGCGGAGGCCAAGGTCACCCGCGTGGTGACCGTTCACGACGGTTACGGGTACCTCCTGCAGGAATTCGGGCTCGAAGTGGCCGGCGTCGTCCAGCCCGCGCACGGGTTGACCCCGTCGGCGGCGGAGCTGCGCGACATGGTCAAGCTGCTCCAGCGCGAGAAGATTCGCGTCGTCTTTTCGGAGGAAACGTTCCCGGATGCGATGCTGAAGATCCTCCGCGACGAGGCGGGCGTCAAGGTGTACATCATCACGCACATTGCGTCGGGCGCGTATACCGCCGACAAGTTCGAGCGCGAGATGCAGCGCAACGTCGACACTATGATTCGCGCGCTGGTGACCGAAGGGTGATCCACGACGTGGCGGATCCGCCGCTGGTCGAGATCGAAGACCTGACCATTCGCCGCCAGCGCGAGGTTGTGCTCGATCGCGTGTCGTTGCGGATCCCGCGAAGTTCCCTCCACGTGATCGTCGGACCCAACGGCGCGGGGAAGAGCACCCTATTGTCCGCCGTGCTCGGGCAAACGGCGTTCGACGGGCGAATCATCCTGAACTGGAAAGGTAGCGGGGCCATCGGATACGTCCCGCAGGCATTCGCGGTCGATCCGACGCTGCCGGTGACCGTCGAAGATTTTCTGGCGCTCACGCGCCAACGGCGTCCCGTCTGCCTCGGCATCGGGTCCTCCACCCGTCGGGCGATCGGGAAGCTGCTCGAACGGGTCGGCCTCGCCGGCATCGACCGACGGCCGCTCGCCGTGCTGTCGGGCGGCGAGTTGCGTCGCGTTCTGCTGGCGCACGCCCTCGATCCCGAACCAGAGCTCCTGATCCTCGATGAACCCGCCAGCGGCCTCGACGAAGCCGCCGCCGAGTGGCTCGAGCAGACGCTGACCGATCTCAAGCGAACGGCCCGAACGACGATCGTGATGGTGACGCACGACTTCGAACACGTCCGCCGCATCGCCGATCGCGCGGTGCTTCTCGATCGCCGTGTCATTGCCGAAGGCCCACCCGACCAGATCGTGGGCGCCGCCTCTTCGCTGAGCCGGCCGGGCGCCCGGCTCGAGCGCCAGGTGCGGCGATGACGTCGTTCTATGCGTGGGTCGCGGACCTGGCGCAGCGCGGCATCCTGCCGGGCGATTTCCAGTATCCGTTTCTTATCCGCGGATTCCTGTGCGTGCTCATCCTCGCGCCGATCCTCGGCGGTCTCAGCCACCTCGTGGTAACGCGGCGGATGGCATTTTTCAGCGCCGCGCTTGGACAGGCCGCCCTGACCGGTGTGGCAATCGGGCTGCTTCTCGGCGAGCCGCTCAACGCGCCGTACGGCGGCATGTTCGGCTTCTGCCTGCTCTCGACGCTCGCGATGGTTTACGTGAAGCGGCACGCCACGCTTCCGCCGGACACGCTGATCGGTGTCTTCCACGCGCTGACGCTTGGGCTGGGACTGTGCCTTCTCGTGGCTCTCACGCGTCAGTTCAACGTACACCAGGTCGAATCGGTCCTGTTCGGAAGCCTGCTGACGGTAACTGACGGCGACTTGCTGTTGTTGCTCGGCGTCGGGATCGGCGTTGCTGTGCTGCTCGTTCGCGAATACAACAGGCTGCTGCTCGACAGCTTGAGCCCGCCGCTCGCGACCATCGCGGGCGCCAACTCCGTATTCCTCGAATACTTCTTTGCCGTTCTGCTCACGTTGTCCATTGTCGTCAGCCTGAAAATCATCGGCGCGCTGCTCGTCGAAGCGCTTGTCGTCGTGCCCGCCGCGGCGGCGAGAAACGTCGCGCGCGGAACCCGCAGTTATCTGGCATGGAGCGTCGGTGTGGCGTTTTTCGCCGGCGCTGGCGGCCTCGGCGTCTCGACGAAGTTCCTGGTGCCGACAGGTGGGGCCGTCGTCCTTGCGGTCAGCGCCATATTTTTCGTGACCCTGACCGCGCGCGCGATTCTGAGGCGCCGCGTCGCATGACGTCCGCAACCGCTGCGCTTCGACGCGTCTCAATCGAGACGCTTTCCGCGCGGACCGAGCTGCTGCTCGTCGTCCGCGTCGTCGTGATGATCGTCGTCCTCGTGTGGCTCTATCTCGCCTCTCACCTCACCGGGTTCGGCGGCGGAACCGTCAGTCAGCGCAACCTCCTCCCGTTCCAGATGTTGATTGCCGATCGGCCGCCGGGCGAGCAACGCATCTTCCGGGAGCTGCAGGAAGGGCTGCTGGAAGCCGAGCGCATTCGATCGACCACCGCATGGCCGCCCGTGCACCAGCTTGCGGCCGACGGCATCCCGCCCTTCGCGGCGGATCCCACGCAGCCCTCTAAGCTCACATGGGAATTGATTCAGCGCGGGAGCATCGTCAACTACCTCGGCATTCCCGAAACCGGGGATGGTCCGGGATGGCTGCTGCTGGTGCAGGAGCCCGTGGCCGGCGCGCCACCCGATCAGACATTCGAGGACGAAGAGCACCATCGGCTGGCCAACGGCACGATGCTCCGCGTGTCCACGTGGGTGCACGCTGACGGACGGAAGATCGGCCGGCGCTTGGTACCCATGCCGCAGATCGAAGGGTGGACGCAGCTCTACGCGGTCGGTCCTTCGGTGCCGTCCGCCAAATAGAATCGTCTATCGACTCGTGTTCCTGCTCGAGAGCCACACCTCGCCGGCTTTGAGCCGGGCGTGCAGCCGATACGGGCCGGAGCCTTTCCAGTCGAACGACCGGAACAGGCCCTCCTTCGACACGCGATACGCTTGCGCGTGGATCTCGCCGGCCCAGACCGAGGCGTCAACAGAGTGATAGTCCTCGGCGCGGTCCACGTCGATGCGCAGCTCGCCCGCGTGCGCCTCGATGTCCTTGTTGCCTTCGATGTGCTCCATGCGAAGCTCGCCGGCCGTGAGTCGCACGTACAGGTCCGACTTGGACGGCACCTGAATCGCCACTTCGAAGCCGTTCATCGGGCCATCGGTGATGATTTTGGCTTCCGAGCCTTTCACGTCAGCGCGTGCCGTGACGCCCGATAGGTTGCTGCTGTCCCGAACTCGCCACGTGAGTCGAATCCGATTATCCGGACTTCCGGTGATTCGATACTCGCCGGCCGACAGATCCATCTTGATCCGGCCGTTGGCGATGAAGTCGCGCTCCAGCGAACCTGAGGGACGGGCGTCCTGTGTGGCGTCGAGCGCCGGCGCGACGACCAATGCGCTTCCGAGGACTGCCGCCGCAAAAATGGTGCGCATGTGACGTAGATACGGGCGGGGGAGGATGGGAGTTCCGTACCTCCGCATCCTCACGCTCAGAAATGCCCAACGCTCAGCTTGACTCCAAACTGCATTTGCCGCGCGGGCTGAGCGCTGAAGATTCTGCCGAAATTCGGCGTGAACGCGATCCGGTTCGCCACGTCGAAGTTGGCGCGATTGAACAGGTTGAAGGTCTCCCACCTCAGCTCGAGTCGCGTAGTCCTCAGAGCACCGGACTGGAC
>JBKPDW010000401.1:0-3170 GCA_046728115.1 Acidobacteriota bacterium | reverse complement strand
GGCCAGGACCTCGGCCACCGAAAAGCGATCCGGTGCAGGCTTCCACCGCGCGTCGTCGTCCGTCAGTTCCGACATCAGGCCGCGGAGAATGCCGGGCGTGGCCTCCAACAGGTCGAGGCAAGGCAGTCCGTTGTCCGTCATGCCCTCATCCTACGACGTCCTCGCCGCCGTCGACGTGCTTAACGGATGAAGAGACGATCGGGCATGCGAGGTTCTCCTGGAGAAACGCGCTCTCGGGCGTGAAAGACATGGCCGAGAGTGCCTGATGACTCAAACCTCGAGCCGTCGCAGCGCATGATGGAATCGCTTCCTCTGCATCCTGCATCGAAGCAGAACGGCTCCGAGCGGCAATCGAGAGGCGGCCGGGGGAGTCCACGTGAGCTGCAGATCTGAATTCCGAATCGAGGCGTGAGATGGCGCCGGAGATGTTACCCCGCTGTTACCCCGACGCTTGAGCTAGTGAGAATTGAGTTTCGCGACGACGCGAACAGGCCGGGTGCGATGGCAGGTGGGGTGCCCTGCAAGGCACTCCAAGATCGGAAGATCGGACGGTGACCTATATGTGACCTATGAACTCGAAAAGTGGTCGGGGCGACTGGATTCGAACCAGCGACCCCCTGCGCCCAAGGCAGGTGCGCTACCAGGCTGCGCTACGCCCCGACATCGACTCACCTGATCTTACTGCGTGCGTCAGGCTGATCCTACAGGGGTTCTCCTTTTACCGTAGCACGCACCGAAGCATGAAATACGTCTTAGTCGCCAGGGGTCAAGACCACCTTCAGACCCTCCCGCGCGCGATCGAACGCCCGTGCGTACTGCTCGAGCGGATATGTCCCCGCGAGCAGGGGCTTCACCTCGATCAGGCCAGCCTCGAGCAACGCGATGGCGCGGTCGAAGGGGCCGCAGCGCGATCCGATCACGGTGATCTCGTCAACGACCAGCGGCGCGAATGACACCGCGGTCGCGCCATGGAACGTCGACTTGACGACGAGCGTCCCGCGCGGGCGGACGAGCGGGCTGGCTGCGGCAAAGCCCGCCGGATCGCCGGTCGCATCGACAACGAGATCAAAACACCGGGCGAGCGACGTCGACGCCGCATGAAGAGTGGCAGTCTCGAGTCCCAGTGCTTTCGCTGCCAACCGGCCGCGCTCGCCTCGAACGATGACGGTTACCCGGGCTCTCACCTGCCGCAGCACTTGCGCCATCAGCAGGCCCAGCCGCCCCGCGCCGACGACCGCGGCTCGTGTGTCGCGATCAACGTGAACCTGCTCGACGACGCGGCAGGCCGCAGCCGTGGGTTCGATGAATACAGCCGTCACGTCGTCGAGCGATTCGGGTACGACATGCAGGTTCGTGGCGGGAAGAGACAGGTACTCGGCGAACGCCCCATCGCGTCCGCGAATGCCCAGAACCGTCCGTACGTCGCAGTGCCCGCGTCCGGCAGCCCGGCACCCTGCACACCGTCCGCAGCCCACCGTGATCTCGCCGACGACCCGTCGTCCCATCCACGTGCGATCGGCGGGACTCGCGTCCTGCACGACGCCGACAAACTCGTGGCCGGGGACGCCTGAGAATCCAGCGTAACCACGCAGCAACTCGAGATCGGTGCCGCAGATTCCGGCGGCCGTCACGCGGACGAGGCACTCGTGCGCAGCCGGAGGCGTTGGTCGATCGCGGAGCGTCAGCGTGCCGCCGTCCAGAACAATCGCGCGCATGCCGGGAAGACGAATCTTCGCTCGCCCCCGGCCCGGACGTCCATCACCGCGACGGTCCCGACGATGCCTGCTGGACGGCCTGAATCGCGGCGGGCCTGTCGCGAACGCCGGCGTCTCGCCAGGGCGCGGCCAGCCTCGCGCCCAGCCAGGTCAACGGAACGAGCGACACCAGAAACGTCAGGTGATACCAGACGGGAAACTTGTCCCAGAGCCCGATGTGTATCGGGATGAACACGATGAGAAGCAGCAGACCTGGCATTACGCTCGCGAGGATCGATCGCCGGACGATGCCAGCCGTGACCCATCCCGCTGCAAGCGTTGCCAGGCCGCCGATCGCAAGACGCGCTTGCATCATCGGCAGCGTAAAGGTCATTGCGTCAGCCACGGCCGCGTACTCGGGCCAGGCCGCACGCATGATCAGACCTGCGATGGTTGCGACGGCTGCCCACACCACAAGCCCCGCAACGACACCGAGAATTCGCGTCGCCATCATATTCCTCACGAACGATCGGAGACACGACTCACTGCCGGATCACGCGCGACCGCCGCGCGCGGCCCCGATCATCAGCATCGGATTCTAGAGAGGGTCTGCGCAGCGGGTCTTGGAAAAATCGGCCACGCTGCTCGACGCCAGATGGCGTGGCGTGGCTCCCGCGAATCGACCCAGATCCCAGGTCAAATGAGCTTGATCGAAATACCCGTTGTCTGCTGCGAGCGCAGCCGGCGATCGGGTGGGCGAGTGGTCGATCTGATTCAATGTGGCCTGAAACCGGACGACGGTGGCAAAGACCTTGGGGCCATAGCCGACCCAGTCGCGCATCAGCCGGTTCAGGTGACGAGGGCTGACGTCGCACCTGGCGGCGATGTCCGCAACTCTCAGACATCCGCGTTCGCGCTCAATCTCGACGATCGCGCGTCGGACGACGCAGTGCACGCTCGCGTTCCTGAGACGCTCGATGAGAAAACGCTCGACCGTGTCGATGTACTGCGCCGGTGTGTGCAGGGCGGATCGCTCAGCGACGAGGTTGCGGAACGCCGAAGTCGCGCTCAACCTCAACCGCCGGCCGACCGTCGCGTGCGCGGGAACTCTGCTGACGATGAACGCCACACCCGGACGCAGCCGCACGCCGATCACCGTGGCCGGCGACGTGAATCGACGCTCCTCGGGCCGCATGAGCGGACCGCGCAACACCCATCCCGATCGCCGTCCGCTCTCCAGCTGAATGGAAATGGACGCACTCCCGTCCGGCACGATGCGGATCGTTGCGTCTCGTTCTGCCGTGATGATCCAGAAGCACCCAACATAGGGACGCAGCACCTCGGCGGCCTCGCGGAACTGAATGTCAGCGCGGTGGACGAGAGTGCTGGAGATGCTCATGTTCTGGCCGTGGGCGACGATTCATATTGTACGCCCAGGGCGTGAGTTGTCACGCTCGTGTGAAAGGCTCGGTTGCG
>JBKPDW010000400.1:0-36868 GCA_046728115.1 Acidobacteriota bacterium | reverse complement strand
GGAACGTCTCGTTCGTCGAGCGGCAAGGCACGCTGACGGCGATCATGCTCGTGGGCTTCATGGCCGCGAACTTCCTGTCCGTGATCTTCGCGATCCTGCTGCCGGTCGATACGCTGTCGGGTGAAATCGACTCCGGGGTGGTGCAGACGCTCGCGTCCAAGCCGATCGATCGCGCGCAGATCGTCCTCGGCAAGTGGGCCGGCCATCTTCTGCTGGCGCTCGCGTATCTGCTGCTGCTGTCTGCCGGCATTCTCCTCGTGATCCGCGTTGTCGGCGGCCTGGCTCCAACGGGCGTGCCGCGCGCGCTGCCGCTGCTGATGCTGGAGATCACGCTCTCGCTCACGGTCGCCGTGGCCGGCGGCGCACGGTTCAGCACCGTGACAAACGCGATTACGGCCGTCGGCTTTTATGGCGTCGCGTTCATCGGCGGCTTCGTCGAGCAGATCGGCGGGTTTGCCGGTCTCACCTCGATGAGGACCATCGGCATCCTCGTGAGTCTCCTCAGCTCGGCCGATTCCATGTGGCGCCTGGCCGCTCATTACATGGAGCCGGAGATTCTGCGCAGCACGGGCATGCTGGCGCTCGGCGCCTCGGTGCCGTCGCTGCTGATGGTGTGGTGGGCGGTGGGGTTCACCGTGCTGACGCTGCTCTACGCCATCCGCGCGTTCCGTCGCCGGGCGTTGTAGCGAGCTACGCGGAGGGAACGTAATCGAGGCGAATCACGCAGCACGTGGCTATCGTCATCCAACTCAAGCAGCTGGCGTTCGGCAGTAGTCTTGCCAGATGGCGACCGACGGCCGGTGCTCTGATGGGATCGCGCGTGGCCCATGCTGAGGCTACCTGACGGCGGGAATACAGGTGATGTCACATCGGTCCGTGCTGTCCCGTCCTCCTCATTGAGAGCCGATCGAGGCAGGAGGCGACCGTGTTGAGATGGCTGTTGCGACACACAATCGAATCGTTCGAGCGGAAATGGAACTACGACGCGAGCTACCTGAAGGAGATCGTCGATCTGAGTCCCTTGGCCGCATGGAAATTCTCGCTGGCAACGAGCCTGGGACGCTACCGTCGCGACGTGCCGCCTGCGGCCCTGTTTGCGGCCGGGATCACCGCCGTGCGGTCCGAAGACTGTGGTCCCTGCACGCAACTGGGGATCGCCATGGCTGAGCAGCAGGGCGTGCGTCCCGAGATCCTGCGGGCCTTACTGAAAGACGATGTGGCGGCGATGCCGGAGGAGGTTGCACTCGCGTGGCGGTTCACGCGTGCGACGCTGGCCCACGATGCAGCGGCCGACGACTACCGCGTCGAGATCGTCAGACGTTGGGGGCCGCGCGCCGTGGTGACGCTCGCGTTTGCGATCACGACGGCACGCATGTATCCGACGGTGAAGTACGCGATGGGCCACGGCAAGATCTGCTCGCGAGTGGTCGTCAACGGCGCACCGGTGACGATCGATCGCGGCGTGACGTCCAGGGAATGGCCTCTGACCCGGGGGCAGTCGCACGCGAGCCGAGCCTCATGATCGATCCGGCGCTCAGCTTCGAGCTGCACCGGCGTCGCCTGCTTGGCCTGGCGTACCGCATGCTCGGTTCGATCGCCGAGGCTGAAGACGCCGTGCAGGACGCGTATCTTCGCTGGCACGCCGTCGATCGCGACAAAGTGACGGACCCGCGGGCGTTCCTGACAACGGCCACGACGAGAATCTGTCTGGACGTCCTGCGATCGGCACGCGCCCGGCGCGAGGATTACGTCGGACCGTGGCTGCCGGAGCCGGTGGTCGATACGAAGGCGCTGGCCCCCGATGCGCAGACAGAGCTCGCAGAAGATCTGTCAATCGCGCTACTGCTCGCGCTCGATCGTCTGTCGCCGCTCGAGCGCGCGGCGTTTCTCTTGCACGATGTGTTCGACTGCTCGTTCACTGAAGTGGCGAGTGCACTGGACCGCAGCGAAGCTGCGTGCCGTCAACTGGCGTCGCGTGCGCGCACGCACGTACGCGAGGCCCGGCCCCGTGACGAATCGGTGGCGCGGGATCGCGCCGACGACGCAACCACGAGACACGGGAAGCTCGTATCGGCGTTCGTCGATGCGGCGCGTTCTGGCGATCTCGGCGCCTTGATGAGTATGCTGGCCGAGGACGCACGCCTCGTTGCTGACGGCGGCGGCAAGGTGCAAGCGGCCTTGAACGTCATCGAGGGAGCGGACCGCATCGCGCGCTTCATCATTGGCGTGGGGCCTAAGGGGTTGTCGGAAGGAACGACGTTGCGCTTAGGGCCCGTCAATGGCCTGCCAGGCCTGATTGCGTACTCGCCCGACGGATACGTGCAGACCGTCGCGTTCGAGATCGAGGACGATCGCATCCGCACGATCTACAGTGTGCGCAATCCGGACAAGCTCAGACACCTGACGTCCGCGTGAGCACTGCACTCAAGAGAAAGCAGAGCAATACCAACGTGCCCAGTTCTCGTATGTTCGGAGCGTCAGTACGGCATCGTTGGCCTCCTGGGGTGTTGGGATCCTCGCGCACGCGGCAAGCACGAGCGACAGAACGCCGATCACAATCAGGCCTGATCTCACATCGGTTTCCAAACTCGTCGGGCGCCGTACTTGTCGGACCGCTACAGCCAGCGGCGCACGCGGCCCTTGTAGTCCCGATAGGTGTCGCCAAACCGCCGTTCCAGGTACGCCTCCTCCCGCGCGACAACGCCGTAGCGGATGGTGAGTGCCAGGGGTAGCGTCAGGATCAGGGTCCACGGGCTTCGTGCGGCGACACCGACGCCGCCGTAGATGAGAAACATGCCGAGATAAATGGGATTGCGGGTCCAGCCGTGAATGCCGGTGGTCACCAGCGCACGGGTGGGCTGGTTCGTCGGTACCGGCGTCGCCGAGCGGAGAAAGTTGCGGATTCCCATGGCTGCGAGCGTGAGACCGATCACGATGAGGGCGCCGGCGATGATCCCGTGGCTCCAATCGCCCTCCGGAACGGCGAACGGCGAAGGTAACTGAGAATCCGAGGCGAGGCCGAGCAGAAGCGCGGCGAGAAACAGGAGAGGCGGTCGCGCGATGACGCCTGCCGTTTCAGTGTCGTTCACTTGCCCAGCCGGCTCCTTGCCCATGCGTGCTCCGCAGATGCTGGAGCGCTACGCGGTAGAAGTCCCTCCAGCCCAGATGACAACCAGGATGTCTGTAGGTCACATATAGGTCACACGCAAAGCGGACCGCGAAATCGATCCAAATGTGACCTGCGACACGTGCATCGAGCCCGCTCGTCCGTGCCTTGGGCGACGCCCTCCACACAGCCATTCGGTTCCCGAGCAGCCCGCTGACGAGCGTTGGTACTTCCGTCGGGCTCGTGACGGTCTCGGAAAGAGGTCACAAGTGCTTTGGCCATTTCTGCCTCGCGTGGAAAACGGCGATGACCTCGAGACGGTCCGCTCGAAGTCTGTAGGGAATGACGTATGGTGTGCCTGGCACGACCAGTTCCCGGGTGCCCGCGACGCGGCCAGGACGGCCGAGATTGGGCAGTTGACCGAGGCGCTCGACGGCCTCGAGCAGTGAGCTGGCGATTCGATTGGCGGCCTTGGGATTGTCGCGCGCGATGTACGCGCGGAGATGAGCCAGATGCTCGACGGCTCGCGGCGACCAGACGACGATCACACGCGAGGCGCCTTTCGTTCACGCTTGCGACCCCATGATCGGAGCCAGTTCGCCACGTCCTTGTGTGGAACACCCCGGCCCTCATCGAGCTCCTTGATGCCGGTCTGAATTTCATCCAGCTGCCAGCTTTCCGCCTCGACGAAGGCAGCAATGGCTTCAGCGGCGAGAAACGATTTGGAGCGCCGCGCACGTTTGGCGAGCGCCTCGAGGCGCTTCTTAGTCTCCGTATCGATGCGAACAGATAGCGTTGTAGTCATCTGTCGGGTCCCGTGTGATGATGTGTACATCTTAACACTTCACTTTCACCAAGGCTCCGGATCTAAGGTCGGGCGGTCGAGCATGAGCGGCTCTCGACCTCGAGCCTGGCCGGACGGGGCCTGACCTTGACTCGTCGGAGATCCGCGGCCTCACGGTGTGGCTTTGCTGCGTCGGTGCCACCACACCACGGACTTTTCGCTGGGCAGTGGCAAAAGGAATCATGATCAGATCGTCTTTATCCACCCCGAAGGCGTTTGGCCGTTGCTAAAAAGTAAGATCAACCCGGGCAAAGTGTTTGATCTGGTGTTGTCCCTCGATCACGTCGCCGAGGGCTACCGCGCGTTGGACGAGCGGCGTGCGATCAAGCACTGATGCGCCCCTGACAGGATCATCGTCGAGTGAGATACTTCAGGCGTGATGCCTTTTCCGAACTCCAAGCGTGAGGGCGACGTTCCTTCTGCCGATGCCTCGCTGCGATCAGCGCTCGAGCGCGCGGTTCATCACGCCCAGGCGTACTTGGCGACGCTCAAAACCGGCGCGGTTGCGGCGACGGCGTCGCGCGGGGAATTGCTATCGCGATTCGACATATCGCTCACCCGTGAAGGTGCAGCCGCGGACGTGGTCGTCACGAGCTCGCGGCCGCCGTCGATGGCGGCCTGCGCGGCAGCGCGAGTGGCAGGTTCTTCGTGTGGGTCATCGGCGGGGCGCTGCCATCGGCCGTGGCGACCGAGTGGCTCATGAGCGCCTGGGACCAGAACGCCGCCATCTATGCAACCTCTCCGATGTCCTCGGTCGTCGAAGAAGTCGCCGGGACGTGGCTGCTCGATGTCCTGCGGTTGCCGCGCGACGCGTCGTTCGGGTTCACGACGGGGTGCCAGACCGCCCGCGCGCTCGGCGGCGACGCCGATTCGGTCTGAGGCTCTACGGATCATGCGTCGGACGCCGTGGTTCGATCGCCGTTTCCCGCCCATTGAGGACAACGGCCTGCTGCCGGGGATCCTCGAACGCCTCGAGGGCACAGCGCCCCGTCTTCGTTCGCTGCTCTCGGGGGTCGAACGCGCCAGTCCCGTTGACGCGGGGTGGACGATCGCTCAAGAGGTCGGCCACCTGATCGACCTCGAACCGCTGTGGCTGACGCGCGCACACGACATCATTCGCGGCCTTGCAGATCTGACGGCTGCGGACTTGGGCAACCGTGCGACCCACGAGGGAGACCACGACCAGTGGCCAGTGCCGCAGCTCGTCGAGCGCTTCGAGCGCGCGCGACGCGCGCTCGTCTCCGCGTTGCGACAGGCCAACGAGGGCGACCTTGAACGCTCGGCTCGGCATCCGCGACTCGGCACGCCGATGCGGCTGATTGACCTGGCGTACTTCGTCGCCGAACACGACGATCACCATCTGGCGCGATTGAGGGAGCTGACCACCACCCATGCAACGCATTCGCGAGAGCTTTGACCGACAGGGGTTCATGCGCACGCTCGGCGCCGTGCTCGAATCGGTCGAATCAGGAACGGTGACGATCACATGCGGGTTCGACGAAGGGCTCACGCAGCAGCATGGGTTGTTTCACGGCGGCGTCGTGGCGAGTCTCGTCGACGTCGCCTGTGGCTACGCAGCGCTGTCGGTCATGCCTGCCGATCGAGAAGTGCTGACGGTGGAGTTCAAGATCCACTTTCTGAAACCGGCCAAGACGGACCGGCTAATCGCCGTTGGCCGGGTCGTCCAGGCTGGGCGAACGCTGACAGTATGTGAGGGCTCGGTCTTCGATGCGACACGTACGCATGTGCTTGCGCGAATGACCACAACGATGATGGCGGTCGACGCGACATCCGCGTAGCACCCGCAGACTGCGAGACAAGTGATTCACGGCACTGTCTCAAAACTGATGGTGATGCGATCAGCGCGCGGAACCGCCCCCGTTCCAGCGCACGCCACCGCGACATGCCGACGGGGCGCTTCGCGACACGACCGCCAGGAATGGCGATGGCCGTGCGGCGTAAATGTGTGTCGAGCCACACGTGTTCGATGAATCGTTCGTGTGCGCTCCGTTCTGTGGCCGAAGTGGGCCTGTCGGCGCGCACCCGCCAAAAGACGGGGCACCTCGGACGCTGGCGGGCTCCATGCAGCATGGACGACGATCCACCATAGAGAAATCGGCACCTTCGCGTATTGCCGCGCAAGGGTCTCGATTCCGGCGATGTTACTCGCCGCTCACGATGACAGAGAGGATCGTGAAGGGCAATCCGCTCTACACAACCCTCACGTTCTCGCCTCGCGGGCCCTTCAGTCCCTGTCCTCGGTCAAAGGTGACGGCTTGCCCTTCGCGGAGCTCGTCGAACGAGGTTTGACTGCATGCCGAGCTGTGGAAGAAGTACTCGCTTCCATCGCTCGCCAAGATGAACCCAAATCCTTTATCACTCACCAGACGTTTGATCGTGCCGTTCAGAGCCGCCATCGTGTCCTCCCTTGAATCGCAGGCCGGAGGCTTCCGCGAAGCAAATCATCGCTCCGCCCATTCGACGAATGCCGGCGGAATCTCGTTGCGCACAATCATGACGCGCAGAATGCGATCGTCACTCAGTAGCGTCACGGTCCCCAGACGAGCCGCCTCGATCGTCGGGTAGCGAGCCCAGGCGGCGAGATTCGTCGCCGACCCGCGTTTCATCGTGGTTATGAGCTTGAACATGCTCTGGATGCCCCGATCGCAGTGTCTTCCAACCGCGACAATCCGCGATGTCTCGGATTGCACACCAGCGTTCGACCGCCCGTCACGTGCGGAGTCGCCCTCGCCCAGAGGGTCATTGCGTTTCGCCCACACGGCGGGTGTTGGGGGCGTCAGCTCAGCGATCGGATGCTGGGGTGTCGAGCAGCACAACGCTCAGCAGGGCGTGGTGAACCTTCAGGCTGCCGGCGTTGTAGTCGATGAAGCCGAGTCTTCTGAACTTGTTCATGAAGAAGTTCACGCGCGAGCGCGTCGTCCCGACCATTTCCGCAAGCACCTCCTGCGAGATCTTGGGCAGCACCTTTCGCGGTCCGTCCGGCTTGCCGTAGCGCGCGAGCAGGAGCAGCGTGCGCGCCAGCCGCTTTTCGCTGGCACTGAACAGTTGATCGACCAGGTCCGCCTCGAGACGAGTATTCCGGGCGAGCATATGCGCAATGAAGCGATCTGATAGCGTGTGTTGCTGGTGAAGCAAGCGAATCATCTGGCGTTTGGGAACAACTAGGATCCGGCTCGCTGTCATCGCAGTCGCTGTTGCCAGACGAACCGGTTGACCGGCGAGGGCGCCTTCACCGAAGAACTCGCCCGGGCCCAATACTCCCACGACCGCCTCTTTGCCAGCCTGGGACAGCACCGACAACTTCACGCTCCCCTGCTGAATGTAGAGGACGGTGTCTGCCGGATCGCCCTGGGCGAAAATGGCCGTCGCCGCCGAGTAGTCCGCGCGACGTTTGTCCACTCCCGGCGAATTCAGGAACGCCTCGGCGTCGAATACACGTCCTGCCTTCGGTGCCATCGCGATCCATTGACATTATCAGGCACGTCCACAGTCGTTCGGACGACATTTAGAGATCGTGGGAAAAGGATCAGCCTTTCTCGGTCCGGTAAGATTCCCGCTTCGCCGCGGCCTGCGAGACATCGTATGCGAGGAGGTTTGATGAAAACCGCGACCGCGACAGACGTCTCGTGGCTGAAGTTGTTTCAGACAGAGTGGAGGATCCTGCGCGCGTGTCGGCACAACGTGCTTCTTAGAGATTGTGCGAGCGCGCCACCGGACGGCCCGCTCGAGTCCGATACGGAGAGGGCTAGGGAACGGACTCTGGCCAGACCATTGCGGACGTCCACCAGCTCGACGGACGACAGATAAATACGTGCCGCCGCCGGCGCTCGATCGCACCGATCTCCTGGAGCACGCCGAGGAGGATGCGACACTCCTCGTCGTCGAGCCGCGCCAACGCGGCGAGATCGCTGTCCGTGAGCTCTGTTCCGGCCATCCGGCAAAAGACGTTTCTCAGCCGTCCGATCGCGGCGTTCAGAGTGGATGTGTCGGCCATGGGCCGGGCAAGAGTGAACTCCACACCCCTGGCACGACGCTGTACTGAATTGCACACGGCCACGATCGATCACGTCTCAAGTCTGAAGTTTCACTGAGCGTACCCAGTGGCCGCACGCACCTGATCGACCGACACACCGTGCGTCGCCGCGATTCCGTTGACGAGCAGGGCTTCGCATTCTCGGAAACGTCGTTGCTGCTCTCCGCGCGGTGTCCCCGACGTGTAGCGACGCGCCGCGCGCACGGCAGATGCGCCGTCGGCTGCGAGATGTTCACGATCGACCTGTCGATCCAATTGCAGGCGTCGCGGGGCCTCGGAGGACACCGCGCACGTCGCCGGAGCGTGCTGCGCCCACATCACCAGGAGCATCGCCCCGAGGAGCGCCGCCGTGCCGAACGAGACCTTGAACCCCGTGGGCGGTTCGCGCCTGCGTTCGACGATGCCGCTTGGATCGTCGTGGGGTTCGGACCGAACGCGATCCTGCGTCGCCACGACCGTCGCCGCTTCCCGCGGTTCCCATTCCCCGGGAAAGGGTGTGCCGCGGTCCCACGGGTGCGGAGCGTGCCCGACAGAGGCGCCTCGATCGTTCGTGGACGGCGCGAGCACGATCACTCCAGTCGAGGGACCCTCCTGCCGTGCCGGTTCGCGGCGGTCGGCAACCGCAGCCTCAGGTGGCAAGTTGAGCGATCCTTTCCAGTGCCTTGCGCTTGAGCGCCGCAGCGTCTTGTGTGATTCGGACCTCGCCTTCACGTTCGAAATGCGGCACGCGCAACTCCAGCGCTTCGATCAGTTCGCGTAACCGCACGATTAAGTCGTTCCGATCGACATCCGTACGCGTCTTGTCTCCGGTCATCGTCATTTGGCGCCGCTCTCCCACGGCATCGAACACAGGCTGCTGCGACCACTATATGCAGTCGACAGAAGACGATCGTGTGCAATACGGGACACCACACACGCATTCCCTCTCATTCGTGCAGGACGACGCGCAAGAGAGAGCTGTTGATGGTGAGCTCGCTGCCGCCGGTACATTCGATGAACCCGAGCTTCTTGAATTTGTCCAGAAAGAAATTTACCCGTGAGCGTGTCGTGCCGACCATGTCCGCGAGCGTGTTCTGCGCGATCCTCGGAACGACGCGTTGCGGCTTGTCGTCCTGACCGTAGCGCGCCAGCAGCAGCAGCGCGCGCGCCAGCCGCTTCTCGCTGGAGTTGAAGAGCTGGTCGATCAAGTCCTCCTCGATGCGGAGGTTTCTGGCCAGCATGTACGTGATGAACCGATCCGACATGGAACGCTGCTGATGGAGCAGACGGACCATCCGGGGCTTGTCGACCAGGAGGATCGTGGTCGGTGCGATGGCCGTGGCGGTGCCCATCCGCACCGGTTGACCGGTCAGGCATCCTTCACCGAGGAAATCGGCGGGCCCGAGCATCGCCACGACGGCCTGCCGGCCCGCCGTGGAGCGCACCGAGAGCTTGACGCCCCCTTTGTGAATGTACATGACATGGCTGCAGGGGTCACCTTGCGAGAAGATCGTCTCCCCTGGCCGGTACTCCACAATGCGTCTCGCGATGCCTGCCGAATGGAGGAAAGCCTGAGCGTTGAATGCAGGCATAAATGAACTCGAGGGGCCGGACGACCCGAATCCCGGCGTGACGTCCGTGCGCCCGGCTGGCGCTGCTCAATCAGGGTACCTGTGATGCCCTGAAGCGACCTGTTCCCTATTGCACATCGCCGATGGTTGCGGCCGGCGTACGCTGGGTATCACGCCAGAGGGAGCATGCCCAACAACGCGGCGATCTCACGAGACCAAGACATCCACAAGGGCGCAATCGAGGACGGCCGGCCCAGCGAGCGAACGAATGCGCCGGCGTTGGACGAGAATGGCTTGCCGAACGACGACATCGCCATCGCGCAGGACGCCTTGGGCGCCAACGAAGACCAATCGCAGGGGTGATTGGCCGCTCACACATCAGGGGGGCTGAGTGTCAATTGCCGTGACGCCATCGTCAACGCCAGTGGACCAATACTCGACGCGTGCCGTCGATCCCGGCTCGGATTTCGAAATGCGTTGGGCCGCCTGGAAAGCGCGAGGAGTCGCGCACGAACGGGCCGTCACGCAGAGGTTCATCACCGTCGCCATCCTCGCGGGCACGATCGCGATGGCCACCGTCGCCTATGCGGTGCTGTCTCCGTGAGGTTGCCCCGTCATCTCTTCTCGCGGGTCGTTCAGTTGGATAGAGCGCCGGCCTTGTTGTAGTCGGTCGCTCCATTCGTTCGAGAGGGGCGCGCAAGCTTCATGCGCGTCAACAGCTGAATGATGGGCCAGCTTGGATCGATTTCACCCGAGCGCACGCTGAACTTGGGATTGCGGGGGAAGCCGTGGTGGTTATTGTGGAGCCCTTCGCCACCCGTGAGGAGCGCCAGCCATCGAATGTTCGTCGCCGTGTTGTCGAAGGTCCGGTAGCCTCGAGAATGACAGAGACCGTTGATCGAGGAGGACAGGAAGAACACGTAGATCACGGCGTGCAGGCCGGCGGCAAGCAGTCCCCAGCCGACGCCGATGACGGCGCAGAGCGCGGCGGTCCCCGCGGCCGGGCCAACGAACCCGTGATTGAATAGCAGCCGGTCCCACCGATCGATCTTGATGTCGCGCGCGTACTTCTCGATGGTTTCCGGGTTGCGAGTCTCGCGGACGTAATAGAACACGTTCCCCAGCTGAACGGGCCAGAAGCCCTTCAACTGCGGGCTGTGCGGATCGCCGTCCTCATCTGTAAACGCATGGTGCTTCCGGTGGACGGCCACCCATTCCTTCCTCGACAAGCCGGTGGTGATCCACAGCGCGAATCTGAACAGCCATGCGACGGCCGGATGCAGGGTCAGCGCGCGATGCGTGGCGCAGCGGTGCAAGTAAATCGTCGTACTGAAGGTGGCGACTTGGGTGAGAGCGACGGCGATCGCCAGGCTGACGAACAATGGCAACAGCACGGCGAAACCTCCGTTCACAAGTGTCTCCAACGTTATGCCCGCTGCCCGATCGATAGATGTACCAATTTGCACAGCGGGTTGCATCGACATGGGACATCATCAGTAGCGGCGCTTGCTTCAAGAAGGTGCTTGTTATGGGTCTGCCTGCGGCGAAGCGCAGAGGAACACAAGATCGCCGCGCTCGCGGCCTTGAGGATCGCATGCTGGCATGGATGAGGAAGCGACCGTCGACGACGCCCAGCGAGTCTGAACCGGCCACGGACTCGGCAGAGAGCCGACGCTCCGCCATGTCGGGCAAGTACCTGTCGCTGTACAAATACCTGAACGGAAGATATGCGAACGTCGTGGTCCTGACGTTCGCGGAGATCGAAGACCTGCTCGGGTTCTCGCTGCCAGACCTGGCGCGTCTGAGCGAAGAGTGGTGGACGGATCCGGATCGCAACACGACCCGGCCCCGTTTCTCCGATGCATGGATCCTGGCGAACAGGACGGCTCGACCGAATCTGCCGGCTCTGACCGTTGTCTTCGCCCGCGCATTCTGAGCGAAGGCGGCCGCCGTGCCGGGTCCTGCCAGCTTTCAGTCGTGCAGGACGACGCTCAACAGCGAGCTGTTGACCCTGACCGGCAGATCGCCGTCGTACTCGATGAAGCCCAACTTCTTGAATTTGTTCAGAAAGAAATTCACCCGCGACCGCGTCGTACCGATCATCTCGGCGAGCGTCTCCTGTGAGATCCTGGGCACTACACGCGCAGGCCTGTCCTGCTTCCCGTAGCGCGCCAGCAGCAACAGCGCACGCGCGAGTCGCTTCTCGCTCGAGTTGAAGAGCTGATCGATCAGATCCTCTTCGATCCGGGTGTTGCGCGCCAGCATGTGGGCGATGAACCGGTCGGACATCGCGTGCTGCTTGTGTAGCAGCCGAACCATCTTTTCTTTGCCGACTCGCAGAATCGCACTCGGCGTGATCGCCGTTGCGCTCCCCATCCGGAACCGCTGACCCGCCAGACACCCCTCGCCGAAGAAATCCCCCGGCCCGAGCATTGCCACCACGGCCTCTCTGCCGGTCTTCGACAGCACCGACAGCTTGACGCCACCGGACTGAATGTACATGACATGCTCGCAGGCGTCGCCTTGAATGAAGATGGCGTCGCCACGCGAGTACTGCACGATGGTCTTCGCGACTCCCGTCGAGTCGAGAAACGCCTGTGCGTTGAATGCCGGCGCCTTCAGTGCGCCATTGGAGCGTTTCGCGCCATTGGAGGGTTTTCTAGGTTCCATGCGCGAAGCATGACACGCGGCCGGCCTTGGGATCTGTGCACAACAGAACAGTCCGCTTGCCGACCGCTCCGAGGCTTACCGGACGGTGTCGCGACTGAACCAGTCGAGACCAGTTCAGCTCGCCCCTTCATGGTCGAAAGGCCGCTTTATTCACGATTCGCGCTTTTTCGGCGACGGCGCGACCGTCGTCCCGTTCCTTTTTCTGTCGGGCGATTTCCCGCTGCGGCGCTTCTTGTTCGTCGAGTCGGGCGGCTTGCACCAGCGCTTTCCGGGCGAGGTCATCGAGCACGGCAGCGGTCACGATCAGCCGGAACGTCTCACGGTACGACGAGGTTTGATACAACACGACAGCGTACTGAGCATCTCCCCATCGAGCCAAAGGCGAGCCGGATTCGATCTCGACACGTGGTGCCACACGACCGGCTCCGACCGTTCGCTTGACGGGCGCACCATACACGGCGGAGATCGCCTCGATCATGTCGGTCTCGGTCAGCCCTTCGGTCCGGTCGTTGTTATAGTTGACAACGATCCGGAACAGCTGGTTGTTGTAAAAGCTGAAAAGGATCTGTTCGACCGGGTCGGTGGAGGCCGATGTCGATCCGCCGATCCAGCGCGCTGGGCGCCACTCCAGATCCTGCAAAACTGCCGGACGCTCATGGATCCTCTTCGCCTCGGACGCGGCGACACCTGCGAGATCGGACACCGCGGCGACGTCGGATCCCAGCTCGAAGTTCCGGTATTGCGCGAGACCTTGACCCTGGAGGCTGTGCGGCAGGACCGCCAGACCAAACGCGCAGATCGCGATCGCACGTGCGTTCATCATGTGAAGCCTTCTTTCATCTGGCCTTACGGCGATTTTTTCGAAGCAAGCCTTTCTTCGTCGAGGTCAACGGCTGCGATCGACATCATGGAGGACCTCTGCAATCGTGGGCGTCCGGACACCTGGCCACAGCTTGAGGATGATCGCCGGCGCCACCAGGCACAATGCCAACAGCATGGCCCCGGTCCCGATCGTCACCGCCGCACCAAGCGCAACGCTGGCGACGACGACGAGGGCGACGGCCGCGAACCAGACCCTGAACAATCTCGATCGAGTCATATCTTTCAGCATCGTGTTCACCTTTTGTCAGTCGGTACCGGCGCCGCGGCGCCAGGACGTGCCGCCGTCGATTCGATCGACTGGCATTACCCGATCAGAGTACTTCGCGCTGGACCGGAGCACTGTCCCCGATTGCACAGCGGGACGGATTTCGGATAACTCGTGTCAGTGGGACTCCCGACCGTTGGCAGGCTCCGCCGCGTCGCCCCATCCGCCGATCTCTGGCTCGCACTCCTCGCGAGTCAAGAGCTCTGGCAACGCGGCGCGGCGATCGCCTCCACCCGGCTGCCGAACCACCGGTCGGTCGCGACAATCGGGAGCTTGTCGCCTTCGACAAATTGGCTCGGCAGCGGAAGGAGCGCGAAGTTATGCGTTCTGCTTTTCCCGAATCTGGGAAATGACCGCTTCGGTGGTCAGCATGAGCGACGCGATCGACGCCGAGTTCTGTATGGCCGAACGGACGACTTTGGTCGGATCGATCACGCCCGCCCGGACGAGATTCTCGTATTGGTCGGTTTGCGCGTTGAAGCCCTCTTCGTCCTTCATCTCCTTCACGCGCTGGACGACGATCGAGCCCTCCTGACCCGCGTTCGCCGCGATCCATCGCATGGGTTCCTCGGCCGCTCGGATGATGATGTTGACGCCGATTTGTTCGTCGCCATCGAGCTTCAGGTTGTGAAGCGTCTTCGCAGCTCTCAGAAGCGCCACTCCGCCGCCCGCCACGATGCCCTCTTCGACGGCCGCCTTGGTCGCGTGCATCGCGTCCTCGACGCGCGCCTTCTTTTCCTTCATCTCGGTCTCCGTCGCCGCGCCGACCTTGATGATCGCCACTCCGCCCACCAGCTTGGCGAGCCGCTCCTCCAGCTTCTCGCGGTCGTAGTCGGACGTCGTATCCTCGACCTGCGCGCGCAGCTGCCTGACACGGGCCGCGATCGAAGCCGAGCCGCCGGCGCCTTCCACGATCGTCGTGTTGTCCTTGTCGACGGTGACCTTCTTGGCCTGGCCGAGGTCCTCTAACGCGAGTTTCTCGAGTGTCAGGCCGAGATCCTCGGTGATAGCCTTGCCGTTGGTCAGGACGGCAATGTCTTCGAGCATCGCCTTCCGGCGATCGCCGTAGCCCGGCGCCTTGACCGCAGCCGCCCGAATCGTGCCCCGCAGCTTGTTCACGACGAGCGTCGCGAGCGCCTCGCCCTCGACGTCCTCCGCGATGATGAGCAGCGGTCGACTGGCGTGCACCACCTGCTCGAGAATTGGCAGCAGGTCCTTCAACGAGCTGATCTTTCGCTCGTGAATAAGGATGAACGGATTCTCGAGGACCACTTCCATGCGCTCGGGGTCGGTCACGAAATACGGCGACAGATAGCCGCGGTCGAACTGCATCCCCTCGACGACCTCGAGCGAGGTTTCCATGCTCTTGGCTTCTTCGACCGTGATGACGCCGTCTTTGCCGACCTTGTCCATCGCTTCGGCGATGATCCGCCCGATGGTCTCGTCGTGGTTCGCCGAGATGGTTCCGACCTGGGCGATCATCGGCCCCGTCACCGGCTTGGATTGCGCGTTGAGCGACGCGACGATGGCGTCGACGGCGTGGGCGATGCCGCGCTTGATCGCCATCGGGTTGGTGCCGGCGGTGACGTTCTTCGCGCCTTCGCGATAGATCGCCTGGGCCAGCACCGTGGCGGTCGTGGTGCCGTCGCCGGCGACGTCCGACGTCTGGCTCGCCACTTCCTTCACCATCTGCGCGCCCATGTTCTCGAGCGGATCCCTCAGCTCGATCTCCTTTGCGACGGCAACGCCGTCCTTGGTGATCGTGGGCGATCCGAATTTCCTGTCGAGGATGACATTGCGCCCCTTCGGCCCGAGCGTCACCCTCACCGCGTTGGCGAGGCTGTTGACCCCGTTGAGAACGGCCTGCCGCGAAGCGTCGCCGTATGTGATCTGCTTTGCCATCATGTGCTCCGTAAAATGACGCCAATCGAATCGCTTACTGGCGCGCGGACTAATATTTCTTCGCGCGCACCTCCTCGATCGCCAGGTCCACAGACGATGGCAAGCGGATGCCGCTGGACGTCAAGGCGGTCGTGCAGCGGTGTGACGTTCACGATTTCACTCCTAGGGCCGAAAGATGGCTTTGTTCACGAGCCTGGCCTTCTCCTGCCTGGCGTGGTCCTCGTTTTCCTGCCTCTGCTTGCGTTCGACGGCACCTCCGGGAGCGTCTTGCGTGTCCAGGCGGACCGATTCG
This sequence comes from Acidobacteriota bacterium, assembly GCA_046728115.1. GTDB lineage: Bacteria > Acidobacteriota > Vicinamibacteria > Vicinamibacterales > CAVVIG01 > CAVSWN01. The sequence continues at coordinate 21,303 of JBKPDW010000400.1, read as the reverse complement.
ACGCTGGCAGATTGGGCGAGGGCATCCAGCCGTTTTGAAAACATCACGAGTCCGAAGGTGGACGCGTAGGATGGCTGAAAGAGGTCGACCGAGCTCTGCGCGTCTTCCCAGTGCGCCATGATCCGGTTGCTGTCCGCGTAGACCTTGGACAGTGCGAGGATCGGAGTCGCACGCAGCGTTGGCAGCGTCGCCGGGCCGTAAGTCGCCGAAATCGCCTCGACCATGTCTTCGACCGTCAGCCCTTCGGTCTTGTCCCATTCGTAATTGATCACGATTCGAAACAGCTCCCCGCCGTAGAAGCTGAAAAGGACTTTTCTCACCGAGTCTCCCGACGGCGGTGGGCCCAGACTGCGAGGAGGCTGCCACATCAGTTCCTGGATCAGCTCCGGACGTTGATGGACCACGCGCGCCTCATACGTGATGCCGGCCTGTTGCGCGACCGCGGCGAGGCTCATGCCCAATTGAAAATCACGGTACTTCGACAAATCCTGGGCAGAGATGACAGACGATGAAATCGCGAGCCAGCCGATGGACAGTGCGAAGATGCGAACCCTCATCATGTAAATCCTCCCTTGGGAGCCAATCGCGCGCGCCCGCGCGAGGAGCGAGGCGGGATGACTCGACCCGCCTCGCGTAGAGCTCCGGTGCGTCAGGCCGTCGTGTGACCGGCGAGGTTGTGGAAGGTCGAGTTGGACACCTCGTAGGTCTGCACCTGAGGCGTACCTTCGACGACCTGCGCCAGCGTCTTGAGTACGCGGGGGTAGGCGTCGCGGGCGTACGTTTCCGCACTTTCCTTGAGATCCCACACGCTGATGCCGACAGCGTCCGCTCCGCCTGGGGCGACGAACGTGAGTTCGTCCTGGAAGCCCTTCTGCTTGCGAAGCACGGGAATGATGTCCTTGTCGATCAGCTGAGTGAACTCTGTCGCGCGACCGGGCTTGAGGTGGAAGGAAACACTTCGAGCATACATGGCAACCTCCAGGGTCGACGTGCCTAAGGGGAGAAACCAGAGGAATCTGACTTAGTTCAGATAGGTCTGAAGACTGAGGGGTATTGCCGCAATCTTGGTGACACTATGGCTCAATTAACCAAACGTGTCAAGCGACATGCGATAATGTTCTCAATACAATTGTATTGTTAAGCAATTATAGTTAATCAGCCGGAGGAATGGTGCCGTGGATGCCACTGGAGAAGAGATCGAGTTCCTCAGAAAGCTGCTATTCGCACGGAGACGGCCGACGCCGCTTTACTACTACCGCGAACTGCAAAACCTGCGCGACCCGCTCCATTTCACCGATCTGTGACTTCGGTGAAGTACTTCACCTGGTGGCTCGAAGACCGGGAAGCGGAAGGTGGTGTGCGAAACGGAACAGTCACATTCCGTCGTGCTGACTACGCTATAGTGGCGTGTTTTCGAGGGAAGCCGGCCGAGAGCGGAGGCGCAATGTCTGAACGGAATGGCGACCGAGCGCGATTCCAGAAGAACAGAAAACGCAAACTGCATCATCGCCAGCGAATTCGAGCGTTGAAAGCCGGGCTGCGAAAACGGGCCGACGCGGACGCGTCGTCGCGGGCGGCATCTCTACGCATGCAGGACGAAGGCGGCCCGGCGCGAACTGGAGATTGACGCATCATCCTCGAACTGGCATTCCCGGCGTCCGTCAAACGAGGGTCCAGACTCTGACATGTCGATCAGGTTTCAGACCCTTGGGATCAGGACTTGGACCAGCTCTTGACGGAGGCCGTTCACGTCCCTCGCCCTCGGCCTGGGCGGCACCACCCCGCTACAATGAGCCAGATTCGATGGCTGGGCCGGCGGGCACCGGCCTCGCAAGGGACGAACCGACATGTTGCCGGTGACGCGCGAGCTTGCCGCGCTCAAATTCCTCGACGATCTTGGCGGCCACCTGACGAGCGTGCGCGAATCTCACAAGGCGCTGCGGCATGTGCTCCGCGACACCCGCACGTTCTTCCAGGCGACGCACGGCTGCATCGCGACGCTTCACGCCGGTCGTCCGCAGGCCGATCTGCTCTTCACATTGCCGAAGCACATCGATTGGGATCTCGACGTGCTGACGCGGTACATTCGCCACACGCATCCGCCTGTCCCGCGCGACATGTTGATTGCGACCCTCCTGCGTCGCGGCGGAGCCTGGGGCGCGATCGCTCTAGTGCGAGCGGGAGCTCCTTACGATCGCGAGGATCGTCGGCTACTGACGCGCATCGCCACGGCGCTGTCGGAGGCCATTCATCGGATCGATCGCGACCGTTTCCTGGGCGTGCGAAACCGGATCGACAGAAAGATCATGGAGCAGATCCAACCGAAGGATCTCTTCTATCAGATCCTGGACGGCATCCGCTCGCTGACCCATTACGATCATTCGTCGGCGCTGCTCATCCGCGAGGAGAATGAATCGACGCTTCGCGTCGTGGCGGAGCAGATCGCGTGGACGAAGGCGAAGAGCGAGCGCATCGGGCTCCTGCTTCCGATGACGACCGAAGCGGCCGTGGCGCTGCAGTCGGAGCGCGTGTACGGCTTCGACCGCCATGCCGACGGCTGGCACGAGTGGAACCACAATCCGGCCGCGGTCGGGCTCGCCACGCTGCTCGACTACAACAACGGAGCCTCCGGCAGCGGCGATGCCGCCGTCCGGGAGGCGTCGATGCTCTGCGTTCCGCTCGTCACGCGCGACAGTCTCGTCGGGGTGTTGAAGATCGCGGCGCGTCATCCGTCGGGATTGAGACCGTACGATGCCGAACTGGTCGAGCACTTCCGATCGCAGGCCGCGGTAGCTATTCAGAATCTACATCGCACCGAGTCGCTCCGTGCCCGCGTGGTCACCGCCGAGCGCAAACACGCGATGGCCGACCTGGCTCGAAGCGTGTCGCACGACGTCAACAATGCGCTCGGGGCGATGCTGCCCCTCATCCAGCAGATGCAGGCGGACATCCGGAGCGGCGTGCTCACGCCCGACATATTCGTCGAGGATCTCGAGCACGTGCGGAAGTCTCTGCTGGTCTGCCGCCGTATTTTCGGGGGCATGCTGACGTTTTCGCGCAACGCCGCCAGGCAAAGCCGCTACGGCCAGGTTCGCCGGGCCCTCGATACGGCCTCGGCCATTCTCAAGTACGGGATGAGTCGAAGCGACATCGAGTTGTCGCTCGATGTGCCCGATGACGTTCCGGAGGTGGCCTGCGGCCAGAGCGATCTCGAGCAGGTGTTCCTGAACCTGCTCACCAACGCGCGCGAAGCCACGCCGCCCGGCGGACGCATCGCGGTGACGGTCGCAGGCACCGAGGAGGCGGTGGAAATCTCGATCGTCGATACAGGATGCGGTATTGCGGCGGACGATCTTCCTCGAGTGCTCGAGCCGTTCTTCACGACCAAGCCTCGAGGCAACGGTCTGGGCCTCTCCATCTGCCGCTCCGTGCTCTGGGAAGTGGACGGCTCGATTTCCATTCACAGCGAGCCCGGCAATGGCACGCGTGTCCGCGTGCTGGTCCCGCTGGCCGTCTCGCGGCAGCACGCCCAGTGTTCATGAGATCGGCGCGCATCCTGGTGGTGGACGACGAGCCCGGGATGCTTCGTGCCGTCGAGCGCGTCTTGAGCGAGCAGTATGACGTCGTCGGCACGCGGTCGTCGCGCGATGCGCTCTCGATAGCGGCGGAGTTCCATCCCGAGCTCGCAATCGTCGACATCCGCATGCCCGATCTGGACGGCTTCGAGCTGATGGCGCATCTGAAAACGCGTTTTCCTGGGCTCGAGGTCATCCTGATGACCGGCAGTGTCGACGACCTGGACGACAAACTCGTGCGGGCCATCCGCAGTCCAGCGTTCTATTTCATACAGAAGCCGTTCGATCGCGAAGTGCTGAGGACGCTGGTCGAGCGATGCGTCGAGCTGCGGTGGCGGCGTGAAGAGCATCGGCGGCAGCTGAAACGGTTGGAAGCAGAGATGGCCGAAGCGCGGGCATTCCAGCAGAGCCTCTTGCCCAGGCGCGAGGCGATCGTGAATGGCGTGGCGATCAGCTGTCGCTACACGCCGTGCTCGGGTCTCGGAGGCGACTTGTACGACTATGCGGCGGCGGGTCCGGGACAGGCCGCTCTGCTCATGGCGGACGTCGCGGGGCACGGCGTGTCCGCGGCGATGCTCACCGGCATCGTGAAGAGTGCGTTTCATGCCTCACACGTGGAAGGGTTCGAGCCACTCGCCGTCGTGGAGCGCGTGTCGGCTGGGCTCGCGGCCTTCAGTCCGGATCGATTCGTGACGCTCGTCGCGGCCCTCATCGACCCGGCCGCTGGCTGGCTGCGGTATGTGAGCGCCGGCCATCCATCGATCGCTTTATGGAGCGCGCGCGAGCCGGTATGGCTGGAGAGCACGGGCCCGCTGGTCTCGCCGGCACTGCCAGCGGCGAAGTGGGATGCCCCGATCGTGCCGATAGCCGCGGGTCATCAGGTGCTGTTGTACACAGATGGCGTTTCGGAGGTGCTCGCAGGCGTCGACGGCTGCGCAGAATCGCGATTCGCGCAGGCGTTCGATCGCGTGTCGGCGAGCGGAGCGTCGCTCGTGGATGCGATCCTTGCCGACATCCAGCTCCACCTCGATGGTCAGCCGCAGCCAGATGATCTGACGCTTCTGACGGCGCGAGTGCTTGATCCGGCCGGCGCTCGACGGAGCTAACACAGTATCAGCCACGAATCGCAGGCGAATGAGCGCGGGTCGTCGCCAGCGAGACACTTTTTCAGCAGACGCCGACAATACCTCGAGCTTGCCGGGACGACGCGCGTGCCGTCGTTCAGGCGGTCGTTGGTCTCTGAGCGGTCATCGTCAAAGGATGCGCTGTGATGACGCCTCCCTACCAACGCGCGTTCAGCAAAAAAGCCAGGAATTCTCTTCATCGATGTCACCTCGCGATGTCCTCCAACCAGACAGAAATTCGCTCGATTATATGCAACTGGTCGAAGGGCTCACGCGTGCAGGGTGCTACAGTCCGTCTGTTCGGCGCGCCAGTTCCTGAACAAGGTCCTCGCTTCGCGCCCGGTCATGGAGACGCTATGTTCCGACGACGATGGGGAATCTGCTTCCCCCACATAGTCTGCGCGGTGTCTCTCCTCGCGGCGACCGCGCGGCCTCTGTGTGCCCAGACAACAGATCCCACCAATCCAGACGCCGCCCAGGATCAGGCGGTACCCCAGCGGCCTGACCCCGCGGAGGCGCCGCCGCCAGGCGAGGTCGGCTTCCGCTTCCATGGCTACATCCGATCGGGCTTCGGCGTGGACGGCAACGGCAAAGGACAGCAACCCTTCAAAGCCCCGCTCGCCGGTGCGAAGTACCGGCTCGGCAACGAAGCGGAAACCTACCTCGAGACGACGTTCGACTACGGGATGACGTCGGAGGGTCAGGACCCCGCTTACTTCGACACGCGAATCACCCTCGCTTACGTGGCCCCGACCTCACAGAGCAACAGCTTCGCGACGACATTTTCGCTGCGCGAAGCGTACGCGCTGGCGCGGCGCGTCTGGGCCGCGCAGCCGAACGCCACGTTCTGGGCAGGTGCCCGCTACTACGACCGCCAGGACGTCCACATCAACGACTTTTTCTATCGAGACCCGAGCGGATTCGGCGGCGGCATCGAGAACATCGCGCTCGGCGAGCGCGCCAAGCTCGCAGTCGCCTGGCTCGGTGGCAACCAGGACCAGCTCGATCCAAACGGCACGTTGCCGTCTGAAGAGCTGTTTCGCCTGAACAAGAACACCTTCGACGCCAGGGTCTACGAGCTCGGTGTGGGCCAGGCGCGACTGTCTGTTGGGTTCGATCTTTCGCATTTCAACGGCGACGAGGTGAAGATCACGGCGCTGCCGATCGTCCTCGAGGACAGCACCGGCGCGTCGGTCACCGGCATCGTGGAGTGGCCGTTCACGGGAGGCCGATACAAGGTCGCCGTGCAATACGGCAGCGGCGCGGCCTTCGACTTCCGATCGATCCTGACGCCGCCAGCAGGCCGGACGTTCGTGCCCGGTGAGACCGTCGATGTCGACGATCTTTGGCAGTTCCGCGTCGTCAACGACCTGCTCGTGGAACAGGTCGGACCCTGGCAGCTGCAGGGCGAGGCGACCTTCCAGGAGCTCGACAACGGCGCGGCGTCGAACAATCGGATTCGCTGGGTGTCGCTGGGCGCGCGCCCTGTGTACCGGCTTGGACGGTTCTTCTCGCTTGCAACGGAAGCTGGCTGGGACTACTCGTTACAGTCGGATCTGCCCAGCGGATCCGTGTTCAAGCTGACGGTGGCGCCGCAGATTACGCCAGCCCTGAAGTTCCTCAGCCGGCCGTCGCTCCGGGCGTTTGCAACCTGGGCGCATTGGTCCGACAGTCTTCGAGGCAGCGTGGCTCCGGCCGCGTATCCCAACGCCATCCAAGGCTCAGCGTTCGGCGTGCGGTTCGAGTCGTGGTGGTAGTCTGATGAGGTTCAAACTCGACTGAACGCCAAGACAACAAGGGGACAGGTATGAGCGCGCCGACGCGTCTCGTGTTGAAAGCACCGCTGTCCGGCATCGTCGTGCCGCTCGACCACGTGCCCGATCCGGTCTTTGCGCAGAGGATGGTCGGCGACGGCGTGTCGATCGATCCCGTGACGGCCTCCCTCACCTCGCCGTGCGACGGCCGCGTTGTCCAGATCCACTCAGCCGCGCATGCTGTCACCGTGGCGTCGAGCGAGGGCGTCGAGATCCTGATGCACATCGGGCTCGATACGGTGCAGCTGAAAGGGCGCGGCTTCACCCCGCGCGTGAAAGCCGGCGACGCCGTCCGCGCCGGCGACGTCCTGATCGATTTCGATGCCGACTATGTCGCCACGCACGCGCGAAGCCTGATGACCGAAATAGTGATCACGTCGACCGAGCGGGTTGCGGCGATGCAGCCGGCATCGGGATCGGTGACCGCGGGAGCAGATACGATTCTGAGCATCACACTGACGAACGGCGCGGCGGCAGCTGCGCCGACTGCGCTGGACGCAGTGCGTTCCGAACCGCTCATCGTCTCGAATGCGTCCGGGCTGCATGCGCGCCCGGCTGCGGTCCTCGCGAGCAGTGCGAAGCGGTTCACCTCGGATGTGCGACTGCGGCGGGGCAATGACGAAGTGAACGCACGGAGCGTCGTCGGCATCATGGGGCTCGAGATCGCGCGCGGCGATCGCATCGAGATCGTCGCGTCTGGTCCGGATGCCAATGAAGCGGTGCGGTCGCTGTCGAAGTTGGTCCGCGATGGACTCGGCGAAGAGCGAGCCTCGCCAGCCGTCAGCGCCGCGGCCGCTCCCATGGACGTCGTCCGCCGGCCTCGATCGGAGGATCCGAACATCCTGACCGGTGTCGCGGCATCGCCGGGCATCGCGGTCGGCAATGTCGCGCAGGTGCGCCACGAGCAGCTGCGGGTCGAGGAGAATGCCACCGACGCCAGGCTCGAGCGCCAAGCGCTCGACGCGGCGCTCGAACACGCAAAAGCGGAGTTGGATGCCCTCCAGGCGCGCCTTCAGCAGGAAGGCGCGGGCGGCAAGGCGGCGATCTTCGCCGCGCATCGCGAACTGCTCGACGATCCCGATCTGCTGCAGATTGCCGGCGACGTCGTGTCGCAGGGCAAGAGTGCCGCATTCGGATGGCAGCTGGCCTTCACGCGCCACGCGGACCGGTTGGCGAACCTGAAGAACGAACTGCTGGCGGCGCGCGCAAACGACCTGCGCGACGTCGGGCGGCGCGTGCTGCAGAAGCTGACGGGCGTGGAAGTCGAGCCCGTGAGATACCAGGCCAACACGATTCTGGTGGCGGAAGAGCTGACGCCGTCCGACACGGCGTCGCTGAACCGCGCGAGTGTGCTCGGCCTGTGCACGACAATGGGGGGCGCTTCGTCGCACGTCGCGATTCTCGCGCGTTCGCTGGACATTCCGCTCGTGGTGGGGATCGATTCGCAGGCGCTCGATCTGGCGAACGGCACGCTGGTGATCCTGGACGGCACCAGAGGGACGCTTCGCGTGAAGCCAACGACCGCCGAGGTCGCCCGCATCCGCCAACTGCAAGAAGATCAATCGCGCGAGCGACGCGCCCAGCACGCGCGTGCGCACGAGCCGGCCACAACCGTCGACGGGCACCGCGTCGAGGTCGAGGCGAACATCGGCGGGCAGGCCGACGCGGAGCAGGCTGTCGCGCTCGGGGCCGACGGCGTCGGTCTGCTCCGGACGGAGTTTCTGTTCCTTCACCGTGCGACGGCGCCGACCGACGAGGAGCAGTGCGCTGCATATCGGGACGTGGTCCGCGCACTCGGACGCGACCGTCGGCTCGTCGTCCGGACGCTCGACGTCGGCGGCGACAAGCCGCTGCCCTACCTGCCTCTCCCGCGCGAGGACAATCCGTTTCTCGGCGAGCGCGGCATCCGCGTGATGCTGAACCGTCCCGACCTGCTCCGGGCGCAGCTGCGCGCGATCCTTCTCGCCGCCCGAGAGGGCCATGTCGCTGTCATGTTTCCGATGATTGCCACGCTCGACGAGTGGCGCGCCGTGCGCGACGTTCTCGAGAGTGAGCGCCGGAACCTCGACGCGCCTCGCATCGAGGCCGGCATCATGATCGAAGTTCCGTCGGCTGCGCTCCTCGCAGAGCAATTCGCCGCGGAAGTCGATTTCTTTTCGATCGGCACGAATGATCTGACGCAGTACACGCTGGCCATGGATCGCGGCCATCCCCGGCTCGCGGCACACGTGGACGGGCTCTCTCCCGCCGTGCTCCGCCTGATCGACCAGACGGCACGCGCCGCACAGAAACACGGCCGCAAGACGGCCGTCTGCGGCGGCATTGCCGGCGATCCTCAGGCGGTGCCACTGCTCATCGGCCTGGGCATCAACGAACTGAGCGTGACCGTCCCGGCGATTCCTGTCGTCAAGGCGCAGATCCGCCAGTTGAAGTTGACGGAATGCCGCGCGCTCGCACAGGCTGCGCTCGCGTGCGCGACGGCCGCGGACGTGCGGGCGCTGGTCCCGCTGGAGGGACGGGCATGACGAGCCTGAACACCGCGTTCGCGCTGCTGCAGAAGATTGGCAAGTCGCTGATGTTGCCGGTGTCGGTGCTGCCGGTGGCGGGCCTGCTGCTTGGCATCGGCAGCGCGCACTTCACGTGGCTGCCGACGGCGTTGTCGAACGTAATGGCGCAGTCGGGCGGCGCCATTTTCGGCAACCTCGCGTTGATCTTCGCCATCGGCGTCGCGCTCGGTGTGACGCGGAACGACGGCGTCGCGGCGCTGGCAGCGGTGGTCGGCTACGCCGTGTTGCTGGCGACGATGGGTGTGATGGCCGCGCTCTTCGGCCACGAGCCGAAGGAGATCATGGGCATCAAGTCGATCGAAACCGGCGTCTTCGGCGGCATCGTCGTCGGCGGCATCGCCGGATGGCTGTTCAACAAGTACTACAGGATCCAGCTCCCGCCGTATCTAGGGTTCTTCGCGGGCAAGCGGTTCGTTCCGATCGTCACTGCGCTGGCGTGTATCGCCGCCGGCATCATCCTGAGCATCGTGTGGCCGCCGATCGGAGGAGCGATCGACAAGTTCTCGCACTGGGCGGCGTCGGGCAATCCCAGCGCGGCGTTCGCGCTCTACGGCATCGTGGAGCGGTCGTTAATCCCGTTCGGCCTCCATCACATCTGGAACGTGCCGTTCTTCTTCGAGGTGGGCCAGTACCTCGATCCGACGACGGGCACGGTCATCCGCGGCGAGATCCATCGATACACCGCCGGAGACCCGACCGCCGGAAACATGGCCGGAGGCTATCTGTTCAAGATGTGGGGGTTGCCGGCCGCCGCGCTGGCAATCTGGCAGACGTCCCGGCCGGAGAACCGCGCGAAGGTGGGCGGCATCATGATCTCCGCGGCGCTCACATCGTTTCTGACCGGGATTACGGAACCGATCGAGTTCTCGTTCCTGTTCGTCGCGCCGGCGCTGTACGTGATCCACGCGATTCTCGCTGGCGTCGCGTACTTCACCTGTATCCAGCTCGGCATCAAGCACGGCATGACGTTCTCACACGGCCTGATCGATTTCATCGTGCTGTTCAATCGATCGTCGAACGCCTGGTTGTTCTTCGTGCTCGGCCCAGTCTGGGCGCTCATGTATTTCACCTTGTTCCGTGTGGTGATTCAGCGGTTCGATCTGAAGACGCCCGGCCGCGAAGAGGAGGACGATGTCGAGGCCGCGGCCGCGGCACCTGCCGTGGCTGCGGGAGGAATGGCAGGCGAACTCGTGGCCGCGTTCGGTGGACGGACCAATATCCGGAGCCTCGATGCCTGCATTACGCGTCTGCGTGTGGAGCTCGTCGACCCCGAGCGGGCGAATCCCGATCGTCTGAAGGCGCTCGGCGCCACGGGTGTCGTGAAGGTCGGCAACAGCCTCCAGGCGATCTTCGGCACCCGCTCCGAAAATCTGAAGAGCGACATGGAGGAGTATCTCCGCGCCGGCGGCGCCGAGCTCGCTGCGCACGCGCCTGCGGCCGTCGCGGACAAGGCGCCAGCGCGCGCGAGCGCACCGGATCCGGACGCACTGCGCGCCGCGGCGTCCATCGTGGTCGCCCTCGGCGGCGCAGGCAACATTACGTCGGCGGAGGCGTGCGCCCTGACGCGCGTGCGCGTAAAGGTTGTCGATCCGGCGCGCGTCAACGACGCGGCTCTGCGCCAGAACGGCGTCGGAGGTGTGATGTACCTCGACGGCAACGTGCTGCATCTCATCGTCGGACCGAAAGCCGATGCCATCGGATCAGCCTTGACGTCCGATCTGCAGGTCGTTACGGCCAACCAGCGGAGAACGAGCTGAAGGGCTTCCAGCCGATCGCTGCTGACAATTGCCGAACGTCCCGCGCGGAAACGGCGCTAGAATTTCGCGACCAGCGCGATCGCGGTAACAGTGTCGGTATCCTTGAAGCCGACGACTGGCAGGTTCACATAGCGGATCGCGTTAGAGACTTTCAGCGAGAAGATCGTTGTGATCGTCGCCGTCAGCGCGAGGGCGTTCAGAAAACGCCAATCGCTGCCATCTGAGAGCGAGAACTCGAAACGCCCCTCTTCGCTAAACGTGCTCGTCTCCGAGATCTTGACGGTGTACAGACCACCGGTGTCGAACATCGGCGTTGAAATGTCTTCCCCGACCGCCCGATCCTCGTTCGCGTAACCCAGGCCGCCATCCACGACAAGTTTGTGCGGCGCCCGCTCGACCAGCATGTAAGCGAGGCCGCCCTCGATCACGTTCCGGTTGACGATGCCTGCGAACCGATCGCGCTGGTACGCATAGCGACCGTAGCCCGACAAACGCGGCTTGATGAAACGCTCCGCACGAAAGCTCAACAGAAACGCCTCCGCCTTCAACTCGTCCTCGGACTCGTTGCGCACGTAGCTGATCTTGAACTTCGTTTCCCACAGCGGCGGACGGTAGATGTATTCGCCGCCAACGCCCATCGTCTCCGTGGACGAATTGCCGCTCGTTCCGACGAACGCGAACTCGGCTGACCCCTCGTGCTTTGGCGGTGGACCCGTTGGCGCAGCGGGTTGTGCCGGTGGCGCAGCAGGCGGTTGCAGTGGAGCTTGCGCTTGTGCGTGGGCAGCGCGTGAAAGCGTGCCGAGAACGAGCAACATCAGGAGGCCTGCTGCGCAGCGCGTCTTTTGTCGGGAGTAGCCATCAAGAATGGTCATGGCTTTCCTCGATTGCAGAGACCGGTCCGGTGGGCGTAACGTCGTCGTATGGTGGCACTGACTGCCAAGGACGCGGACCGGTCGATTGACGTTCATTCCGGCGATGAAATCTCGGTCACGCTGGCCGAGAATCCAACAACCGGATTCCGGTGGGCGATCGCCTCGCTCACCGGAGAACTGACGCTTCTTTCCTCCGATTTCGATCGTTCCACGGATGCTCGTCCTGGCGCCGGGGGACGCCGCACCATCCGTCTGCGGGCAGGCCGCGCCGGCACCGGTGAGCTGCGAGTGCGCTCCGGGCGATCGTGGGAGACCGAGTCGACCGACGTTCGAGAGCTCAGATTCTCATTTGCGATCAAATCCGCTTGATCGTCCAGAAGTCGTCGGCCAGATTGCTTTCCGTCATGTACGCGTACGGCATCGTGAAGTACCCCGCCATGCCCCACTTCGGTCCCCACGAGTTGCGCACGGTGAACCTCTCGGTCGCATCGTCGTACCCGACGGCGAGCACGGCATGCCCGCCAAGCAGCTTCTCCTTGGGTTTGGGCATCGGCATGTTGCCGGTCTTGGCCACAGCGTCGCTCTCGAAACTCTCGTAGACGGAGAAGCCGAATACGAAGGGATAGCCGTCGGCCAGGCATCCCTTCAGGTCCTGAAGCGTCTGGTTCAGGCGCTGATACAGGATGGCGCGATGCTTCATGGCGTCCTGGTAGGCGCGCGTGCTCGGCTTGGATCTGAACTTCGAGATGTCGTACGGCCAGAGTTCTTCGTGCGGCGCACCCTGCTTCGACACGCTCTTGATGCCATCCCGAATCATCGCCCCCGAGTCTTCGTCCACCGTACCCTCGATCACTCGCTCGTTGTAGTAGATGAACAGCCGCGATGGCACGAACACGTCGGCGAGTTGCTGCTTCATCTGATCGAATTGGAGCGCGCCGCCGATCGCATTGGCCGTGCAGCTGCCAAGGGCGCCTTGGTCATACACATCAGGACACCCGGCACGAAGATCGGCGCTTGGAGGGAGCGCTTCGAGCGTCCGTGCGGTTACCTGGTAGATACGGTCACGATGATCCGGAAGATCCGGAACCCACCCATACCATTCGGCGCTCCGCGTTTGAATACGAACGGGCGCTGTCGGACGACGCGGAGCTGACTTTTTCTTGGCCATCGAACGCTCCCCTCTGATGATGTCTGCATCAGCGGCTTATCATACCGTCGCTTGTTTGTCGGTGAACGACACGTCGGCGTCAATTTTTTCATCGCGTGCGTGCATCGAGCCAACGGCTCAGCTTGTACGACATCAAAACTTCGGAAGTGCCGGATTCTTCGATCGTCTCGTTGTAATCTTTCGCGAATCCTCATTCACGATTGCCGCCGGCGTCAGCGGCACCATGTCGATCGCGAGGCCGACAAGGAGTTGGAAGCCGATGTCGACGTCCACTGCATCCAGCTTCGTTCATGCGATGCGCGTATCCGGCGCCGCGATCGCGCTATCGGCCACGATCGCATGCGGCGAGCAGGGGCGGCCGGGCGAAGTACAGGACGAAGCGATGCGCGCACATCGCACGGCGGCATCGTTTCCGGCGGCGGACGAGGATTACTTCCACGACATGGACGGCGGCCTGATTTCAGCGCACGACATCCAGGGCGATCGTTGCGTCCTGGATGTTGACCGTCAGATCGTCCACCTTGACCTTCAACGAAACTGGAATGTCGAGCGACGAGACCGTCACGCCCGTGTCGCGGCGTTTCAGATCGAGCCTGACGTCGTGACCGGTGATCTGCAGCCCACCGGAGACGATTCTGGTATGCAGCTCGCCAGTCAGTTCCGGGTGGTATCGCTGAAACAATTCCTTGATCAGCGCCGCTGCGAAATCGCGGATCACCGTCGACTGTTCGGCGATGATGTCTTTCACCAGTTGATTGGCGAACGCCGACACGCGAGGGACGTAGTCGGACAACGCCTTCGACCCGATCCCTTCCGCAAGGGACGCAATTCGCGGCACGACGGTCGCACTGACATCCTTGCCGATTGCGTCGATGAATGTGTTCACATCAGACACGTCATCACCTCCACACGATCCAAGGTCAGCGCCTCCGGCTGGCAGTCACCGTTCACGGAATGACCGGCAGAGGGACGACGAAATCTCCGACCCTGACGTCCGCCGAGATCGGGATGTTGACGTTGAGGATGTCTTTGTTCTTTTTCTGATCGTGAAGCGTTGAAAAGAACGTACCTCCGACCTTGACGCCGCCGTCGAGCAGCGCGATCGTCAGCGTGCCTCTCAACCTGATGGCATTCCGTTCGACGAGGTTTTCGACCAGGTCATCGACGATCGACATGGCATGCCTCCACGATGAGCCGAATCATGTTCACTGTAGAGCTGGGCGGGAATGGCCCGGACGAACGGTCGCCATTGTATCCGCGACAAGCTCGCGGCCAAGCTCTGGCGTTGACGCCAATGAACACCCGTTGACCGTCAACAGTCATATTTCCTGAAAGCGCTGTTCAAGTCAGCAGCCGCGATCGTTCTAACGGTTGGGGGAAGTTATGGGCGGAGCGCTGTCCGGCGCGTGGGCAACAGCGCAGGTGGACATCGCAGGCATGACACCGCCGCACGGTCGAGGCAGTGCCCCGGCCGTAGCGACCGATAATCTTGTTTCGACGCCCGATCCTGCAGCGTATCATGGGCTTCGTCCGACTCTTCGGCCGCGCGCTGGGATGGGAATCAACCCGAGCTCAGACTATCCATGGGCTGACCCGTTGTCGGCCGAAGCCACGGCAGAGCTGCTTGAGAAGGTCAAGCACGGCGACGACGAGGCGCTGAATCAGCTGATTCAGCGATGCATCCCGGCGTTGCGGCGATGGGCCCACGGTCGAATGCCCGCGTCAGCGCGCGGCATGCTCGAAACTGCCGACCTCGTGCAGGACGCTGTCGTCGCCGCCCTGCGCAAACTCGATTCGTTCGAACCACGGCATCAGGGGGCGCTCCAGGCGTACTTGCGCAAAGCCGTCCTGAATCGGATTCGCGACATCGCTCGACACCAGCGCGGGCTGCCGCGGCAGATCGACCTGTCGGACAACCTGATGGACGAGCACACGTCCCCCCTCGATCGAGCGATCGGACACGAGAACCTGGCGCGATACGAAGCGGCCCTTCAGCGGCTCCAGCCCGCCGATCGCGACGCCATCATCGCCAGGCTCGAGCTGCAGCAAAGCTACGATGAGCTGGCGATTGTGCTGAACAAACGGACCGCTGACGCCGCCCGCATGGCGGTAAGGCGCGCGCTGAAACGGCTCGCGGAGGAGATGCGTCGTGGCGGAAGCTAACGTCATCGACGCGGTAGTCGAACGCATAGCTGACGGCGTGCCCATCGACTGGCCCGCCGTCCAGAGCGATGCGCAAACCGATCAAGAACGGGAGTACTTGAAGTGTCTCCAGATTGTCTCAGGTGTAGCGGATGTGCATCGCACGGGCGAGCTTGCCGAGGCGCCGCTTACCGCCAGCATGGAAGAGACAATGGAGTCGACGGCGCACGGCACCGCGACGGCGGAGCGAACCGACCAGTGGGGCCGATATCGCCTGGTTCAGAAGATCGGCGAAGGCAGTTTCGGCAGCGTCTATCGCGCCTGGGACCCCGAGCTGGAGCGGAGAATCGCGATCAAGATCCTGCACCAGCGCATTGCGCACAGCGAGCTCAAGCAGCGACTGCTGCGGGAAGGACGCGCGCTCGCGAAGATCCGCCACCCCAACGTCGTCGACGTGTTCGGGATCGAATCCGACGGCGATCGCGTGGGCCTGTGCATGGAATTCGTCGACGGCAAGACGCTCGATTCCACGCTTCGCCATCAGGGAACGCTGAAGCCGCGCGAAGCCCGGCTCGTCGGCCTGGACGTCTGCCGCGCGCTCGTAGCCGTCCACAGTGCAGGGTTCGTGCATCGCGATGTCAAGGCGAGAAACGTGATGCGGGAACGCAGCGGCCGGATCGTCCTGATGGATTTCGGCACGGGCCGCCAGATGGAGCATCCCGGACGGGGCGGCAGACGTGATATGGCCGGCACACCGGTCTACATGGCGCCGGAAGTGCTCGCGGGCGAGCCGGCCACACCCACGAGCGATGTGTACAGCGTGGGCGTGCTCATGTATCACCTCGTCACCGGAGGATATCCCGTCGAGGGCCGATCGATGGCCGATCTCCGTGACGCGCATCGCCAGCGCCGCCTCAAGCTGCTAGGTGACCGCCGGGACGATCTGCCGCCCCGGTTCGTTCAGGTGGTGGAGCGCGCGCTTGCCTCCGATCCGCAGCAACGGTTTCCGACGGCCGCCGCCCTGCTCGCGGCGCTCGAAGCGATCGGCAAGAGCCCGAAACGCTACTTCCTGGAGATCGGCTCCATCGTCGCGGGCACCGGCGTCGCGCTGGTGCTGCTCGGAATACTGAGCTCGCGAGCCTTCAATGCCTCGCTGGGACGGTCCGACTTCTCGAACGAAGGCGTATGGGACTGGCTCTCCTGGGGCGCCCGGTCGTGCGTCGGACCGGTCGTGTTGCTCATGATCGCGTTCTTGTCGATGGGCGTGGTGGTCGTGCTCAGGAAGCTGCTGCTGGCGGCATCGAACTCAGCGCGCACGCTCGATGCGCGCGTGCGGGACCGCATGGGCGCGTTCGCCGCACGCCTGCATCTGAACGACGCATCGGCTCTGGCGTCGGTCGTGCTGCTGCTGTCGGCAGCGTCGCTGATCGTCGCGTGGTGGTATTTCTCTCCGCTCCTGGGAGCGCTCCTCGAATCGATGGACCTCTCCACCGCCCCTGCCGAGAGCTTGAAACTCCTTGCTCCGGGTCCGACGGGATCGCTCAATGACTATCACGTCAACTATCGCAAAACCTTCAGCTGGATCGCTATTGTGTCGATCATCGCCTGGTATGTCGTCGAGCGGATGGCGCGCAGAAAGGAGGAATCGCTGCACTGGGGCGTGCGCGGCGGCGCTGCGGCGGTCATCCTGCTCGCTCTGGCGCTGCTCGACTACCCGTTCCGTCTGATGAACTACTGGGGCACCCAATTCGACGTCGCCCGGTGGCAGGGTATCAATTGCTACATCCTGGGAGAACGGCGAGACGACGTCCTGCTGTTCTGCCCGTCCCTCCAGCCGTCGCGCAACCGGGTTGTGAAGAACACGGACGCGACGCTTGAACGGACCGGTCTGCGCGAAAGCATCTTCACGAGCTTCGGTCAGACAAAGAGCGCACAAGACTGAGCAGAAATTTTGTCGATGCTGCCGGCGCCTCCGTGCGGCCGCGCAGTGGCTTCAGGAGGTGTCGGATGCGACGACTTGGCCTGATTGTGATCTGCTGTGCCACGTTTCAGCTGATGGTGCCCACGCCGGCACAGGCATGGTGGGGCTGGTTGGACCAGTTGACCGGACCGGGACCGTTCACCGGTTACTATCTCCATTATCGGCTGGCCTGCATTCAGGACAAGGATCTTCAACCCAGCAACGACATTCGACCGATCGAGAATGCGTCGCGCTCGCTGCACTCGTTCGGACGTCAGGAGGGCGCCAAAACAGAGGTCGGCAAAAGAGAAGTGGCGGCAGCCATTCTGGGCGCTGGTTGCCTGTTTCAACCCAAGGCGAATCCAATCGCGTCGCTGAACTTCAGAATCAGTCAACTGTGGTCGGTCGACAACCGGCTCCAATACGCTGGCGGCGCCAAGGTTCCAACGGTCACGGACTGGCAGTTCGAGCCGTCGTTTTCAACGTTCGTGGACCGGCGCAAGCTCGTTCAGTTGACGACCGGGCTCGGGCTCATGGTTTTCAGCGGCGACGGGTTCGACACCTTCAAACGCTTCTATTTCAGGCCCCTTGAGGTCACGATTTCGCCAGGCGCAGTCAAAGGGGAAGATTCGAGAGCCACGCGCGACAACGGAACGAAGTTCATTCGAGCCCTTTCACTGAGCCTCGGGTTCGTCATCATTCCGAAAGGCTTTGACGCCGCGGACTTTGGAGCGATGCCCGGGACGTTTCATGTGGACAAGGACATTCTGACGACGGCGACCATTACGCTCGATTTGTCCCGTTTCTGATCCGCTCGGAAAGGCGGCGTCGAATGAAACAAGCGCTGATTTTTTGGGCAGCGACGCTTCTCCTGCTCGGCGCCTCTGGCTCCGCAGACGCCCAGGGTATCCAGACCGGCACGCTGCGCGGAACGGTCCGGGACCAGCAGGGAGCAGTCGTCCCCGGTGTCACCGTCGTCGTCACATCGTCCGCGCTCCAGGGTCAACGATCCGTGACGACGACAGAGGCCGGGACGTTCACGTTGCAAGCGCTCCCGCCAGGTGACTACCAGGTTCGCTACGACAAGCAGGGATTCGAGCCGGCCACCCGGTCGATCGGCGTGCCGCTCGGCGGTGTCGCGGAACAAGACATCACGCTGCAGGTGAGCGGGATCACGCTCACCATGACCGTCGCCGCGCCCATTCCGACACCGCTTGCGATCCCGACGGTCGGCCAGAACCTGCGGCAGCCCGAGGTCGAAGCGCTCGCGACGCCGCGCGATCTCGCGGGCATCGGGCAGCTGGCGCCCGGCGTCAACGAAAATGCACCGAACCTCGGCCAGATCGTCATCAACGGCGCGTTCGCGTTCGACAATTCATTTCTGCTCAACGGCGTCGACGTCAACGACAACGTGTCCGGCACGCCGCAATCGCTCTTCATCGAAGATGCCATTCAGGAGACGCAGACGCTGACGTCGGGGATCTCTGCGGAGTACGGACGCTTCACCGGCGGCGTCGTCAACGCCATCACCAAGAACGGCGGGAACCGCTTCTCGGGCAGCCTCCGGCTGAATCTGACCAACCCCACATGGACGACCGAAACACCGTTCGAAAAAGAGAACGCCGTCACGCACGAAGGCAATCTGAACCAGGCTTGGGAAGGCACGGTTGGCGGACCGATCCTGACCGATCGGCTCTGGTTCTTCGGCGCGGGCCGGGTTGCAAACACGAGCATCTCGGGCTCGCTTCCCCAGACGAACATCCCGCACACGGAGGACGACAGGAATCGACGCGGGGAGATCAAGGTCACCAGCACGATGGCCTCGAACCACACACTGCAGGTCGGGTACGTCAACAATCACACCGAACGGGACCGGCTCGCCGCGTTCCCGTTCACGATCGATCCGGCGGCCCTCGTCAATCGCGTGGATCCCAATTGGTACGCGATCGCCAACTATCGGGGCACGCTTCGAAACAATCTGCTGGCGGAAGCGCAGTATTCGGAGCAGCGGCTCAGCTTTCTCCACAGCGGGGGAACGTCGACATTAGCTGTCGATTCGCCCATCGAAACCCTGACGCAGCAGCTCGCGCAGTACAACGCGCCGTACTTCGACGCCTCGGATCCGGAATCGCGAAACAATCGCCAGGGGACGGGCCGGCTCACATACTTTCCAGACGCCGCTGGACGGCATCAAATCAAAGGCGGCTACGAGTGGTTTCGAACCCAGCGCATTGGGGGGAACTCGCCGTCTGCCACCGGCTATCTTTTTTTCGCGGACTACGCGACCGATGCGTCAGGCACTCCGCTGCTGGATCCGGCGGGACGCCTGATGCCGCAATTCTTACCGCCGCTGCTGGTGCCGCAAATCGTGCCGCGCACCTTCGCCGTGCACGCTCTGCCCCAGCCCGGCGCCACGCTCAACATCGATACGAATTCGGTGTTCGCACAGGATCACTGGGCGATCAGTTCGCGATTTTCCGCGGATGTGGGAGCCCGGTTCGAACACGTCGCCAGCGTCGCGCTCCCCGCAGAGGTGAAAGGCGTCACCACGAACAGGATTGCGCCGCGACTCGCGGGAACATACGACGTCAACGGCAATGGCGATCATGTCGTCCACGCGACGTACGGATGGTATGCAGGGCGGTACAGTCCGCGGCTGATAGGCGCCAACAGCAACGTGGCCAATCCGGATGCGCTCGTCGGCGTGTACCTTGGGCCGCCCGGCCAGGGGCGAAGCTTTGCTCCGGGGTTCGATCCGGCAAACTACGTGACCGTGGCGGGGCAGTTTCCTGCACTGACGAATTCGTTCGATCCGGATCTGCGGTCGCCCGTCGTCCGCGAATTCACAGCGTCGTACGGCCTCAAACTCCCGACGGCAGGCGGGTATGCCGAAGCGACCTACGTCCATCGCCGGACCGCAGACATCATCGAAGACTTCATCACCACGGCGAACGGCGTCACGACGGTCGTCCGCAACGGCGTGAACCTCGGCACGTTCACGAACGTTGTCTGGAAGAACACCGACCTGGCGCATCGCGATTACGACGGGATCGTCCTCCAGGCGCAGCAGGCGCTTTCACCGCGATGGACGCTGCGCGGCCACTACACGCTGCAGCTCAAGAACGACGGCAACTACGAGGGGGAGGCGCCCAACCAGCCCGGCATCACGTCGCCAATCGGTGACTACCCGGAGGCGTTCACTGCCGCCCACTCGTATCCAGACGGCCACCTGCAGGACTTTCAGCGGCATCGGCTCCGCGTATGGACCGTCTACGACTTCGGCATCGGTGCGCTCGGAAACATGTCGGTATCGGGTCTGTGGCGCGTTGATTCGGGCCGCGTGTACAGCCTCGCCGCATTGAACGAGCCGTTGTCGGACATCCAGATGGCGAAGCTTGCCGCCTATCCCGATCCGCCGCCGACGCAGACCATTTACTTCGACGACCGTGGATCGCAGTTTTTCGATGGCGCCGGACTGATTGACGTGTCGGTCAATTACACCGTTCCGATCTTCAAGTCGCTCGGGCCGTATGTTAAAGCTGACATCTTCAACCTGTTCAACAACCAGAAGACGATCGCGTTCGACACCACAATCATGTCCGACCGGGAGGGCCCCAAGGATTCCCTTGGCCTGCCGACGGGCTACATCAAGACGCCAGGCTTCGGCCACCCCGACGACAATCGCGACTTCCCCGTCCCGTACTCGGGATTGACCGGCGGCCGCTCGTTTCGGCTCGCCATCGGCTTCCGGTTCTGACCCCTGCATGAAACTGATCCTCGCGATTACCTGGATTCTCGGTGGCACACTATCAGGTGTGCCGCCATCGACACGTCAGGCGCAGACGGGCGCCGCGAAGCCGGCGATGATCCAGCTCTCGAGCTCGGCTCCCGATGCGAACGTTCAGTTATCGGCGCTGGTCGCTGAGATACGGAAGGAGGCCGACGCGTTCATCTTTCTGAGCGGGGGCGCCTCGAAGATGCAGGAAGACCGCAAGCGACAGTTGCTTGCCATCTTCGATGCTCTATCGCTCCTCGTAAAGAACGGACGGCGCATCGCCGTCGGCGACGGCGGCACAAAGGCAGGGATCATGGAGGCGGCCGGTCTGGCTCGCAAGGCGAGCGGCAATACATTCCCGTTGATTGGCGTCGCCCCGGCTGCCGAGATCCCGCCGCATGGCAGGACGCGCGTCGATCCGAATCACTCGCATATCGTCGCCGTCGACAACCCGACGGCGGGTCGCGAGAACACCTGGGGCTCCGAAACGGCGACGATGTACTGGCTCTTCGGCAGGCTCGCGGAAGGCCGTCCATCCGTGACGATCGT
>JBKPDW010000399.1:0-4856 GCA_046728115.1 Acidobacteriota bacterium | reverse complement strand
GGACAGCGCAGGCGATCCGCCTGCGGTGCTGATCGGGTCGAGCCTCGGAGGCGCGCTCGCCGTGCTGGCCGCGGCGCATCTCACCGCGCAGGTCGGCCGACTGCTGTTGCTGGCGCCAGCCGTCATGTTCGCGAAGCCTGGCCACCATCTGCTGCCGCCGGAGCGCATCGAGGAGTGGCGCCGGCGAGGGTCGCTGCCGTTCTTTCATTACGCAGACAACACCGAACGCGAACTCGGGTACGAGTTCTACGAAGACAGCCTGCGGTACGATCCCTTCGATGCTTCCTTCCCGCAGCCCACGCTCATTTTTCAGGGACGACACGACGCGTCCGTCGATGCGCGGATGGTCGAAGACTTCGCACGAAATCGCGCGAATGTGACGCTGTCGCTTCTCGACGACGATCACCAGCTGATCGCGAGCCTGCCGATCATCTGGAAGAGCGTGGCGCCGTTTCTCGGCGTGACCGCATGAGGGGATCCGCCCTCGTACTGGTCATCGGGGTCATGGTCCAGCACTCCGCACCTGGCACCCCGGTACAGGGCACATCCAACCCGGCACGCCCAGCCGTAAACCCCGAACCCGTTACGGTGCGCATCGGCTTTGCGACGCCTGGCGGCAGATACGCGATCACCACCATGCCGCTCGACGTCTACGTCGCGCGCGTGCTCGCGGGCGAAGCGGCGCGCGAGAGCCGGCCAGCCGCTCTTGAAGCCCTGGCGATCGCCATTCGCACGTTCGCGCTCGCAAATCGGGCGCGTCACCGCGCGGACGGGTTCGACCTCTGCGACCAGACGCATTGTCAGGTGGTCCGCACAGCGACGGCCGCGACCGAGCGTGCGGCTGCCGCAACGACGGGCCGTCTTCTCATGCACGACGGTGCGCCGGCCGCGATCTACTACACGGCCTCATGCGGCGGACGCACCGAGATCCCCTCTCGAGTCTGGCCGGGCGCCGACGATCCGTCCTTTCTGCCGTCGCGGCGCGACGATGCATGTGAAGGCGCACCGGCGTGGAGTGCGGAGATTAACTCACGCGATCTGCTCCGTGCGCTGCACGAGTCGGGATTCAGCGGCGCAGAACTCCGTGATGTCCGGATCGCATCGCGCAACGATTCGGGCCGCGTGGCGCTTTTGCGTTTGAACGGCCTCAACCCCGACGCCATCTCGGGTCAGGATCTGCGGGTCGCCGTTGGACGAACGCTCGGCTGGCAGCACATCAAGAGCACGGCGTTCGAGTTGGAACGGCGGGGAAATGCGTATCGCTTCACGGGCCATGGATCGGGGCACGGCGTTGGATTGTGCGTCATTGGATCGGCGCGGCTGGCCGAGCGCGGTCAGACTGCCGAAACCATCCTTGCACGGTATTTCCCCGGCCTAGAGATTTCGCGCAGCTTCGCGGGTCAGACGGTGGTCGCATCCCGGCCGCGTTCGGTCCAGACCCAGGTCGAATCCCCATCGAATCCGGGTCAGACGCAGGTCGCATCCGGGTCGCCTCCCGCGCCCAGACCTCCCACGGCGAGTAGGGGTCTCGCTCCAAATGGCGCGGTTCTCGCGCCGGAGGTGCTCCTGTCGTTACCGGACGAAGATGAAGGGGAACGCAGCGTGATCGTCAGGCAGGCGCTGAGCGCACGCGACGATCTGGCGCGGGCGCTGGGCATCCGGCCGCCTTCGGCTGTCACGCTCCGTTTTCACCCGACTACCGACGACTACGAGCGCGCGACGGGCCGCGCGTGGTTCACCTCGGCGGCGCTCGTCAACGGCGAGCTGCATCTGCTGCCGCTCGCGACGCTGCGGCAGCGCGGCATACTGGAACTGACGATCCGTCACGAGCTCGTTCATGTGATGACCGACACAGCGCTGGCCAGGCGGCCGGCCTGGGTGCGCGAAGGAGCGGCGGCGTACTTTGCCAGCGCGAACAGTGTGCTGGCCGCGCCGCAACAGCGGCCGGCGTTCCGCCCGGAACCCAAGTCGTCGTCGTGCCCGTCGGATGCCGAGCTGCTGCAGCCCGTGTCGGCCGGCGCGCTGGCCAACGCGTACGCGCGCGCCCGTGCGTGCTTTGCGAAACAAATTCAGGCGGGGAAATCGTGGCGTGAGGTCAAATAATGACGATCAACGCAGAGATCGAGGAGCCCGAAGAAACCCAAATGATCTGGGTGCTCTGCGAGTTCTGCGCCGATCGTCGTGTTACTTTGGGTCGGGAACCGCCGGCACGTCGTACACTTTCTTCAGCGCTGCCTGGTACTCGCCAAACAGCGCCTTGATCCCGTCGAATTCCTTTTTCACCGCGACGCGGTAGTCCGCGTGCGTCGCGAAATCGACGAGGAGCGCGGCCATCGCCTGCGCGTCCACCGTAAACCCCTTGTGGCCTATCTCCTTCAGATTGTCGGCGTCCATCTCGTACGTGTGATTCGGCGCCGTGGACGACTGAGCCGTGAAACCGATGCCGGGTATGTCCCGTGAGACGCTGCCTGTTTCTTCGAATCCCTGCGGCTTGCCGGGCTCGGCCGCAACGCCGGTGCCGCCGTATTTCTTCATGTACTCGAACCCGACTTCGCCGAGCGTCGACAGGCTGATGCCGTCACGATTGTGTCCATAGTGATCAATCTTCACCTTCGTGCCGGTTGACAAAGAAGCCGCACGCGCGGCGTTGTCCACGAACTCGGTGACCTGGGCCAGGTACACCTCGTCGGGATAGCGGATGTAGAAGTCGGCCGCCGTGCGATCGGGGGTGACGTTGGGCGCGGCGCCGCCTTCAGTGATGATCCCCTGGATCCGGGCTTCGGGACGAATGCTGCTGCGCACGCTGTCGACGTTGTTGAACAGATGGATCACGGCTTCGAGCGCATTGCGCCCGTTCCACGACGTCAGTTGATGCGCCGGCGCGCCGCTGAAGGTGTACTTCACGCCGTCGATGTTCATGCAGCACGTCCCGAAGCCGTGCGCCGGCCGGATCGTCGCGCTCGCGGAATGGCTGCGCACGATGACGTCCATGCCGTCGAACACATGCGCCTCGTGCATCACGGTCTTGGCACTGGGCGGCATCATCTCTTCGCCGGGTGTGCCAAAGACCGTCACGCTGCCTGGCGTACGCGTGCGCGTGAGGAACTCGGTCACCGCGAGCGCCACCGCGAGACCGATTGGTCCCTGGGCGCTGTGCTGGTCTCCGTGAAAGGCGCCTTTGGTTCCCCGCAGCGCGTCGTACTCCACGATGATGCCGAGGTGGGGCGCGCCGTTGTTGCGCCGATATTTTGCGACGAACGCGGTGGCCAGGCCGCCGCTGCCGGTCTCGATGCTGAAGTCGTGCTGGCGTAGATAGTCGGTCAGCTTGCCGATGGAGCGTCGTTCCTCGAAACCGATTTCCGGATGCGTCGCGATGTCGTCCGCCATCGCCAGCAGTTCCTTATCCATCAGTTCTTTGACCCGTGCGACGACCTGATCGCGATCCGGATTCGGCGACGCGACCCGTGCAACGAGGTTCGGGATATCCAGCGATTGCTCGAGCGCCGCCATCTTTTTGAGAACGTCTCGAGCCGCCTCGCGCTCGGTCGGCGTCTCTTGGGCGCGCGCGAGGGAGACGGTGCTAAGACACGCGAGCAGAACGACGGAAGGCATTCGCAGCAGCATGCCGCGAATTATCGCATTACCGGCAGATGCCTCGATACCTGCTTAGCCATCAGCCGTGAGCCATCGCGCAGCCGGCGTTGATAGCTACTTCCGACTGATGCCACACTCTTTGATCTTGTTGAGAAGCGTTTTGTAACTCACGCCGAGCTGTTCGGCGGCGCGCCGGCGATTCCAGTGCACTTGGCGCAGCGTGTCTTCGATCACGGTGCGCTCCGCTTTGAGTGACGCCGCCTTTGAAACGTCGGCGAGTCGCGATGCCGCCGGCGCGGTCGTGACCGCCTCTCCCGATTCGTCGTCTTCAACAGCGTCGGCCGCGCCCGCATCTGCCGCATCCGCCAGTTCAGACTCGAGCGTCGCCGGGCGGCCGGCCGCGATGCCAGCCGCCGCATAGGCGGTCACGGGCCGCGCCGCGCGCGTCACTTCGCGAACGACCAACTGTTCGTCCTGGAGAATCACGATTCGTTTGATCATGTTCTCCAGCTCGCGAATGTTGCCCGGCCAGTCGTAGTGCTGAAACAGCTCCGTCAGCTCCGGCGAGAGCTCGCGCAGAGGCCGGTTGTAGCGCCGCGCGTATCGATCGATGAAGAAGTGCGTGAGATGCGGGATCTCACGGCGCCGCTCGCGCAGCGGCGGCACGGTGACTTCGATCACCTTCAGGCGGTAGTACAGATCCTCGCGGAACTCGCCGTTGACCAGCATCGTCTCGAGATCGCGGTTGGTGGCCGCCACGATCCGCACGTCCACCGTGACCGGCTTGTTGCTACCGAGCTTGGTGAACTGTCCGTCCTGGAGCACGTGGAGCAGTTTGGCCTGAAGCGCGGCTTTCATCTCGGCGATCTCGTCGAGGAAGATCGTGCCGGTGTCGGCCTGCTCGAACTTGCCGATCCGGGTCATCGCTGCGCCGGTGAAGGCGCCCTTCTCGTGTCCGAACAACTCGCTCTCGAGGAGTTCGGACGGGAGGGCGGCGCAGTTGACCTTCACGAACGGCCGGTCTTTTCTCGGCGAACGCTGGTGAATCGCGCGCGCAACCAGCTCCTTGCCGACGCCGCTTTCGCCGCGGATCAGCACGGTGACGTCGTTGTCCGACACCTGCTCGATGACCTGCGCGATGCTCTTCATCTCGGGGCTGTCGCCCCAGAAGAGAAAGGCGCGGTCCTGGTCGTCGCTCAGTTGTCGGCGCAGTTCGGTGATCTCCGAGACGAGCCGGGTCTTTTCGATGGCGCTCTTGATGG
>JBKPDW010000398.1:0-20999 GCA_046728115.1 Acidobacteriota bacterium | reverse complement strand
CGGGCCCGATGCGCTGCCGTCGATGCAGAATTCGACTACCGCCTCGGTGTTCACATTTACTCGCAAGTTTCAATACGTCATCGTCTTGAATCCGAACAGACCGACCCTGCGTTCGGCCGATGTCCGTCGGGCGTTGAACATGGCCGTAGACCGCTCGGAAATTGTACGGACCGCATTGAACGGTTATGGTCTCGCGTCAACCGGCCCGCTCTGGCCGAAATATTGGGCGATCAAATCCGATTCACCGAACTTTCACTTCGACCCAGGCACCGCCACTCGCACGCTGAGCCGCAAGCTGAAATTCTCATGCCTGATGCCGCCGGATTTTCCATTCGAGCGAATTGCGCTCGAACTCAAACGACAGCTCGCAGCGGCCGGCGTGGATATGTCTCCGGAGCAAGTCACGTACGACGAACTCGCAGAGCGCGGCGCCAAAGGCGATTACGAAGCGATGTTGATCGAGGTCATCAGCGGCCCAACCCTTCTGCGTCCGTATCTGATCTGGCATTCGCACGGACCGTTCAATTGGGGCAAGTTCGGGGCGCCAACATCGGACGGCGCGCTCGATCGGGTTCGTGATGCCAAATCCGAAGATGAGTATCGGGAAGCCGTTGCCGCGCTGAACCAGAATTTCATGGACGATCCGCCGGCGATCTTTCTCGCCTGGTCGGTCCGCGCGCGCGCGGTCAGCCGGCGTTTCACCGTCACGGGCGTCGAGCCCGGTCGCGACGTGTTAGGCACGATTCGCCTCTGGAAGCCATCCGGCGCCGATCTGCACGCGAGCAGGAACTGACGTCCATGGTGTTCCGGATGCAGCACATAGCCATGCGCTTCGCGCTGCTCCTGGCTGTCGCCGCAGTCCTCCCCCTGCTCTTCTACGGCTTCATCTCCCTCCTCTCGCTCCAGCGCGGCACCCGCGACTCGATCGTCGCAGGCAACGCGAACGTCGCCACTCGCGCCTCTGAGGAAATCCGCCGCTACGTCGTCAGCAACGCTGCGCTGCTGAAAGCGCTCGCCGCGGATCTGCAGGACACCGGTCTCGAGGTGCGGCAGCAGGATCAGATCCTCAAGAATTACGTCCTCGCCTTCCGCGAGTTCCGCGAGATCACGCTGTTCGACGAGTCGGGCGGTGTCGTGGCCACGAGCCGCGTCGGCAAGCCTCGCGTCTCGATCCCCAAGGTGACGCCGCTCACGATCGACGGCGTCTCGATGTCGCCGATCCGCGTGGACGAAGACCTGCTGCCGACGTCAACCTTCGCGATCCATCTGATGCGGCTGAATCAACCATCCGGCTGGCTCGCGGGAGAATTCAGCCTCGAAGAGATGTGGCGGATGGTGGATCAGATCCGCATTGGCGATCACGGCTTCGCGCTGGTCGTCGCGCCTGATGGCCAGCTGATCGCCCACGGCGACCCCGACAAGAAGGCGTTCGTCGCGCAGTCGCGCAACATGGGCGCTCACGGCCTCGTGGCGGCGTCCAGGGTGAAAACCGACGGCTTGCCCGTCTCTCTGGAGTATGCGGACGACAACGGGCAGAGCGAGCTGGGCGTCGCGGCCCGCATTCCCCAGCTCGGATGGACGCTTATTGTCGAGCAGCCGACGCGCGAGGCCTATGCCAGTGCCATGCAGCTTCAGCGACAGCTGGTGATCGCGATCTCGGCCGCGCTCCTCGTGATGATCGCGGTCGGGTATCTGTTCGGTCGATCGTTCATCACGCCGATTCTCGCGCTCACGCGCGCCACGCACGCCGTGGCGTCCGGCCAGCTCGACACGCGCGTCGACATTCGCACCGGCGACGAATTCCAGGATCTGGGCGAGTCGTTCAACACGATGGCCAACCGCCTGATCGAGCTGCAGGAGAACGTCAAGCGCCAGGAGCGCCAGGCGATGTTCGGCCGCGTTGCCGCCGGCTTGGTACACGACCTGCTGCACCCGATCCAGAACGTCGGCAACAACACGCGTCTGCTGCTGCGCCAGGATCTCGACAGCGAAGCGCGCCTCGAGTGCGGCCGTGTGATCGATCGCGAGATGACGACAATCAGGCGCTTCCTCGACGATCTTCACGGCATCGTCAAGCCGAAGCCGCTCGAACGCTTCGCGATGGACATCAACCTCGCAGTCAAGGAAATCGTGGATTCGATGAAAACGGAGGGCGAACGCACCGGCGTGGCGGTCGAGGCGCAGTACGCGAGCGCGGCGCTCACAATCAACGGCGATCGGTTCGCGCTGGGGCGAGTTTTCCGCAATCTGATTACGAATGCGATTCAGGCAACCGAAGCCGGCGGGCGCGTCGCCGTGACGACGGCACGCGTCGGCGGCGACGTCGAGGTGAAGGTTACCGACACCGGATCGGGCATTCCAGCCGATCGGCTGGCGTCGATTTTCGACGAGTTCGTCACGACCAAACGGCGGGGCCTTGGCCTCGGCCTCGCGATCACGAAGCGCATTGTCGAACAGCTCGACGGCACGATCGGCGTCGAAAGCGAGGTGGGCCGTGGCACGGAGTTCACGCTGCGGTTCCCGGCACAGGGCGCGTTGTCGGCTCGGGCCGCTGCCAGTTGATGGTATACGTCGCGCCGAACCAGGGAGGATTACATGTTACGAGTACTCGTCAAGACCGACGAGATCGACATAGAGCATCACACCGTGTCGGTGCGGTACTTCGAATCGCGGACACCGCGCGGCGCGCGGCGCTACAGCGCCGAGATCGTGCTCGGACCTGACGACCATGTGATTCTGGACGATGACTCCGTGACGAATCTCGAGGCGCGAACGGCGCGTTTGGTGCCGGCCACACTGTATAGCCGGCTGCTGCGCGAGTAGCGGCCTGCGTGAGCGACGCGCCAGCCCGATCGGGGCCTGCGGCGCGCGCGCGGTTCGTTCAGTGCCCGGCTCTGAGGTGCCGAGGCCGGGCCCTGCGGGTGGCCTGTTACTTGCGAGGAAGAACGGCGTCCTTCAGCTGCTTCGCGATGCGTGCCTTGACCACCGTCTTCGCGGGAATCTTGATGGCCTCGCCCGTGGCGGGATTGCGGCCCATGCGCGCTTTGCGTTTCTGAACGACCAGCTTCACCATCCCCGGCAACACGAACTCGCCCGAGCGCTTCAGCTCGCGTTCGGACAGCTGCGTCAGCTCGTCAAAAAACTCGCGAGCCTGCGTCCGCTTCACGCTGAAGCGCTCGGCGAAGTGCGAAAAGAGTTCCGACTTCCCCATTCTGCGGGCGTCAGACATCGGAGTTCCCCTTGAGGTGACGCGCGTGATGTGGCCCACGACGGCCGCGCGCGGAGCGACAATCGCGGATTTGTTCGAAAAACGCCGTATCCTAGCGCGCCCTTCTCACCAGTGTCAACGTGACCGAAGTGTCGAGGCTCGAGTCTCGAGCCGTGAAGCGCGAGGCTGACGTTCACGTCGACCCTTGACACTGGCTGTTCGGCACTTGAGACTTGAGCTGGTGAAACTTGAGACTTGAGACTTGACCCTTGAAACATTCCCCAACCCTCGGCCCGAGCGCGACTACGAGATCGCGATTGCGTGCCCCGAGTTCACCTCGCTCTGCCCCAAGACCGGCCTGCCCGATTTCGGGGAAATCCGCATCACTTATGTCCCGGACACCCGCTGCATCGAGCTGAAGTCGCTCAAGTATTACATCATCGAATTCCGGAACCGGGGAATATTCTACGAGCACGTGACGAACCAGATCCTCGACGACCTGGTGTCCGCGATTCAACCGCGCCGCATGACGGTGGTTGGCGATTTTTCGGTGCGCGGAGGAATCAAGACCGTTGTAACGGCTGAATATCGAGCCTCGAGAGATGGGCCAGCTCGATCCACCTGAGCACGCCGTCTCAATTCCTATCGAGGGCGAGTTGGATCTGCATCCCTTCGCGCCGCGCGACATTCCGTCAGTGGTGTCCGACTACATCGATGCGGCGGCAACAAAAGGATTGAGCGAGGTCCGGCTGATTCACGGCCGCGGCCGCGGTGTCCAGCGCGGCATCGTTCAGGCCGCGCTCGACCGCCATCCCCGCGTCGTCGAGTTCTGGGATGAGGCCGACGCCCATCTCGGCGCGACGATCGCCCGGCTCTCTGTCGAGATCTGATACAGCCGCCACGACAGCAGCGTCATCACGACGACTGAGATCTGAACGCCGGTCAGACGCGCGACGATCATGCCGCTGAACGGCGCAAAGTAAAGCAGGGCGGTCAGGACGCGCAGCGTGGGAGCGAGCCGATGTTCGGGCTGCTCTGCGGTCCAGTCCGCGAGCAACAGCAACGGCAGTGTGAGCAGCAGGAGATCGTAGGAGATGAGGTGCGGCGACGCGAGAATCGTCAAGACGATGGCCAGGGACATTCTGATGGCGAGCGGAGCCTTCGCGTCCCAGCTTCGGATCGCGAGAATCGCAGCAACCACCAACCCTGCAAGCGCGCAGACAGTTGCCGCCGTCGACCCCGGGACGAGCAACTGGAGGAATCCGCGAAATGAATGGACCTCCGAGGGGTAGAGCTCGACGAGGCTCGGATTGAGTATCAGCGTGCGAAGCTCACCGAAATACTGACCCAACACGGACGACCCGGCAGCCAACCAACCAACGACGAGCTGAGCTGCCGTCGACACTAAAGCGCCGCCCGCCACCCGCCATTGCCGGGATGCAAGCACGACGAGGCCGATGATGACACCGAGCTGCGGCTTGTACGCGAGGCAGCCGATGGCGAGGCCCGCCAGGAACATTCGTCCTCGACGGAATCCCGCATACGCAAGCGAGAATGCCGTCAGTGCAAACGCACTTGCCTGCCCGTATCTGACAACCGTCAGGAACAACGGCGAGGCCGCCGCAAGTAAGGCGACCATCGCACCGTGCTCCCGAAGCGCTTCGCACTCGCGCCATACGATCCACACGCTGAACGCATAGCAAAACGAGGCAAGGGTCAGAAAGACGGCAAGCGACCAGCCGTACGGCAGGGCCGCGAGCGGACGGAATGCCATCGCGACCTGTGGGCCATAGTTCGGGTGAGACGCGTACAACCCGAGCGCGGGATCGATGCGGTCGCGGGCTTCGGCCAGATGGGCCTGCGCATCGTAGAGGGCGTCGATGCGACCCCCGCGAGCGAGCGAACCCATCACGTAGAACTGAACGTAGTCGGAACCTTTGAATCGGCCGGCCCGATCGACGAGTCCCGGCGTCGCCATGGTGTGAATGTGGACCAGCCAGCCGAGTGCGAATAACGCGACGCCCCAGAACCGGAGCCGCCGAGTGGTCAGCAGCGCTGAAAGGCGCCTCACAGGGTTGGCCGCCTAGAACAGCCCGGGGACGACGTGCCAGCGTACTCGGGCGCAGTAGGACTGATACTGCCCGTCGGCGACGAGCAGCCGCTCTTCGAGCAATGCGCGAACCACCAGCGCACTGTCGCCAATCGTCAGAATCGTCAGGTTCCACGGGCTGGGATGCGCCAGGACGAATGCGATATGGGCGACGATGTATCCCGCGTAGATCGGATGACGGACGAAAGTGTACGGGCCGCTGGCCACCACGCCGCGATTGGCCGGCGCGATCCCGAAACTCCGGCCGAGCGTTACTTTTGCCACGATGACCAGGAGCAAACCGAGCCCGGAGATGAGCGCAGTCGCCGCATCCGGAACGATCGCGTGAAAGGTCGTCGTGGGCCGTACGAGCGGTGGACCTGCCAGCGAAAGAATAGTGGCGGTCACTGCGGCCACCGATCGATCCGTGAAGTTCGCGCGGCGCCGAAAAATCGTCAGGACGACCACCAGCGATTCGCTCGCCAGGAGCAGCATGCCTGTGATGTGTCCGGTTCGAACGAAGTCGTCGAACAGGTTCACCGACATGAGCGCGAACAGCACACCCACGAACAGACGGGCTGTGAGATCACGCGCGATATCCAACCGCCGGCTTGGCGACGTATCGGCATAGATGGTGCGGATCGACCGCGGAGTTACCGATGCGGCGTCAGGAAACAAAGGGGCCTCCCGGCTCCTCGTCGACGAAATATGACGCGCACACGCGGTCCAGGAGCTCGCGCGTAATCGTCGGCGCCACTCCGCGGTACCGGCATAGCGCCGTCACCTGATCGAGCAGGTCGCGCGGATGGCACGAGCGCAACGGCCGGCCCGACGGGACGTAGTGCCGCCGATGCAGGTAGGCAACCATCACCTGATGGAATTGCAACCCGCGCTGCTTGCAATTCAGCTCGAAGATACGGGAGTAGTCATCGACCGACGGATCCAGAATCGGGATCTTGTACGGAATTCGCCGCAGGAAGGCTTCGTCCGCCAGTGACTTGGGATCGAGATTCGTCGCGAACACGACCAGCACCTCGAACGGCACCTGAAACTTCTTCCCGGTGTGAAGCGACAGGTAGTCCACGCGGCTTTCGAGCGGCACGATCCACCGGTTCAACAGCTCCTGCGGACGGATGCGCTGACGACCAAAGTCGTCGACGAGAAACACGCCGCCGTTCGCTTTCAGCTGGAGCGGCGCTTCGTAGAACTTCGAGAGCGGGTTGAATGTCAGATCGAGCATCTCGAGCGTCAGCTCGCCGCCGACCTGCACGACAGGCCTCTTGATCAGAATCCACCGCCGGTCGCGCGCCGCGCCGGCGATGACACTCGTCGCGTCGACCGGATCTTCGAGCGACTCGTGGTTGACGGGATCGAACATCACGATGATCTGGTTGTCCACCTCGATCGCGTGAGGCACATACATGGGCCCACCCAGCGCGCGGCCGATCCCTTCCGCGATGACGGTCTTGCCGTTGCCCGGTGCCCCGTACAGAAAAATCCCTTTGCCGCCGTTGACGGCAGGACCGAGCTGCTCGAGTACCTTCTCGGTGACGACCAGTTCGGTGAATCCCTGCTGCAGGCGATCGTGGTCGATGTAACTGCGTGTCGGGCGCAGTGCAAGCATCTGCTTGACATACGCGTCGAGCGGCACTGGCGCCGGCCCGACATATTGATTGATCTCGAGAAATTGCCGCGCGCGATCCCGTCCAAAATCCGTCAACGCGTAGCGATACGATGCCGATCCCGCGCCCGTCGCGCCGCGCACTTCGAGCAGGCGCTCGACGCGCGCGTGCTCGATGAGCGGCTCGAGCATCCCGTACGGAAGCCTCAGTCTCTCCGAGAGTGCGTGCCCGGTTGCCTCCCCGCCGTACAAACTCTTGATCAGGAGCTGTTCGAGCAGATCGGCCCCGAGTCCGGTGTCGCCGATCGTCCGAGGCTGTGGCGGCGCGGCGAGTTTGGCGACAGCCGGGGTTTCAGCAATCGTGGTGGCAGTGGCGCTCATTTGTTGAACAGCGGGAAGATGACTTTGACGAATTTGATCGCGGCCGGGCCGATCGTGACGACCAGGATCGCAGGGAAAATGCAGAACACGAGCGGGAAGACCATCTTCGCGCCGAGTTTGGCCGACGCCTCTTCGGCGCGCTGACGGCGCTTGGTGCGCAGCGTTTCCGAGTGCACCCGCAGCGACTGCGCGATGCTCGTTCCGAACTTGTCCGTCTGTACCAGCATCGCGACGAGCGAACTCACGTCGTCGACGCCTGTGCGGTCCGCAAGGTTCCGCAGCGCTTCCGCACGGGCCTTGCCGGCCCGCAGCTCGAGATTGATCAGGCGCAGCTCGTCGGACAGGGCAGGGTGCGCAAAGGCCAGCTCTTCGCCTACGCGTTGAATGGCTTGATCGAGGCCCAGACCGGCCTCGACGCTGACGACGAGCAAGTCGAGCGCGTCGGGCAGGGCCAACCGAATCTTGTGCTGCCGTCGCTTGGCCATCCGCGCCAGGACCATCCCCGGCAGGACGTACCCGATCATGCATGCGGCGGCCGCTCTCGCCAGGCTCGGCCGGAACAGGATCGGCGTGGCCAGAACGGTAAAGCACGCCGCTGCGATGGCGACGCGAATGCCCAGGAACACCAGCAGCGCTTCGCTGCCGCGGTAACCCGCGGCGACGAGCCGCTGGCGCAACTTCCCCATTTCGGCAATCGACTTCGGCGCTGCCGTCCCGAGCCGCTTCAACCCCTTTAGGAGGCGCGCTTCGTGCCGCGGCTCGGTCTCCAGCGGGCGGAGCGCCGGGTTGGTCACTTCTCCCAGACGGCGCTCGATCGCGACCGTGCCTCCGGGAGAGAACGCGAACGCCACGCCGCTGATGATCAGGGCTACGAAGACAAATGCGAGGAGCGGCAGGAGCAGGGTCACATCACACCTCGATGTTCATGACGTGGCGAATCCAGAAGAACCCGCAGGTTTGCAGGATGACGGCGCCGCCGAGCATCATCTTGCCCATGTGCTCCTCGAACAACAGCCGCATCAGATCGGGATTGATGAACATCAGGGCCACACCGAGTGCGGCGGGCAGCGCCAGCAGCACGTAACCCGTGAACCGGCCGTGCGCCGTATGGACGCGAATCTGCCGGCGAATCTTGAATCGCTCGCGCACGACGGCTGAAAGGTTGTCGAGAATCTCGGCAAGATTGCCTCCGCTCTCGCGCTGGATGAGCACGGCGGTGACGAAGAATCGCACGTCGAGGATGGCGACACGCTCGGCCAGCTCGTTCAGGGCGTCACGCAGCGGCAGGCCGAAGTTCTGCTGGTCAAAGGTGATCTTGAACTCGGTCCCGACCGGCTTGCCCACTTCCTCGGCAACCATGCCCATGGCATTTTGAAACGCGTGCCCGGCACGAATCGCGCGCGACAGCAGATCGAGCGCTTCCGGGAACTGCTCTTCGAATTTTCTGAACCGCACCGTCCGTTTGCGCATCAGGAACAGCGTCGGCAACGGAAGGCCCACGAAGGCCGCGAGCGCTGGCGCAAGGGCAATGCGCGCGAACAATGCCGCGAGGGCCGCACAAACCGCTGCCGAAAGCACGCTGATCATCACCATCGTGCTGGGCGTCGTGTTCAGGCCCGACTGTTCGATCAGGCGCGCGAAACGCGATCCCGCGAGGAATCGATCCAGGGCCGGCAGCGGCCCTTCTGCTCTGCGTTTGACGACGGTCTGCTGGGACGCCAGTGGCTCCGCTTCGCCCATGGGCAGCGAGACGTCGCGCAATCGTTGATCGAGGCGACGACCCGCCAGCACGCCGGGCAGCTGCACGACCGCGTAATAGCCGCCCAGGATCAGCCCGGTGATCAGAACAAACACCACTACTGCGGCAACCATCAGCGGACCTCCGTCACCCCTTCGAACATGTCGGTCGGGAGGTGGATCCCCGAGGCCTTCAGGCGTTCGCACACCTTCGGCCGCACGCCGGTCGCGCGGAACCGCCCGATGACCTTGCCGTCCTGCGTCACGCCCATCTTGTCGAACACGAAGATCTCCTGCATGGTGATCACGTCGCCTTCCATGCCGGTGATCTCGGAGATGGCGGTGATCTTTCGCGAACCGTCGCTCAATCGCGTCTGCTGGACCACGATCTGAATGGCCGATGCAATCTGCTGGCGCATCGCTTTCTCGGGCAGATTCGTCGTCCCCATCGCGATCATCGTCTCCACACGGCCGAGGGCGTCGCGCGGTGTGTTCGCGTGAATGGTCGTCAGCGATCCGTCGTGGCCGGTGTTCATCGCCTGGAGCATGTCGAGCGCTTCCTCGCCGCGCACCTCGCCAACCACGATGCGATCGGGCCGCATACGCAGAGCGTTGATGACGAGCTGGCGTTGACGGATGGCGCCTTTTCCCTCGATGTTCGGAGGCCGCGTCTCGAGACGTGCCACGTGCTCCTGATGGAGCTGCAGTTCTGCCGCGTCTTCAATCGTCACGATGCGTTCCCGCTCGCCGATGAAGCCCGACAGCACGTTGAGCAGCGTGGTCTTGCCCGCACCGGTTCCGCCGCTGATCAGGCAGTTCAACCGGGATCGGACGCAGTGCGTGAGGAAGTCGAGCATCGGCCGCGTCAGCGCGCGCAGCGTGACGAGGTCGTCGGCCTTCAGCCGCTCGGCCGGAAATCGCCGGATGGACAGTAACGGGCCGTCCACCGCGAGCGGCGGGATGATCGCATTGACGCGCGAACCGTCCGCAAGGCGGGCGTCGACCAGCGGAGAGCTGTCGTCGATGCGGCGACCAACGGCACTGACGATACGATCGATGACGCGCAGCAGATGACGATCGTCCTGAAACGTCGCCGGCAGGCGTTCGAGCACACCGCCGCGCTCGACGAACAAGTTCTTGTAGGTGTTCACCAGGATGTCGCTGATGCTCGGATCCCTCAGCAGCGGCTCGAGCGGTCCCAGCCCGAACACGTCGTCGAGGATTTCGGCGAAGAGGACGTCGCGCTCGCCGAGGCTGAGCGGCATTCCCTCCTCGGAGAGCAGCTCGTGGAGCAGCGTGCGAATTTCACTTTCGGCGCGTGCGCGATCCGCGTGCGCGAGCGCTTCGAGGTTCAACCGATTGAGCAGCTTCCGATGGACGCTCGCCTTCAGATCGAGGTAACCCTGCCGCGGCTTGGGCGGCAGGTTCGCCACTCGATTGGGACGCCCGGGTTCGCCGGCTGACGGTCCACCGGGATCGGGCCCGGCCGCGCGGTCGCGCCCGGGCAACGGGCGCTGGGATACGGATTGATTGGTCTGAACTGCGTTCATAGGCTCCTACCAGAGCGACGCAATGCGATCCAGGTTCAACAAGCTCTTTCGCGATGGCTCTGGCGCCGCCTCTTCGGCGGTCGGGTCGAGAATGCCCCGCGTAAAGCTGTCGAATTGCGTGGCGAGATCGGTATCGCCCGTCAGCGCGAGCGGTACCCCGGAATTGAGTGCCGCCGAAACGGTCTTGTAGTCACTGGGAAACGTGTGATGCACGGGATGCCCGAGCGCGGCCTCGATCTGCTTGAGCGGGATCGGGAACGGCTCGGCAGCCCGGTTCAGGAGAACGCGGACTCGTTCGCCGCACGCACCGAGCTGTCGCACGCGGTCGAGCAGCCGTTGTGCGTTGCGCACGGACGGTATATCGGGGTTGGCCACGAGGAAGAGCTGATCCGCGCTGTACAACGCCGACACCGTACACGCATTGATCTGGTTGCCGCAGTCCACGACGATGAAGTCGTATTGACGCGTGAGAAGCCGGAGCAGCTCTTCCACCGGTGCGCCATCGGCTCCGCCAGGACGATCGAAGCTGTCCGACCCGGCGACGATTTCGAGCC
Source organism: Acidobacteriota bacterium (assembly GCA_046728115.1). GTDB lineage: Bacteria > Acidobacteriota > Vicinamibacteria > Vicinamibacterales > CAVVIG01 > CAVSWN01. Next base: position 9,859 of record JBKPDW010000398.1, on the reverse strand, counting down.
CCGATTTGTGCTTCAAGACCAGCTCGCGGAGGAACTCGCGATCGAGCCGGTGCAGGTTGTCGATGGCATCGAGTACGCTGAACCTCGGGCGAACTCCGAGGAACAGCGCCACTTCGCCGAGGCCGGGTTTCAAATCCAGAATCACGGTTGGCCGCTTGCTGAGCCGCGCGAGTTCGACGCCGCAATTGACGGCCATCGTCGTCGTCCCCGCTCCGCCCTTGGCGCCAAAGAACACCAACGTCATCACGGGCGGCCGCGCCCCCTGCGCGGATTCGCGCCGTGCCGCCGTACGGCGGATCGCGCCGTGAAACGACTCGTCCTCGGGAGGCCATGTGAAGAACTCGTTCGCGCCCGCGCGCATCGAGTTGAGGATCAGATCCGAATCGGCGGCGCGTGCGACGGCGAAGATCGCGACGCCGGGAGAATTGCCGCGGGTCCGCTCGATCGTGGACATCGCAGACGTTGAATCGCCGCGTGAGTCGACGATGACCACATCGGGCGACGACCCACCACCGTCGCGCGCCACGCGTTCGTCGATCACGCTTACGGGAATCGAGCCCGATCGCAGGAGGCGACCGATCTGTGTTCGAAAAGCCTCGTCTTCGCTGACGATGGATGCGACAAGTTGGGCCATATATGCTGTCGAGCGGCGCGGACGCCGCGTTTACTTCACGAGGCGAATGTCGACCGGGAACATGCCGGCCGGTACCGGGCCGGCGCTCGCGTCGACAATGCCGGTCACGGTCGTAATGTATCCGTAGATTGAGTTCCCGCCGATGTACTCGACGAAGAACCCGAGGAAGTTCGCGATCCGGAAATCGGCATCGCGGCCATTGGCTTTCCCATCGGCGTAATACTTGGGGTCGTACAGCGGAATCGGGAATACGCGCGGGCTCTGGCCCGAGAACGCGCTGTTTTTCACGCACTTGCAGTCGGTGTTCCAGACCGCGGTGGGATCCTGGTCGATGAGGTCCTGGATACCCTGAATCGTCGGACCGCTCTTGTCCCCGGGCTCCTGGATGATGAGGTCATACCAATGCATTTTGGTTGTGTTGCAGTGCGCGATGTTCTCGCGATAGAAGTCGCCGCCGACGTCGCCCGGCATTTTCCAGGAGTAGTAGAAGCTCGGGTTGATTTGGTCGCCGGTTCCTGCGCGGAGCACCAGACGCGTACCAGCGTCCTTCTTGACGCTGTAGCCGGTGTAGGCCGTATTGTCCTTGCAGCCGCTGTAGCAATTCTTCAGCGGAATGTAAATATCCTGCTTATCGGGCGGGAGCGGGACGCCTTTTTTGTCGTAATAGTTGAATTCATCGCTGGGATCCCAGGGCGGCGTTCCGATTTCTTCCCATTTGTCCGGAATCATGAACGGCTTGACGCAGGTCATCGCGTTGGCCGGTGAGACCTCGGCGGTGGCAGTCGCGTTGATATCCACCGTGTTGACGCCGAACCAAGCGCCCATCAATGTGGGCACAGCATTCCCGCCCGCTCGATGAACGTCCACCTGCACCCGGTTGGCCACGCCAGTCGGGCTCAACGGAAAGGTGACGTCAGACGGCGCGACGGTTGGCACGCCGCCCATCACGGTATTCTTCTGAGCAGCATTGATTCCACTCTGGACCGCAGGACCCGACGATGATCGATTGTTGAAATCGTTGAAGGCCAGGGCGGTGGCGCCGGCAAGCGCGCCGGCGTCGGCAGAATTCTGTGCCTGCGTGCGCGCGTTCATGAACATCCCGACGTCGATCGCGAGCGTGGTGATCGCGATGAACGACGCCATGCAGATGCCGAGGAAGACGAACGACATGCCGCGCTCATCGTGAGCAAGATGATGGATGCGATTGCGCATGGCAGCCTCTACTGTTTGTTGTTGTTCTTCTTCCCGAGCTCGGCCTCGTAAGCGGCCTGGGCCGCTTTCATCCGGGCTTCGGCTTCGTCGATTGATTTCTGCTGACGCTTTTCGATTTCGGCCTGTTTCTTGGCTTCCTCTGCCGCGCGCTTCGCCGCCGCCTCGTTCGCGGCCTTTTCGATCGCGGCCTGACGTTTCGCGGCCGCCTCATCGCGCTTCGCCTCCTCCCGCGCCTCTTTCTCCTGGCGCTTCTTCTGCTCGGCCGCCACCTTCTGCTCCGCTTCGTCCTTGCGGCGCTGTTCCTCGGCAAGCTTCGTGTCGCGCTGCGAGTTGACGCTCATCGCTTTCAGCTGCGCCTTCGCAGCCTTCTCGTCGTCCTTCTTGGCTGGAGCCGATGGCGCGGCTGGCACTGGGGCCTGGCTCACGGTCGGCGCGGACGGCGTCAGTGCCTGAACTTTGGCGGCGACGTTCGCGACATCCTCCGCCGGCGCGACCGGTGCGGGCGCGGCCGCAGGAACGGGAGCGGGCGCGGACGCGTCTGCCGACGGCCGACCCGTGCTGAACGCGGGCGGCGGCATGTCCCTCATGTTTTTCTGCGGTGCCGGCGGCAGGAACGGCTCCTGGATGCGCGGCAGATTCCCGGTGACGCCTCTCGATCCAGACTGCAGAATCTCCGGCGTGATCATCACGACCAGCTCGGTCTGATTCTTCTGAGCCGCTTTGCTCTTGAAGAGCAGGCCGAGGATCGGGATGTCGCCGATCCCTGGAATCTTCTGGAGCGAGGTATTCATGGTGTTGTCCAGCAGCCCCGCGATGGAGAACGTCTGGCCGCTCTCGAGCTCAAGCTCGGTTTCCGTGCGCCGCGTGCTCAACGCCGGAATCCGGAATCCCTGCAGCGTGACGGCATTGCTGAAGTCCAGCGTGCTGACTTCCGGCCGGACTTTCAGATGCACCCGATTCCCGGTGACGACCGGCGTGAAATTCAAGCGGATGCCGAATTCCTTGTACTGCACCGTGATCGCCACGGCGCCGCCCGAGGGCTGCGCGATCGGGACCGGGATCTCGCCGCCGGCCAGAAAACTCGCTTCCTTGCCGCTCTCGGCGACGAGGTTCGGCTCCGCGAGGCTCTGGAAGAGCCCGCGTTGCTGAAGCGCCTTCACGAGGCCGGCAATTCCTTCCTTCGAGTCGTAGAGGAAGAGGTTCAGGAAGTCGCTGAAAATCAGCTTGCCTTGCGGGTCCCAGGCAGGCGCGGGAAACTGCTGCGTCGTCGAGCGTCCGAACCAGCGGCCGTCCTTGTAGCCGTTCAGCACGAACGACGCGCCGAGCTCCGTCATGGCGCTGCGGCTGACTTCGGCAAAGCGCACGCGCAGGAGCACCTGGTTGGTCATCGCGGACTGCACCTGGAGCAGAGAGACGACGTCGTCCTTCTTGTCGGTGTAGCCGGCGGCCATGGCAATCGCCCGATCGGCGATCTCCTTGCTGCTCACCGTGCCAGAGAGCACGACTCCCTTGCCGTTGCTGTGCGCCGCCATCGTCTCGCCGGGAAACAGCGTCTGGAGCCGCTCGGAGAGCTGGGCCAGGTCGCGCTGCACCACCACCTCGTAGCGGCGAATCGCTCCGGCCCTATCCCAGACGAACATCGAAATCGTCCCGGGCGCCTTGCCGTTGATGAGCAGTTCGTTGGCCGACGTGACCAGCGCGTCGGCAATGTCGGCGCTCGTCAACGACACGCGCGCGATGGGCTTGCCGGTGTCGAGCACTGTCGAGCGGCCCACCATCAGCGTGACGTTCTCGCCCTCGCCTTCACCTCCGGCGTAGATGATCGAGCTGCCGAAGATAGCTATGAGCAGAACCAGGACCGACCACCACCGTTTTGTCCCCACCTGCCCCCCCTGTCTCATCCGCCCTACTTGCCTAATCGCGCTCATCGCTATTGCTCCTGGCGCACAACTTCGTGCGCGCGTTTGTCGCCCCGGATGATTTCCACAGTAATTGGTGGCGCGGGAGCAACCACTTCGACCTTAGCGGCCTGGTGTGCCACGCGCGGTCTCGCCGCGGGCGCGACCGGAACCGCGCCAAGGAGCGCCGCCGGGCGCACGCCGCGGGTCGTCGGCGTTTCGCGGTCAAGGGGATTCCTGAGCGCGAGTTGAATCTTGCCTTCGCTCGACGCCAGCGTGAGCCGCTCGGCTTCCTCGGGACTGACGAGCAGCGTGACCACGGTCACTGGAATCGGCTTGTCTTTATCGGTGGCGCGATCGATCTTCGTTCCCGCGGCCAGCACCTGCACGTTGGTGAGGATCACCTTCGACGTCATGTCGACCTGCTGACTCGTCGGACTGACCGTGACGACGACGTCAACGTGAGTGCCAGGGAGCACGTAACCGGCCACGCCGATCACTTCGTTGACGCGCACCGACACGGCGCGGTATCCGGGAGGAATGACCGGCGGCAGGCCGGCGCCCGCCTCTTTCGGCGCGAGCTTCATCGGCAGAATCGGCTCGTTCTGGATGACCGGCATGACCAGCCCGCGGCCGACCACCTCGTCCGGCGTGCTGAAGACATCCGATGGAACGGCGTTGGCCGGCCACTGAATGACGCGGAGGTCGTCTCGCCGGAGCTCGGCGCCGATGTCGAGGTCGGCCGCCGCGACTACGACGGCACGCGTTGGGATGGAAATCGTGCGGCCCGGCGCTTTCTGGACGTAGTTGTAGGTCGCGAACGCGAAGACCCCACCCACGCTAATTGCCAGAGCCAAAATCGTGAATACTCGTATGCGAGCCATAGTTCAGTCCCCAGTCACCAGTCGCGAAGAATCTCTGATGCCCTCAATCCCCAATCCCTAACACCCAATCCCTGAATCCCTGCTCTATTGCTCGTTCCGCATCTCCGAAACCGCCGTCATCGTGAACGCATCGCCCAGACTCGAGCTGCCGCTTACCATCTTGGCGATCGGCTGTATAACCATGAACGAGAACGGATACGTCACCGTGACCTTCGATCCCGATGCAGTGGCGCTACCGGTACTGTTCAGCGCGATGGTCGTAGGGGTGACAGTGATCCCCGCGCTGTCTCCGACCAGTCCGCCAGCGTTCAGGTAGGCCTTGACGCGCGTCGGGACCACATCCGTCGGCTGGGCCGGCAATACTGCCACGCGGGCACCTTCGCGCGCGGCATTGGTGAGGACCTGCATCGTTTCGTACGCGCGACCGAACTCGAAAATGCCGACGGCAAGCAGCAGGATCAGGGGCAGGATGAACGCCACTTCGAGCAAAGCCGTGCCGCGGGAGCTCTTGATGCGTCTCATGGTTACAACCCCAAAGCTGCAGCCAGCGCCCCAAGCGCAATCGCCGGCGCGTAGGCAAATCTGTTGTTTTGTGTCGGCGCCTCGATAGCCTGCGCCGCGGGACCAGGCGCGCTCAGGAGCGCAGCTGACTGGTGAATCGTCTGCATCAGTCGCTTCCGTCTCCAGGCGATCGCGACGGCCAGCAGCCCACCGAGGATCGCCGTGTATAGAAAAGCGAAAGCCGTTCTGGATGGCCCGAGCAGTGTGCCCAGGGCCGCGAACAGCTTCACATCGCCGCCGCCTGTCGCGCCGATGACGAAGCCCGGCAGCATCAGCAGCAGCCCGATCGACAATCCCTCGAGCGCAGCCAGCACACCGAGCGAGGTGGCGTTGCGTGCCGCGAGGAGCAAACCGATGGCCGCCGTTCCGACCGTTAACACGTTCGGAACCCGGCGCCAGGCGAGATCGGTGATCACACTCAACCCCCCAGCGGCCGCGACGGCCGACACGACCAGTCCGTTAGATGCCAGCGGCAATGGGTGTCCAGAAGACGTTAGAGATGACGTTGCCGAGCGTCGTCACGGAAAGAACCGTCACGAGCGCAATCAACCCCGTGAGAAGTGCGTACTCCAGCAGATCCTGCCCGTCCGTTCGACGGACGATGCTGGTGGCGAGCGCGAATAGTTGTGTCATGTCGGCACCATCAGGCTTGGAGGTTTCTCAACGCTCAACCCTCAATCCCCCACGGCTGGTGGGTATTGAGGGCTGAGCGTCGAGCACTCGCCGGTCTACGCCGTCACGCCCGCGAGCGACGCCGCGATCGCGGTGAAGATGCGGTTGACCTCGCTGCCGGCGTTGGTCACGGCCAGCACGGTCACGAGCGCGATCAAGCCGACGAGCAGCGCGTACTCGAGCAGGTCCTGGCCTGAGTCGTCCCGAACGAGCGCGCGCATACGATTGAAGAATGCCATCTGATCCTCCGAGGCGCGTCTCCGACGCGCCAAAAACGGTGTGTGCGAAATGCGATCAACGCAACGTGCGCGATCGCCGACGGATGGAGCAAGGGCAACGGCCATGCCACGCGTCTCGCGCGCAACATCGCCACGAGCCCTAACGCATCGTGTGCGCTGTGGTTTAACGGCTGCGCGAGCAGCGCGTTCGCGGTCGATTCCAGCGCCGCGTCGGAACCGCCGGAGGCCGCACATTCGTAACGACCACGCCCAAATTCGTTGGATCGGTCCGCGTTACGAAATTGCACCGGCGTGGCAGTGGACGCCGAACTTCCCCGAAAGCTCGCACATCAGCGATATCGAGTCGCACTGCCGCTGGCGGAATGAGATTTGCGTTACCGCTGGTCGGTGAAATCTCAGTTGACTCGATCGCTCGGCGAGATCTTCGCGTCGATGGCCGCATTGGCGCTGCTGCTGGCCATCCTCGTCGCAATCGATGGTCGGGTCCAGCAGCAGCTAACGCTTCGCATGAGCGGTGCCCAGGCGCAAACGGAGCTTCGTGCCGCCGGCGCGCAACTCCGCAGCATGACCTCCGTGATTGTGGATGCGGTCCGTTTTCAGGCCATCGAACACGCCCCGCTGGTCTTCCTCGTGGTCACCGGATGCGTGCTCGTCATCTTCATGCTGCGGACATGAGAGGGATATGCCGCTGATTCTCGCGATCGAGTCCGATCGACGCCAGGCCAACCAGGTAACCTCCATCGTCCGCGAACGGCTCCGCGCCGAACTCGTGATCGCGGACTCCGCTGAAAAGGCCCTCGCAGCGCTGGGCAGCCGCGTACCGGATCTGATCCTGACGTCCACGCTGTTGTCCGCGAAGGATGAAACCGCGCTCGCCGAACGGCTGCGAGCGCTCGAGGCCGCTGCTGCCCATGTGCAGACGCTGACCATTCCCGTACTCGCCAGCACCCAACCCCGATCGTCGACCGGCCGAAGCATGTTCTCGGCCCTGCTCGGCGACCGTCACCACGGTGGTCACGATGGCTGTGATCCGGGGTTGTTTGCGGATCAATGCAAGGAGTACCTGCAACGCGCTGCGGCCGAGCGAGCAGCACAGCCGGTCGCGATCGTCGAGGCGAAGGAAGAAGCGACGGTTCATCCCGAAAAACCCGCTCAGAAAGCTGTGGACCCTGCTCCCATCGCGCCGATGAGTGAACCCGAAGGCGAGATCGATCTTTCGTCAATGCTCGACGAGAAAGTCGTCGAACAGCTGACAGCGGCCATCGCCGCGGTGTCTTCCTCGCAGAACCGGGGTCAGACCCCGGTAGCAGCCGGGTCGCAGGGACCCCAGCCAAGTTGGGGTCCGACCCCATTCGCCGCCGTATCGCATCCGGAAATTCCGGTCGCCGATCCCGCAGCGCCACCGCACCTCCACGCTCGGATGCGAGACCCGGGAGTCAGGCCGACGGCCAGCGTCGATCCGAACTACCTCGATCCAAGTCAGTGCGGTTTTGCCGCGCTGCTGGCGAAGCTCGATGAGATCACGCACGTGGCATCGCCGTTGCCACATGCGGATTCCCTGGCCGGCTCGTTCGATGTAAGTCGCTGATTTCACGAAGCCGCGCGTTCTCCGCGCGGCACTTTCTGCACGAAGTCGGCCCAGGCGCGATGCAGATTCCGCAGTGCGTACCGGGGCAGGTGGTCCGGGCGCGCGGGGCACGGTGGCGTGTCCTCGACGTGCGCCCGCACGAGTCGTGCGCCATCGTTACGCTTAGCTCGACGAGCGCGCGATGCACACGGAGGCTGATCGATCCATTCGACACCATCGAGCCGATCGAGGCCCCGCGGCTTCCAAAGGTCGTCAGCGCAACGAGGTGGCGGGATGTCTGTCGGCAGCTGATCGCCGGAGACACACCACCAGGCGGCATTCGCGAGGCCCGCGCGGCGCGGATTGAGTTGATGGCTCACCAGCTGGAGCCGGCGATGGCCGTCGTCTCCGGTCACGGCACCCGCGTTCTGCTGGCAGACGATGTGGGGTTGGGAAAGACGATTCAGGCTGGGCTGATTCTCAGCGAACTGAGGGCGCGGGGATGGATCGACCGCGCCTTGGTGATTAGCCCGGCAGGTCTCCGCGAGCAATGGCGCGAAGAATTGAAGGACCGCTTCGCCATCGACGCCGCAGTCGTGGACGCTCGCACGATCCGTCGATGCGTTGCGGACCTGCCCGTTGGAACAAACCCCTGGTCGACGCTTGACGTTGCCATCACCTCCACCGATTACGTCAAGCGAACCGAGGTATTGCCCGCCGTTCTCGCGTGCCGATGGGACCTGGTGATCGTCGACGAGGCGCACGGCGTCGAAGGCGATTCCGATCGGCACGATGCGGTCGACGCGCTCGCGGCTCGCGCCGCCTATGTGGTTCTGCTCACGGCGACACCCCACAGCGGAGACCAGCGCGCCTTTGCGAGTTTGTGTGCAATTGGATCTCACGATGAGCGGTTGATCGTGTTCCGCCGGCGTCGGAGCGACGTACGAATGGAGGCGCCGCGGAGGCCGCATACGCTGACCGTCCGTCTACGGCCGGCGGAGCGCCAGATGCATGAGCTGCTCGACCGATACTCCGCGGCTGTTCGAGCCGAGCACGCGCATGTCTGGCTGACGCTATCGATCCTGCACAAACGGGCGTTTTCAGGAGCGTGGGCGCTGCGCCAATCGGTGACCCGACGATTGGCCACGCTGGAAGGCGTATCGGACGACGCCCGTCAAAGGTCGCTGCCAATCTGGGATGGTCAAGGCGAATTCAACGCCGCGGACGAACCACCGGCCTGGCCCAGGGATCTTTGCCTCGACGATCCTGCGCGTGAACGCGATCTGCTGTGGTCACTCGCGGAGGCGGCACGGGTGGCCGCCCGCTCCGAGAGCAAGATCGCGATGCTTCGGAGGCTCCTTGGTCGGGTGCGGGAGTCCGCAATCGTGTTCACCGAATACCGCGACACGCTGCTGCACCTCCGCCAGGCTCTTGCCGACTTTCCCACGGTGATTTTGCACGGCGGCTTGACACGCGACGAACGCGAGACCGCGCTTGCGGCTTTCTCCCGTAATCCCCAGAGCATTCTCCTGTCGACGGATGCCGCCGCCGAAGGGTTGAACCTTCATCGACACTGCCGTCTCGTCATCAACCTGGAACTTCCATGGAATCCGATGCGGCTCGAACAGCGAGCGGGTCGCGTGGATCGGATTGGTCAGGCGCGAACGGTTCACGCGTTTCATCTCGTCGCCGCCGAAACAGGTGAATTGCAAATCCTCGAGCGCCTGAAGACACGCATCGCGAAGGCTCGCACCGACATCGGCGCGCCCGACCCGATCGGCATGGACGACTGCGAGAGCGAACGCCAGATAGCGCGGCTGGTGGTCGAGGGCGGCTGGGGTGCCGTAGTGCAGGAATCGACTCATCCTGCTGGCACCACACCATCCGTGGCCCTGGTCAGCCCAGATTACCGGAGCCTCGCGCGAGCCGAGGTGGACCGCCTCCGGTGCGCACGCGCCTTGGCGACTGGACGCGACACGGCCGGCATCACGGAGGATGGCGAGGAGTCAGCGTTGATCGTCCGTGCGGCGCGACGCGGATTGCGTCGAGCACTCGGTTCACGTGTCCTGATGGTCTGGCAGACAGCGTGGGAGAACTCCTCCGGGGTTGTTCTCGAGTCGCGGCTGGTGCCCATTCTCGCGAGCTGCGGGAATCCGTCCTTGCGAGCCCATGTACAGATGAAACGTATCGTG
>JBKPDW010000397.1:0-9815 GCA_046728115.1 Acidobacteriota bacterium | reverse complement strand
GGCGCAAATCCATAGGCGACACTCCATGCCACGGCATCGCTTCCTCCAGCGAAACAGTGGCGAAAAGTGTTACCTATGTCTCCGGACAACTTTGTTACCTATGTCTCCGGACTGAGCCGTCAAAAGTCAGAAGTCAGAAGTAGTTAGAAGTGAGACATCAGACGGCATAGATGGGCGAGAAGGATCATTCGGATAAACAGCTCGGCGGTGACGCCGGGCTTTCTTTTGTTCCGCTCGCCGAGATTCGCCGCACGCGGTCGGCAATCGGCGATCGCTTTGCGCGCGCGGAGATCCTTGCCGACATCTGTCGAGTCAATACGCTATACGCGATCATGAACGCCGGCTCGGGCCACATCGGCTCGAGTTTCAGTTCGACCGATCTCATCACGTGGTTGTGGACGGAGGAGCTTCGCGACGCGAATTCCGATGCGCCCGACGCGGACCTGTACTTTTCCTCGAAGGGTCATGACGTCCCCGCGCTGTACTCGCTGCTGATTGCGCTCGAGAAACTCGATTTCAGCCTCTTGCATCGGCTGCGCCGGTTCGGCGGCCTTCCGGGCCACCCGGACGTTGAGACGCCGTGTATCGTCACGAACACCGGTTCGCTCGGAATGGGGATCGCCAAGGCCTACGGCATGGCACGCGCCCATCGTTACCTCGGCCGGAGCGGTCGAATCGTCGTGATGACGGGTGACGGCGAGTTGCAGGAAGGGCAGATCTGGGAATCGCTTCAGCCGGTCGCGAACGAGCGGCTCGGCGAGATCACGATTGTCGTTGATCACAATAAGTTCCAGTCGGACTCCGCGGTAGCCGCGGTCAGCGATCTAGGGCCAATCGAAGACAAGTTTCGAGCCTTCGGCTGGCACGTGCGGCGTGACGACGGTCACGATCCGCGCGTTCTGGCGGACGTATTCCGCGAATTCGCCGAAGTCACCGACAAACCGAAAGCGTTCATCGCGGACACGATCAAGGGCAAAGGCGTGTCGTTCATGCACGGCGTCGCCTGTGGTGACGAGACGTACCGCTTTCACGCCGGTGCGCCCTCGCTCGAGAACTACGTGGCCGCAACAACCGAGCTCGTCGATCGCATCAACGATCGCCTCGTATCGCGTGGTCTCGCGCGATTGGCATTGGCTGCGGCTCCGCAGCCCGTTCGAGTTGCGCCCGACCGTCCCGAAAAACTCGTGCTCGCGTACGGCGATGAACTGCTGCAGATGGCACGTGCCCGCAGAGACATCGTCGTGATGGATGCGGACCTGCTGTCGGACTGCGGCATCGAAGCGTTCAAGGCGGAGCTGCCCGAACGCTTCATCGAGTGCGGGATTGCCGAGCAGCACATGGTGTCGGCCGCCGGCGGCCTGGCGCTGCGCGGCGTGCTCCCTGTCGTCCATTCGTTCGCGTGCTTCCTGACGACGAGGGCGAACGAGCAGATCTACAACAATGCGACCGAGCGGACGAGGGTCATCTACGTCGGCACGTTGGCGGGGTTGATTCCGGGCGGCCCCGGACATTCACACCAGTCAGTTCGCGACATCTCCGCAATCGGATCGGTGCCGGGCCTGGTAGCGATCGAACCGTGCAGCGAACGCGAAGCGCGTCTGGCCATCCGATGGGCAGTCGAGCAGAACGACGGAAGCACGTATCTGCGATTCGTCAACGTGCCGCTGGATCTGCCTTACGCGCATCCAGCCTCCTACGCTCTCCGAGTCGGGCAGGGCACAGCACTTCGCGAGGGCGACGACGTGGCATTCGTCGGCTACGGGCCCGTGCTGATGTCGAACGCCTGGCGAGCGGCCGACGAACTGGCGATGCAGGGAATTCAGGCGGCAGTCATCGATCTACCCTGGCTCAACCGGATTGACGATCGGTGGGTGGCCGAGGTGCTTGGTCGATGTCCGCTGGTCGTCACGCTCGACAATCACTATGTCGCTCTAGGCCAGGGCGTGATGATTGCAGCCGCTCTGGCGCGCACGCGCACGAATGCCGAAGTGGTGTCGATCGGGTTGACCGATGTGCCGGTGTGCGGATCGAATCTCGAGGTGCTCGCGCATCACGGCCTCGACCCCGCATCGCTGGCGCGCGTCGTTCTGACGCGCACCAAACATCTGGTGAGCTGACGTGCGTCGTCGCCAGAGCAGCACTCACTTCCACTGGACGGCAAAGGCCGCGAAGTCAGCGACGAACGGGTACTGACCCCAATTACCCGATTACCAGATTCGGAATGTATCCGCGGCATGTTTCACACTGGATCGCCGATCGCGAGGTCGACTCGGCGAGCGGCGCCACATTCGAGAAGCGCTGTCCCATCGATGATCGGGTGCTCGCCACCGTCGCACGGGGAAACGCGGACGATGTGAGGTGTGCGGTAAGCGAGGCGAACCGAGCTGCTGAAGCATGGGGGCGTTTGCCGGCGCCGCGACGCGGCGAAGTCCTGGGACGGGCGGCTTCGTTGCTGCGCGCACGGGAACGCGAATTCGCGGAAATCATCCAGGCAGAAACCGGCAAGCCCTGGAAAAACGCAGCGGCGGAAGTCGCATCGTCCGCGGATCTGGCTGTGTTCATGGAGAGCGAAGGCAGCCGATTCTATGGCCGAACGATGACGAGCCCGGTGCCGAATCGCGCAGTGCGTACGCTGCGGACGCCAATCGGCATCTGCGCCGCCATCATGCCGTTCAACAGCCCGCTGGCCGGCATCGCGTGGAAAGTGTTTCCGGCGCTCGTGAGCGGGAACGCGGTTGTAGCGAAGTCCCACGAGCAGACGCCGCAGACCGCCGTCGCATTTGGCCGGCTTCTTCAGGACGCCGGCTTACCCGTCGGCGTCTACTCGGCGCTGCAGGGGCTCGGGCCCGAAGTCGGCCAGGCGTTGATCCAGGACGACCGCGTCGGCCTGGTCAGCTTCACGGGCTCGGCGGCGACCGGCAAGACGATTCAACAGACCGTCAGCGCGCGGCCCGTGCTGGCGAAGGTGTGTCTCGAACTTGGCGGCAAGAACCCGCTCGTCGTCTGCGACGACGCCGACATGGCGCTCGCCGTGGAACATGCCGTGGCATCTGCATTCATCGATGCCGGACAGCGGTGCGCGGCGGGAAGCCGGTTGATCGTCTTCGATGCCATCTACGACCGTTTTCGAACGGCGCTCGCCGCACGCACAGCCGCTGTTCGAGTCGGCTCGGGGCCCGAAGACGACTGCGGTCCGGTGATTTCGCGCGCGAGTCTCGAACGCCTGCTTGCAGCGATCGACGGCGCGGTCGACCGCGGGGCGCGGCTCGTGTGCGGCGGCTGCCGAATGGATGCACTCGCGCCTGGTTACTACCTGCAGCCGACGGTGCTCGAAGGTGTCGACCCCGCTGATCCCATCTCGCAGACCGAGCTGTTCGGTCCGGTAACCTGTCTCTATCGTGTGCGCGACTTCGACGAAGCCGTCACGCTGGCGAACGCCACCGCGTACGGTCTGACCGGCGCGATTCACACGACGAACACGCACCGCATTGAAGAGTTCGTCGCGCGCTACCGTGCGGGCCTGGTGTCGATCAACGGACCCACCTACGGCGCCGGGCCGCACATGCCCTTTGGCGGCGTGAAGAATTCCGGCAACGGTTTCCGCGAACCCGGAACCGAAGCGCTCGACGTGTACTGCGAGTGGAAGACGGTGGTCGTCAACTACGATCCCGCGAAAGTCTGACGTGGCAGTCAACGGCAAACGGCGTATCTGTTTCCCGATCACGAGCCGAGCCTACTACGGGCGCAGTCAGCTTCTGATTCGCAAGCTCCACAGTCACCCCGCGATCGATCTCCAGCTCATGCTCGGCGGGTCGATCCTGCTCGACAAATACAGCCGGCACATCGCCGACGACATCGAGAAAGGCGGCTTCACCATCTCGACGTCGTACTTCAACGTGATCGAAGGCGGAAACCACGTCGCGATGGCGAAGACGGCCTGTCTTACGGCGCTGGAATTCACCAACGGCTTTCACACCATCGATCCGGACATCGTCGTCATCTGCGGCGACCGCTTCGAGCAGCTGGCCATTGCGATGGCCGCGGCGTATCTGAACAAGACGATCGCGCACATCGAAGGCGGCGACGTGTCGGGCAGCATCGATGAAAGCGTCCGTCATTCGATCACGAAGCTGGCGCACATCCACTTCGTCACCAACGCCGACGCGCATCGCCGCGTGCTGGCGATGGGCGAGGACCCTCAGTATGTGTTCAACACCGGATCGCTCGATCTCGAGCTTGCGACGCAGGTGCAGGCGCAGCTGACCAACGACGTGATCAACGCCTACGGTGTCGGTCACGCGGTGGACATCACGCGGCCGTTCCTGACGGTCATCCAGCATCCCGTGACGACCGAACCCGACAACCGCGTGCACCTCGAGGCGACGATGCGAGCGATCGCGGAGGTCGACATGCCCGCGATCTGGTTCTGGCCGAACCCGGATGCGGGCACGGGCGAGATGGCCGAGAGCCTTCGCCACTTCCGCGAGCATCACGCCGCGATTACCGAGAAAATTCGCTTCATCACGAACGTGCCGGTGGACGAATTCATCGCGCTGCTCAGGCTCACTGCGTGTCTGGTAGGCAATTCGTCGGCAGGCATCAAGGAGTGCTCGTATCTGGGAACGCCGGTGGTCGACATCGGCGGACGCCAACAGGGCCGGCTGCGAGGTGAGCACGTCTTTCACGCGCCGTACGAGGCCCACGCGATCGCGGAGCAGGTCCGCGCGCAGCTGCGTCACGGACCCTACCCGTCCTCGGATCTCTACTACAAGCCGGACGCGAGCCAGGCCATCGTCGATCGGCTTGCCGGGATCGAGCTGTACACGCAGAAGCGGTTTTTCGATCCGCCGGTAACGGTTCCGCTCGGCTGAAGCCGTCGCGCTGCCTCCGTTCGTCTCATCGTGAAAAGATGTCTTCTGTGGAGCATTCCGCACGGTTCCTCGGCGGGCCACATGCTGCGGACCGGCGTACTGACGTCGGTACTCGATTCCGATCCCGACGTCGAGATCGTGCTGCTGTCGCCGCTGAGCGCCGATCCCGGCTTCACGTGCGAGTTCACGCATCCGCGTATCCGCTTTGAGGTTCTGCCACCGCATTCGCCGCGGGGACTCGAGGGCAGGCTCCTGGGTGTCGTTCAGGCCCGGTATCTCGACGTCTGCCGCACCGAAACCCTGCGCATCCGGGGACCGAAAGAGTTTCCCGGCGCCGCTCGCCTGCGCCGGCTAAAGCGGTTGCTCGGACACGTTCTCGCACCGAACGGTCCGGGCGGCGACTGGTACGGCATCGCCGATCGCCTCGTCGGCGATCCGGCGATGGAGCGGATATTCGATCGTTATCAGCCATCGCTCGTTGCAACGGCCTCGCCCGGTCTGATCTTTTCCGAAATCCCCGTGCTTCGGACGGCACGCCGCCGATCGGTGCCGACCATCGCGGTGGATCTGAGCTGGGACAACCTGACCAACAAGTTTTTTCCCGCGCGGCAGGTTGGCCGCCTCGTGCTGTGGAACTCGGGCATGGCCGAGGAAGCGCACAGGTTGCACCGGTTCCGGCTCGACGCTATCACGGTCGCGGGCGTGCCGCAGTTCGATTCGTACTTTCGCGAGCCGCGCTCGAGCCGGGCGGCGTTCTGCGAGCGGACCGGGCTCGATCCTGCCCGGAAGATCATCACGCTTGCGACGATTCCGGCCAGCAAGTTTCCGCATCACGCGTTCGTCATCGACACTCTGCTGGACGCGATCGCGTCAGGCGGCATTCGCGCTGCTGCGGGACTGCTCGTGCGTGTGCATCCGCGCGACGATGCACGCGCATACGACAGGTATGTGGGGCGGCGCGACGTGGTTGTCGAGAAGCCGTTTCGCGAGACGGCGACGCGGTCGGGCGACGGAATGAACGTGGACTTCACGTCCGAGAACACGCGGCATCTTGCCGACACGCTGTATCACAGCGACGTCGTCCTGAACGTGGCATCCACGATCGCCATCGAGGCCTCGATCTTCGATACGCCCGTCATCAATATCGGCTTCGATGGACAACCAGGGTCGAACCAGACCTTGATGGAATGGCATTACCGTTCGACGCACTTTCAGAAAGTCGTACGGAGCGGCGCCGTGCGAATCGCGCAGTCGAGCGGCGAACTCGTCGATTTGATCAACGGCTATCTGGCGAACCCGTCAACGGACGCGGACGGACGCCGTCGCATCGTCTCCGAGCAGTGCGAGTACACCGATGGGCGATCCGCCGAGAGGGTAGCGGCTGCGATCGTTCGTGAGCTGATTTCTTCCTCAGGCGTTGTTCAGTGATGGATATCGAAGCACATCGTGATCTGCAGTTGCTCGAGGCCGTCGAGCAGAATGCGCGCGTCACGCAACGGACGCTCGCGACGAAGCTCGGCATCGCTCTCGGGCTGACCAACATCTACCTGAAGCGGCTCGTGCGCAAGGGCTACATCAAATGCGTGAACGTGCAATCGAACCGCATCTCGTATCTGATTACGCCTCGCGGCATCGTCGAGAAAGCGCGGCTGACGTACGAGTTCATGGACTATTCGCTGCATCTCTACGGTGACGTGCGCCAGCGGTTGCGAACGGTGTTTCAGGCGTGTGCCGCAGCCGGGCGCCGCGTCGCTATATACGGCCGCGGCGAAGCGGCGGAGCTCACGTATCTGTCCTTGAAAGAGGCGGGCCTAGATCCCGTGGCCATTTTCGATGGCGACGGCGGCGATGCCTTTCTGGGAATGCCGGTCCGGCCGATTGGAGAGCATGCAACGGTCGAGTACGACCTCATCGTCATCGCCACGCTCGAGCGGTCGGCGCAGCAGCTGATCAACGTACTGCTCGAGAACGGCGTGCCGCGCGAGAAGGTATTTCCGCTGCGACAGGAGCCAGCGCCGCCGCGCCGGGCGGCCGCCGACGTGCCCCGGAGCGGCAACGGCCAGCACCTGTGAAAGGCCTGAGCGGATGGCTCTGACAGGCAAACGCATCGCCATCACGGGTGGCGCGGGCTTCATCGGATCGCATCTGGTGGAGCGGTTGATCGAGCACAACGAAATCGTCGTCTACGACAACCTGCATCGCAACGCCATTCAGTTCGCGCACGTGGAGCAGCATCCGCACTTTCACTTCATTCGCGGAGACGTGACCGATCTCGACGCCACGACGCGCGCCATCGACGGCTGCCACATCGTCATCCACTGCGCGGCGATTGCCGGCGTGTACTCGGTCGTCAAGAGCAGCATCCGGACGATGGAGGTGAACTTTCTCGGCACGCATGCCGCCGTGAAGGCGGCGTTGAGCGCGGGCGTGGAACGCTTCGTCGATTTTTCGACGAGCGAGGTCTACGGCGCGTTCGTGCACAACGCCAAGGAGAGCGAACCGACGGCCCTCGGCTCGGTCGGCGAGGCGCGCTGGGTATACGCGGCCAGCAAGCTCGCGTCCGAGCATCTCTCGTATGCGCACCACCTGGAGGCGGGACTTCCACTGACCATCGTCCGGCCGTTCAACATCTACGGACCGCGGCAGGTCGGCGACGGCGCCGTGCGCGGCATCATCCTCCAGGCGCTGAAGAACGAACCCGTGGTCCTCTACAACGACGGGACCCAGATTCGCGCATGGTGTTTCATCGACGACTTCGTCGATGGCGTGCTGGCCTGCGCCGAAAAGCCCGAGGCGATCGGCCACGTCTTCAACCTCGGCAACCCGCAAGGAACGATCACGAACTTCGAATTGACCCGGATGATTCTGCGGCTGTCGAAGTCGCGATCCGAAATCACCTTTCGGCCTCACCCCGGTGCGGAGATCGAACTGCGCGTTCCCTCGATTCACAAGGCGGCGGCACTTCTCGGATATGCACCGCGCGTGACGCTCGAGGACGGCATCTCACGCACGATCGAGTGGTATGCCGAAAATCTGGCAGGAATCAGGAGCTGACGACGTGCGGCACCACGGTCGATTTAACGCTCGCGGAATTCCAAAAAAGTCAACCGATCCGCGTGCCCTGCAGACACCACGTCGTGCGTCGGCCGCCTGCCGTCCCGGGACCGCATGCGTCTTCTGATTACCGGCGCGTCGGGATTTCTTGGCAAGAATACGCTGCTGGCGGTTCCTCGCGACTGGGACGTCGTTGCCGTGTACCACGCGACGGCAGATTTTCCCGAATTCCTTGCCTGCAACAAGCTGACGCACGTTCGCGCCGTGCGGTGCGATCTCACCAATGCCGACGACGTTCGAGCGATGCGGCGCATTGCGGAAGCGCGCGGACCGATTGACGCGGTCCTGTATTTCGCCGCCAACGGCGATCCGGCGGCATCCGCCCGCGATCCGCTTGGGGATCTCAATCTCAACGCGGTCGCACCGCTCACGTTCCTCGAGCACTGTCCCGTGCGGCGCCTCGTGTATCTGTCGTCGGGCGCGGTCTACGATGGATTGTGCGGACCGGTGACGCCGGCCTCGCACGTCGATCCGCATCTGCCGTACGCGATTTCGAAGCTTGCCAGCGAACGCTACATCCGTTTCTACGCCGATCGGCGGGGCGCGCCGTCCAGTTACGTCAACGTCCGTTTTTTCGGAGCGTACGGCCCGTTCGAGCCGCTGCGGAAGATCACAACACGCTTTCTGACCGCCGTCCGCCGCAGCGATCGGGAGTTCGCGCTGCGAGGAGACGGCCGCAACCTGATCGACTTCATGCACGTGGACGATGCGGTGCGCGGCCTGCTCGCGTTGGTAACCGATTCGCGTCCGGATCGGATCACGATCGATTTCGCGTCGGGCCACCCGACATCGGTCAACGACATCGTCGATGCGATGGTGCGACTAACGGTCAGCAGCATCCCGGTTCGTCGCGACGGCACGACCGAGGAGTACATCGAGTTCCGTTCCTCTGATCGAACGATGGCGGAGCGCTACGGCTTCGTGCCGCAGATTTCGTTCGACGAAGGTTTCACGCGGCTGATGGAGCGTGCGCTATCAGCCGAGCGTCCTGCATGACCTCGACGGCCCCCGTCGTCATCCTCGGCGCCGGGCCCGCGGGCATGTCCGCCGGCTGGCGCCTGTCCGAGCACGGCAGACCGACCACGGTCCTCGAACGCGATTCGGCAGTCGGCGGCATGGGCAAAACGCTTCAATTGGGTGCCTACGGTGTCGATTTCGGTCCGCACACGTTCCATATTCGGGAGACCGACGAGAGCCGCCAGATCATCAAGCTCATCAAGCCGTTCTTCGGCGACGAACCGCTCGTACTCACGCGCGGCACGCGGGTGTTCCTCCAAGGCAAGTACTACATCTATCCTCTCGAGCTCCTGCAGGTACTCTTCGGCGTGAAGCCATCGCTTTCGGCGCGCATTCTGCTCGACTACATCGTTGCCACGACAAAGACGATCTTGAGTCCGCCGACGAAGGAAGACTCATTCGAGGAGTGGGGCGTTCGGAATCTCGGCCGCACGTTGTACGACCTGTGCTTCGGCATCTACTCCGAGCGGGTGTGGGGATTGCCGACCTCGCAGATTTCCTCCAAACAGGCCCAGCGCGTCGCCAAGCTCAATCTCAAGAACATCATCCTGCGGACGCTGGGCATCAGAGCGGATCCGGCCGCGCATTTCACGGAATACATGTACCCGCGCGCGGGCATCAGCGATCTCTACGAGAACATGGCCGCCCGCTTTCGCACCTGCGGAGGCGAACTGCTGCTCGATACGCCGGCCGTGTGTCTGCAGCGTGACGGAAATCGCATCGCCGCGGTGACCTATCGCAGAAACGGCTCCGAGGAGACCATTCCATGCAGCGGCGTCGTGTCAACGCTTCCGCTTCCGAGCCTCGTCAGGA
>JBKPDW010000396.1:0-14606 GCA_046728115.1 Acidobacteriota bacterium | reverse complement strand
GCGAGCACGTCGGCGTCGCGATACACGGGGATGACAATAGTGACTAGCACCAATCGAACATCCTCACATCCTCAGATCCTCACATCCTCAGATCCTCACATCCTCACATCCTCACATCCTCACATCCTCACATCCTCACCTCCTCACCTCCTCACATGCCACGCTTGTATACCCCCCTCCTTCCTCCCGCCTTGAACATCAAGCGGATGTCCCCGATAACCATCGTTCTGTCCACGGCCTTGAGCATGTCGTACATCGTCAACGCCGCGACAGCGACGGCCGTGAGCGCTTCCATCTCGACGCCTGTCTGCGCGGAGGTTCGGACTCGAGCTTCGACGTCGTAGCCGCGCCCGCGCGGTGTCAGCTCGACGCTGACGTTGGTCAGCGGCAGCGGATGACAGAGCGGGATCAGCGACGCGGTCCGCTTGGCGGCGAGAATGCCGGCTACACGCGCGGCCTGGAGCGGATCGCCTTTCTTGACGCTCCCGCGGCGGATCAGGCGCAGGGCCTCGCGCGACATCCGGATGAATCCACGCGCAATCGCCTCTCGGTTCGTGACCGGTTTGTCGCCGACGTCGACCATCCTCACGCGCCCGCGGGCGTCCACGTGAGACAGGCGAGCCTCCCTGCTGGCCCGAATTGACTTGCGCGCCCCACGCGCCTTTCCAGCCATTCCCCTCCCGTTATGCAGTCGTCCGTCCTGACCCGCCCGGCCCTCTGCCCTCCCCGCTACGCCTCCTGACCGTCCCCTTGCGCAAGGAAAAACGACAGGCTCTCGAGCGAGACGGTGAGGTCCACGCTCTTCAGCTTCACATCGTCGGGCACCTGCAGCGTGCCCGGCGAGAAGTTCAGAACCGCCTTGATGCCCGACGCGACGACGAGATTGACTACATGCTGGGCGGAAGGCGCCGGCACGGCGATGACGGCGATGCGAATGCCATCGCGGCGCGCGATCTTCTTCAGATCGTGGATGTCGTAAATAGGCACGCCGCCGCGGGAGTTCTGTCCGACCTTTTCGCGCAGGTTGTCGAAGAGCGCCGAGATCTCGAATCCTTCCTGGCGAAAACCGGGATAGTCCGCGAGCGCGAGACCGAGATTGCCGGCGCCCATGATCGCGACGCGCAGCTTGCGATCCAGGCCAAGGATCTGCCGGAGATGGCGTTTGAGATCGCGAACGTAGTACCCGACGCCGCGCACGCCGAACTCGCCGAAGTACGCGAGGTCTTTGCGAATCTGCGCGGCATTCAGGTGAAACTGCTCGGCGAGGGCCTGCGAGGAAATGGTACGGACGCCTGCGCCTTCGAGCACGTTCAGGCAGCGGAGGTACACGGACAGGCGGTTGGTCGTGAGCTCGGAGACCTGGTCAGGGCTCTGCTTCCCCGCAGCGGCGCGGGCGGGTCCTTTGTTCGCTGTTTTCACAAGCGGGGCCGATTGTAGCAAAAAACCTCCATGCTACACTCGCCGCCTATGGCCACTCCCGTCACGGTGTCGACGGCCTTTCAGCCGTACGTACCGCCGTCACAATCGCCAGCCGAGTTCACGGCAAAAGCCGTCGTCATTGGTATTCTGTTCGGTCTGCTGTTCGGCGCATCGACCGTGTATCTCGGACTGCGCGCGGGCCTGACTGTCAGCGCGTCCATCCCGATCGCGGTGCTGGCGATTTCGGTGCTGAAGAAGCTGGGTGGCTCCACGATTCTCGAAAACAACATCGTGCAAACCATTGGATCGGCGGGTGAGTCGGTCGCGGGCGGCGTGGTTTTTACGATTCCGGCGTTGATCTTTCTCGTGCCGGACGGGCCGGCGTATTTCAGCTATTTCCAGATCACGGTGCTGGCGTTCGCCGGCGGCATCCTCGGCGTGCTGATGATGGTGCCGCTGCGGCGCGCGCTCATCGTCAAGGAACACGGCGTGCTGCCCTACCCCGAAGGGACGGCCTGCGCTGACGTGCTCGTTGCCGGCGAGCGCGGGGGCCGACTGGCTGGGATGGTATTCAGCGGAGTCGGGTTTGGAGCGGTCTGGAAAGCGCTATCGTGGGTATTCGCGATTTTCCTTACCGAGCTCGACTACTCGACGCCGCGTGCCAGCCAGTTTCCAAACGCGACGCTGAACGTCGACATCTCACCTGAATACATGGGCGTCGGCTACGTGATCGGACCTCGCATCGCGGGCACCATGTTCGCCGGCGGCGTACTGTCGTGGCTCGTGCTGCTGCCGTTGTTGTCGATCCTCGGCGCCTACATTCCGGTGCCTTTTCCCCCGATTCATCCCAACTTCGCCAACAATCCGGCCACCGGAGCCGCGTTCAAGATCTCGGAAATGAGCCCGCCCCAACTGTGGAGCGCGTACATCAGGTATATCGGCGCCGGTGCCGTGCTGGCGGCCGGACTCATCACCCTAGGCCGCACGCTGCCGACCATCGTGGCGTCCGCTCGTGAAGGGCTCAAAGACTTCGGCGCCGGCTCGGGTATGGAGACACGGCTGCGCACCGAGCGTGACATCCCGACCGTCTTCGTGCTGGGCGGCTCGCTCCTGCTCGCGATCTTTCTTGCCGTGATGCCGAAGATGCCGACGCAGGGCAACTTCCTCGCAGCCATCCTGGTGATCGTCTTCGGCTTCCTGTTCGTAACCGTCTCGTCGCGCATTACCGGTCTCATTGGCACTTCGTCGAATCCGATTTCGGGCATGACGATTGCCACGTTGATCCTCACGTGTCTGCTCTTTGTGGCGCTCGGTTGGACGGGTGATGCGTACGGACCGATCGCCATCTGCGTCGGCGCCGTGGTGTGCATCGCGGCCGCCAACGCGGGCGGCACCTCGCAGGACCTGAAGACCGGATATCTCGTCGGTGCGACACCCATTTACCAGCAAGTTGGCCTCATCATCGGCGTGGTCACGAGCGCGTTCGTCATTGGCGTGACGACCCTCTCGCTGCATCGGGTGTTCGGGATCGGCAGCGCTGACATCGCGGCGCCGCAGGCGACGCTGATGGCGACGATCATCAAAGGGCTGCTCAGTCAGAACCTTCCCTGGGGCCTCGTCCTGGTCGGCGTGTTCATCTCCGTCACACTGGAAGTCTGCGGCGTCCGATCGCTGTCGTTTGCTGTCGGCTCGTACCTGCCGATTGCCACAACGGCGCCGATTTTCGTCGGAGGTCTGGTGCGCGCGTACGTGGAGCGGAAGACTCACACGAAAGAGGAATCGGAGGTCGGCGCTGGCACGCTGTTCAGCTCTGGTCTGATTGCAGGCGGGTCGCTGTGCGGAATCCTGTATGCGGCTCTTGTCGGGTTCAAGTACATTGGAGCTCCGCAATCGATCGGCGCGGCGCTTCCATTTCTGCACGACGGCCTGAGCGGTTACATTGCAGGCGCATTGCTCTTCCTTGGACTGGCGGCCATTCTGGCGCGGCAGGCGCAAAAGAAGGTTATGTAGCCCGGTCATGATCCGACGGTTCACCCTGCTTTTCCTGGCAGTCGCAACGACGCTCGGCGCGCAATCGGCGACTCGACGCGCGACCAACCTCGCGGCGCTGCTCAGCTTCCCTGGCTTTTACCACGGGCGTCCGATCGTTCTCGTCGGCAAGGTGGAGCAGACACCAAACGGGCAGCTCAAAGTCTCGGACGGCGCCGGGTCCATCAACCTAGTGTTCAAAGGCAGCGCGCCTGACGGCCTGGACGAGGTCCGCGGCGAGTTCTGGGACATCGGCCGCATGAAGGTCGACGACCCGCGCCTCACCACGTACGATTTGCGCGCCGTGTTCCACTTCGATCCCGAGGGCTCTTGGCCACGTCCGGGTGAAGTGACGGCCATCGTCGCCTCCGCGGTTGCAGCGGCTTCGCCACCGATGTCGCCGACGATCCGTGCAATCGTACTGAACCCGTCGCGCTTCGTTGAACAGAAGGTCACGATCACCGGCCAGTACTCCGGCCGCAATCTGCTCGGCGATTTGCCGGACGCACCGGCGCGGAGCCGCTACGATTTCGTGCTCCGATCCTCCGACGCCGCTTTGTGGATCGCGAACATGCGCCCGCGCCTTCGCGATTCGAGCGGCAAGGAGTTCGAGCTCGCGCTTGATTCCCGGCTCGATACGAGCCGGTGGCTGACCATCCGCGGCACCGTCCAGCAGGCGCGCGGGCTGCAGTGGCTCGAAGCCGAGGTGGGCAGCCTGGCGCTCGCCAAGCCGCCCACGCAGACAGCCGAAGAGGAACCGATTCGGGTGGCGCTGGGCCCGCCGCCGGAGGTGATATTCAGCGCGCCGACGGAGGACGAAACCGATGTGATGCTGTCGACGACCGTGCGCATCCAGTTTTCGCGCGATCTCGATCAGACGACGCTGAAGGGCCGCATCCGCGCCAGTTATCTCGAGTCGCAGACCGTGGAGCGCGGCGAACCGGTGACGCCGGCCACGGAGTTCACGTTCGTGTACAACGCCCCAGCGAGGGTTTTGGAGTTGCGGTTCACGAAGCCGCTCGAACGTTTCCGAACATTGAAGGTCAGCCTGCTGGAAGGGATTCTGGGAACCGACGGTCAGCCGTTGAAACCCTGGACGTTGACGTTTTCGTTGGGCGGAGCGTAAACCACGATCAACACAAGGTCCGCGGAGACCGCAACCTTAGTGCTCTCTGCGATTTCGGCGAGCCTCAGCGTTGATCGTCGTCTCTCTCTAGGGCACGACGCGAAACGCGACCAGAGTTCGCTTCTCGCCTGGCTCGCCCGAGGCCATTTCGACGACGTAATCGCCCACCGTTAGCGGCGCGAGCACGACGTCCGTCGTCTGCCACCGCGAACCGTCGGCATCGTCGCGCACGGCAGCGATCAGGGGTACCGACAGTGGCTTGCCCGTCCGATCGAGCAAACGAGCCGAAACGGGTCTGCCGTCGGGCGTGGGCAAATCGATGCGCAGCCGTTCGTTCCGTCGAAATCGCAGATCGGCCGTGGGAGCATCCTTGTTGCCGGTCGTGGGGCCACGGCGCTTGAAGATGGCGCCGCCGGCCTCGGGCGCGGCCGGCAGATTCACCGTAACAGTTCCTGTTCCCAGGCCCTCGCTGCGAACGCGCACGGTGTAGTTTCCCGACGTGATCGGCTCGGACGGCGATACGAAGACCAGCACGCTCCGGTCATCGTTCTGCCCCGTTGAGCGGCCGATCGTCGCACCGGACGCGGCGATGACGCTGACATCCACGTCGCGGCTGACCGGCACACCGGCGCCGATTTCTCGAACGACCCAGAACGCCGCGGTCGGACGACCATCTGCACCGGGACGCCATCCAGTGGCTACGTGCACACGCAGCGATTCGTCGCGACCGAACGCAGTCAAAGGCGCGAGTGCCGTCTGAATCGCCAGCGTTTCGGCACTGGGCGCGGCAGACGCCGCTGCCGCGGTGGCAGCCGATGACGTCGCGTCGGTCGGCGTCGCCGCAAGATAGCCGCGGCGGGCACGGACCTGGACGCCTGGACGCTTCACCCGCACGGTGATCGGGTGAAATTTTCCATCGAGCCTGCCGGACGAGTAGTAGCCGAGGAGATAGTAAGAGCTGAGATCGTCGAGCACGCGCTTGAGTCCTCGCTCGAGATCGTTCGAATCGAGGATTGCGCGTCCATCGGTCGCTCCGGCGAGCGTCCGAAGGGCGTCGTGGCGAGCCGTGAGCCGCGCTTGATCAGTGACAGGCGGTGTCAGCGTTGTCGCCCCGCGAGGCGGACGCCCCGTTGTCGGTTTGGAGATCGGCTCGTCGAAGACGACGAGTCCTCTGGGTTCAACAGGATAGAAGGAAACATTGGCACGATTGGCCTCGTCGAACATCCTTCGAAACTGTTCGTCGTCGTCGATCGCCGCCAGGTTTTGCCGATCACGTTCGCACTTCAGGTTGGAGCCAGTTGCACCGATGGCAACAGGATCGGATGTCGGCTTTGCCGTTCGCGGGTCGATACCAATCGTGGTGACCGGGACGCGACATGACTGTCGCAGCGCCAGACTCGGGTCTGGACGGAAGAGCCGCCATCCTTCGGTGACTACCAGCACCGCCTTACGTTCTTCGCGCACGCCTCGAAGGTAGTGCACAAGATCGTCGAGCGCATCCAGCGTCAGTTTCTCTTTGCGGCGCTCGATCATCCGATCGGCGATGCCACGGTCGTCGTCCGCGCAGCCAGCATTCGGACCGAGACCGGGATAACACATGCGGTACTCGTCCTCTATGGGATCGGTTGAGATGGATTGATCGCGCTCTCCCCACGTCCAGTACCGAGACAGAAACCCTTCGATGGTCGTCGTCCGCCTGGCGAAGGAGAGGTCGCGGGCGGACATCTCCGGCGTCATCACCGCAAACAGATCCTCGGGGCCGATCAGATGGTTGAGCGTGTCGACCAGCGGCTGGCGAATTCTGTGTGAACCTTCGATGCCGACGTGGTTGTAGTCGAGAAAGATGACGAACACTCGCGCTCGCGGATTCTGCGCAGCCTGGCCTCCAGCCTCGACGGTATTGGGCTCGAGCCGCACGTCCTGCGGCAGATTGGCGCGGATCTGCACCCGCTCGAATTGGTCGATCCTCTGTTGGACGCCGGTTTCCAGAACCTCGAAATCCTTCTGATCGAGATCCGGGACCGGGGCACCGTTGGCGTCGGTGGCGTACACATCCACACGGACGTAATTGGCCTCCGTGCGAAAGGTGGGCTGGGGCGGCTGCTGTGTCGACTGACTGCGGCCCGCCGCTGCGACGACCGCCGTTAGTACGCCGGCGACGAAAAAGGCCCGCATCGCCCGCATGACAGCATCACCTTATCAGATTCAGGCGTCGAGCAACGTGCGAATTCGTTCGCGTGTCGCCGCGATGACCTGGTCGCGACTGGCCAGATCAATGCCGGCAGTTTCGATCGGTGGTCCGACCCGGATCCGCACGGTGACGGGACGGATGATCGCACTTCCCTTCTGCATGGCATCGCGGCCTCCCTGGACGGCTACCGGTACGATCGGCGCCTGCGCCTTGATCGCCATGATGAACCCGCCTTTCTTGAATGGCAGCATCTCAGCGGTCTTGCTGCGGGTGCCTTCCGGAAAGATCAGAAAAGAGTTGCCGGCCCGGATCGACTCCGCACCGGCCTCGATCGACCGCAGGGCCGCTTCCTTGTTCCGCCGGTCGACCGGGATGAAGCCGCCATAGCGAAACGCACGCGCGAGAATTGGGATGGCCTCGATCTCGGCCTTGTACAGGATGTGCATCCGCGGGTGAAGCGCGTCGAACAGCACCGGCGGGTCGACGTTGCTTTGATGATTCGCGCAGAAGACGGCGGCGCGTCCCACCGGCACGTTCTCGCGCCCCTCGACGCGATAGCGGATGCCGGACAACATCAGCCCGAGCTGAACGCCGATGTGCCCCAGGACGTAGAGGTGATTCTTGGCTCCGAACAGGATCGCGATCAGCATCGCGGGAGGTGCGACGACGAGGACGTACAGGGAGACGGCGACGTAGGTCGCGATTGAGCGGACCGCGGCGATGAACACGCGCGCGAATGATAAACGAAAAGCCCGACCCCTCGAGGTTGGAAGGATCGGGCTCTCGATCGTGTTGAAGCGTCCCGGCGGCCTAAACGGCTGCCCCTGCGGTTAACTCGCCCGCGCTGCGCGCCGCGCGGCCGGCGGAGGAACCGCTCGCGGGCCTGCCTTGGCAACCACCTTGGCCCGGGCGGTCGTCCGCGCCTTGGCGCTGAAGCAGCGCTCGAGCGCCCCCTCGACGCGACGTTCGATCGACGCGGCCGATTCCCGCATCACTTCCGACACTTCGGAAATGATCAGGAACTTCGCGCGATCGAGCATGCGCTTCTCGCGGAATGAAAGGCTCTTCGACTTGGCGAGGAACGTCAGGCTCTTCAGCACGTCCGCCACCTCGTAAATCGAGCCGCTCCGCATCTTGTCGGAGTTGTCCTTGAACCGCCCTTTCCAGTTCTGGTGGTTGTCAATGTTGCCGTCGCCGAGTAGCCCGAACAAACGCTCGACCTCTTCGTCGCTGATCGCCCGTCGCAGCCCAACGCCATCCACGTTGCTCACCGGAACGAGCACGGTGGTGTCGTTGGCTACGATCCGAAGGTGGTAAAAACCGCAGGTGGTGCCGAGAATGGTTTTGTCCTCGATACGTTCGACGATTCCGAGACCATGATTCGGGTAAATGACCTTGTCACCGACTTCGAATGTCACCGTTCCCCCTGTCAGGAAGCGCTATGTGGAAGGTAGCAGTAGTACCAGCAGTTCATTGATTATAGACCACTCCGAGCCGCCAATTCAACGAGAATGGGCGGAAAACCTGCAGTTTTCCAGACTTTTCCGCGGCCGGTCATTCAGCTCAGCAGTACGACCTTAAGTGGCGCGCTTTCGAGAGGTTTGCCGCGTACGGATGGGTCGGATGACTTTCGAATCCTGCCCAGGTCAGTGCGACGAAGGTATCGCCGAGCGCGTGAGGGTTACATACCAACTCTCGCATTCTTCTCGCGATGCTCCGGCGAGGGTAACTTCCAGGTGAAGACCGGCGACATGCCAGACGTGGTGGGCACTTCGATTCCAGAGCTCGAGCGTGTGAGGTACGAGCAGATTGTCGCCTGAACCGTGACCGCGATGCTCATCTCGGATCCCGCGGAAGAGTGCCAAATCGTGATACGGGCCCATGTGGAACTCGAATGGCTCCACTCCGGGCCACCTCCCGTCGTACACGCGCTCGCTGTAGCTGCTATCGGTCTCGCGGCACGACTGCCAGTTCCCGAGCCGACGCACACTGCACTTATACTGAAAGCTCGAGCCTTCGCTAACGGGCGAGCTATGGCTTGGCAAGCCACACACGCCGGAGTGGTGAAACTGGCAGACGCGCCGGACTCAAAATCCGGTGGGGTTTACCCCCCGTGAGGGTTCGATTCCCTCCTCCGGCACCGATCACCGTCTTCCATACGTTCGACTTCTCTCTTTCGCGATCGCGGGCGGCCCCAGTGTCTGCACTTCGCGTCTAGCGCAGAGCGACAAGATCCTGAACGGCGACGCCGACCAGCGACGCCACGAGAATGATCCGCCCTGCGATTCCCCCGCCGCGCCATGTCACGACCGCGCCCCAGGTGGCTACGAAGATGCCGAACGGAATGAGGATTAACGCCCGCTCGTCGGATCGCGCGTGTTCGAACATCGCCGCGGCAAGCGGACCGATAATGCACGCGGACATCACAACCGGGCCCATACACTCGACGGCATTCGTCTCACTGCGGGCCCGCACCAGCGCGTAGACACCGACTGCCAGGGGCAGCGCGACGAGCGTTGGAAACATTCCACAGAAACCGGGTCCCTCTGGCGCGATGAACAGATGCGATGGCGCGAAGAAGTCCCAAAACAGCGCCGTGACGTTTGCCACTCGATGCCAGTTGGACACGGCTTGCCACCACGCGAGCGGATTGCGCAGGTGCGCGGGATGCAGGACCCATCGACCGAATGTGTCCGGATACGTGCCCGGGTACCGTGCATACCAGACCAACAGCGGCAGCAGGATCGCCACACTTGCGCCGGCGGCAGGGAGGACATCTCGGATCCGCCAGCCTTCGGATGCGCGCACGATCGTCAGCGTGGCAAGCGCGAAAAGCGGACTCATCAACGCAGCCGACGGCTGCGTATAGGTACTTGCCGCCAGGGATGCCGCCCCGACCGTGAACAACCAGCGACCTCGCGGCGATGGACGTTCGGTCAGCGCCGTCATTCCGATCGCCCAACCGAGAATGAAAGGCACTTGCCAGATGCCGTCGACCATCGCGGCTCTGCTGAAGACCACGTGTGCCGGGATGGATAACAGCACGAGCGCCGCAGCGCACGCGACCAGCGGCGACCGCACGCATCGAACCAAGAAGACGTAGAGCAGCCATACGTCTGCCGCGCCGCACAGTGCGGCAGCCCACCGCGCATGGGGTCGGGCGGCGGGTGCGAGTTTGCTCAGCAGAACGGTGCTGTACACCGGGAACGGCGGAAGCCAGAGGTCGGCCTCGACATGCACGAAGAGCGGCGCCGCGCGGCCCTCCTGGTCGCGCCAACCGTGCTCGGCGAGCGTAGCGGCTTGGGTCGCGATGACGCCTTCATTGGCCGGCGACACCGTCGCAGCGAGCCCGTGGCCGTACGCCACGGTGGAGAGAATCGCCAGCGCAACGCCCAGCGCGCGCTCGCACCGCCGCTTCCCGTCAAGGACCACGACGGTAGACGGCAAAGAGCACGCTGCCGTTCAACTCGGGAACCGGGGTCGACCGCCAATCGGCAAACCGCGTGTCACCGGCGAGCGCGAGACCAGTCGCCGGATGGCACGATCGCGACGGCTCGACACGGTCGTCCGCGGCGAGCCAGTTCGTGCGCCGCGCAAGATCCATCCGGCCATGCACGCGCGTGTAGAGGTCCCATTGCTGGTTGAGGTAGAAAATGCCCGAGTCGAGAAACACGCAGTCGTCCGTCGCCGACTCAGAAAAAACCTCCTGAATGGCACCGCGGACATTGCCGCCGAACTTGACCGCCGATTCGAGGGGATATCGACCAAAGTAGTCGTCCAAGAAGCCGCGCGCCTGCAGCGGCGCGAGTACCAGTAGCCCGATTGCGAGTGCCTGTACGACGCGCCGCCGATTGGCGAGCATCGACTCGACACCGCACGTGGTCGCCAGGACCGCAAACGGAACGAACGTCAACCATCGTTTGACCTCTGAGTTGCTGACCAGCGCTGCCGGCAGCGGACCGAGCAGGAGCCCACTCGCAAGCGCGACCCACATGCCGTCCCTCAGGAGCCGCCTCGCATACCATGGGCCGGCGACCATCGCCGGCGCCGTGGCGAGCAGAAAGTAGCCAGCGGAACGGGTCGAGAAGCGCAGGTCGGGGTCGCCCGAGAAGAAGAGTTTGTCTGGACTGTAACAGTCCCACCACGCATCGAAGTGACTGACGGCCCTCGGGCCAAGAAACCCCAGCCACCCAAGGTTCTTGTTGTACTCACCGTGCGTGTAGTACGCCGCCAAACTCGCAAGGTGCCTCGGATGCAGGAGGTGCCAAGCGGCAAGGGGGAGGAACGCAAGGCCGAAGCCTGCGCACGCTGCGGCCAGAGTCCTGGATCCGGCGTCGTAGCGCCGAACGATCAGGAGGGTCACGAGGAAAAACACCGGCATGACAATGAGGCCGGCGGCATACGCGTACATGCCCAAACCGAGAGACAGCGTCGCGGCGAACAGGTCGCGTCGGCGGCCATGATTGATGTAACCGGCGATGAAAATCAGCCAGGCGAGAACGAACGTTATTTCTCCGATCTGTCCTGTGCCGATGCGGCTTTGAAGGAAGTGGACGGGAGTGAACAGGAGCAGAACCGCCGCGATCACAGCCGGCCGGAGGCGATTGAAGATCTCGCGACCGGCGATGAACATCAGCACGACGTTCAGGACACCGGCGCCCGCACTCGGAAGGCGAAGCAGAGCTTCCGAGAACGGCAGGATTCTCAATAACACGGCCGCGATCGCGACCCACAGCGGCGCCAGGTACACCCACAAGGGATCCCCCGTGGCAGACACGGCGTCCGACAAGCCGGCCTCGCGGCTCGGATTCGGGGCTTCCGGCAATGGCGCGCGGTTGTCCGCTTCGGATCCGACGCCTCTCGCGTCAGGCGACCTCGCGGCGAGCGCGACGGCCTCCCTGGCCTGGGAGACTTCCTCGATGGAGAGATACGGTGCGATGGAGCCCAGTCGCTGAACGTACAGAAGTGCTGCGGTCGTGGCCAGTAAAGCGATCCACACCAAGTGCGCGGTAGGTCGCTTCATCGCGCGTCAGAGAATACACGATGATCCGGGAGCTCGAGCCGCGATCGCCGAGGCTTGGTTCCGAACCTCACCAGCTATTTCCAGGTCTTCCCCCCATCGGAGGTGAAGAAAATGCGACCATCCGATGCCGTGACCGTTGCATTCTGCTCATCTGTCGCGCGCACGGATTGAAGTGCGATCGATTCTGGAAATGCGGCACGCAACCATGTCCGGCCATCGATCGAACGCACGACCACCCCGCCTGGCCCAACCAGCCAACACACCTCCGCCGACGGTGCCGAGCCTGCGGCAAACGTGACGTTGACACCTGTCAGCTGCGTCTCCCACGTCACGCCGCCGTCGCTCGAGTGTTGAACGGCGCCACCCGCCACGATGCGCCACCGGCTGCTCGGATCTGGCGAAACGATCTCCGCACTGCGTCGCTCGGTTAGAGCAAACGTCCGCGCCGATACGATCTGGTCGGCCGCACGCTGCCTGGATTGCTCAGGAGGCGCAGGTTGCGGAGCGGCCGCTGCTGCCATCGCCTTGGCAGCGGGCTCGGCCCCGCGTGACACCGTTTCCGCGGCTGCTGGCGGCGGCACCGCAGGCGCTGATTCGATCTTCTCCAACGCGCTCTTTTGCGCCTCACGGCGCGGTTCGACCAGTGCGGGTCGCGGGGCGGCAGGCACCTTCGCGCGCTGAGATCCACTCGGTGCGGGTGACGCAGCCACTGCGCTGTCCTGCCGTTTGAGTTCAGATTCCGGGTCCCGTCGCGCCGCCCGCTCGGGCGCCTTGGCCGGCGTTTGTTCAGCGACGGTTGCACTCGCGCTCGGCGCGACCGGGCGACGAGACGGCACGACGGCCCACACAATCGCTGCGGCGGCGGCAGCAGAAAGCGGCAGGAGCCAGACGGATGGAAGGCTCCACCACGAGTGAACCGCGGGAGGCGGGTTCATCTTCGCCATAGCCGCCAGCGCCGCCTGACAGCGCGCGCAGTCCGACACGTGCGCTTCCGCCGCCGTTCGCTCGGCGCGCGTCAGCGTCCCGTCCACCCAGGCGGCCAGCGTTTCCGCGTCCAGGCAATCTGCACGAGTTGGGATCGCCGCGAGCGATCGGTCGCGCAGCAGGCGATCGAGCGCCGCGTCGCGATCGGTCTTCATGGTTTTCACGAACACCTCATTATCATGAACGTCCCGCAGCCGGTTCCTTGCGCTCCTCGAAGAGATGCGTCACGTCGATCGGTCCGGGATCGCCAGCCACGCATGCAAAGCACTCGGCGATTTGCGGCTCGCTGAGGCCTCCTGAGCTGAGATGCCGTTCGACGTCCCTCCGGATCGCGCGGCGCGTACGCGCGAGCTGGCGAGATACGGTTGCTTCGTGCTCCGCAAGCAGACGGCCGGTTTCGGCCAGCGTCAAATTCTGCACGTAGTAGAAACCGAGACGCAGACGGTCGCGCTGGGTCAGCCGCGCGACCGCCTGCTGCAGCGCCTGCCGGATCAACGACAGATAGCGTGGCCGATCGACGTCTGGGGGATCGGTGATCGCCCCCCGAGGCTGTCGTTCGCCCACCTGAAACGCGTCGTCCTCAGCTGGTAGCGCTTCGAGCCGGCGTGCAGCTCGGGTTCGATCGACGTAGCGTTGCGCCAGCACAGCCCGCAGCCAGGTCGCCAGACTGCTGCGTCCCTGAAAGTACAGAAAGAGCGACCGCCGATCGCGGTCGCCCGTGCGCACGCCGTAAAGCTCTGCGAACAGCGAGTCCGCCACTTCGCGCGCGCCGCCCGTCGCATCCAGCGTATGCGCTGCGCGGTAGAGCACCGGCCGGTAGTCGTGGACGAACCGCTCCCAGGCCGCCTCGTCGCCGGCCGCACACTGTTGCGCGAGTTCGACGTCCGCCTCGTGCGCCATCACAGTATTCTGGTGATCTACAGCGTTTTCAGTTCCGCGTAGCGCCAGTCCTCTGGCCGTGGCCACTGACAGCCATCACTGCGCGCGGCACCGACTGCAAGCGCTGTAATGATCTCATTGCTTCCACAGGCGCTGCCACCAGACCGGATTCGGCTGCGGACCCTGCCCAAGACCGATCTTCGTGCGGATCTGCGCGAGATCCCAGCCGGTCAACGACGCCAACTGCTTCGCCTCCTGCTCGCGGCGTTCGGCGAGGCGGCGACGATACGCGTCGGCGGCCGAACAACCATCGTCTCCAGTCCAGGCATGACGCAGCACGTAGCGGCCCTGAAAATTGGTGCGGTCAGCCGTCTCCTGGAACACCAGATCCTCCGGGAAATGCGCGCTGTCGTATCGGACGTGCAGGCGCGTCAAGAAGACGTTCGGCGGCGCGTTGCCTGCACCGGCCCAGAACACACCCAACTGCCGCAGTTCGTCATTCGACAGCGGATTGGCGGCGCACGGATCGCACCATCGCATGTCCCATGCGTACTCGAGGAACAGCGCGCGCGTATCTTCCTGTTCGACCTGGCGCGTGAACATCGCCTTGTAGAACTTCGCAAATTCTCCCTGCTCCTTCAGATAGACGGGCAAATCGACGTCCGAGGGCAGCTTCACCGTTCGATAGTTCGTCGTCTCGACTCGCCCTTTCGGTGTAAGCGCGTAGATGAAAAGCTCCTGCTGTCCGTCGGCATTGACCGTCCCGAGGCGGATCGGCAGCATGAACTTCGGCGACTCGTACGCAACCTGCAACGGACGGAGGTACGAGAAGCCGAGCTTCGTCTGCTCGGTCAGGTTCACCTTCGCCACGAAGAAGCGCATGTTCGGTTTGAGGTAGCTGTCGAGCACCGGACCCGCGCCCTCGGGAATCCGGTAGCCGCTCTGACGCAGCCACG
>JBKPDW010000395.1:0-13651 GCA_046728115.1 Acidobacteriota bacterium | reverse complement strand
GGATAGAACACACCGGCATCGGCGATGCGAGTTTCAGTGTGGTAGGAAACGAGCTGATTCCCGTTGGCGGTTACGCGGATTCCTGGATACCGAGGTCGAACGATCATAGACCCCCCAGCCGCGACACCTCACGTGAGGTGTCAGCACACCTGGTACATGCCTGAGACGAAGTATTGTACGCCGCGGCGTCACAACGTCGCAATCAACTGACCTGCAGAGGTTTACATCGAAACATCCGTGTGCATCAGGTTCAAGGCCGTAGTCCTCAGACTGTCGTGACGTGCGGCGTCCCGGACCGTAATCGGCCTATCGCGCCGACGATCGGCTGCGTGACGTCGGCGAAGTCGCCGAAATGCATCCGGATCGCATCGGTGTGCGTGCCGGCATTGAAGACCATCTCGTTCTCACCTACGAAGCTTTGATCGACGAACACACGTTGGCTGAACAAGTTCCCGAAGGGCGGCATCGCTCCTGTCTGGCAGTCCGGATACATGGTTGTGAATTCAGGCTCGTTGGCCAACCGCACCTTTTGGGCCCCGACGAGAAGGCGCAGTTGCTCGAGATCCACGATGAATGGCGCCGGCACGACGGCGAGGATCGGCTCGTCATCCGCAAAACAGACAACGGTTTTCGCCCAGGACCACCCCGGCACGTGCGAGACGGCGGCCTCCTTTTGGGCAGTAAACGCAGGCGGATGGCTGAACGTGGTGTACGGAACGCGAGCTTGCTTCAGGAACTCGTCGAGCGAGCGCGGTCTCACGGCGCCCTCCCCTGCCGACGGGCTCGTCGGCCAAACAAATGTCACCCGGGCTGAATCATCGAAGGATCGTGTCGTGTCCTTCTGTGGTCGGGATTATATGCCTACGCACGTCCGAAACGAGCCTTGCAATCCTCGGATTTCGGTGACGGTCGCGAGCCGCCCGATCGCAACCGAAGGGCGTGGCTGACGTCTCCACGGTGCGGTGATGCCTTCCTGCGACGGAGTAGGCACGCGTGCGGCAGTGGCGCCCTGTCAGCGCGCGGAGTTGGTCCCTGCCATCCTCCGGTTCGGCGCCACTTCCGGATTCACCCAGGCCCGCAGCGGCTCCCCGTTGAGTCCGGCGATCAGATTGTCGGCAGCGATCTCAGCCATCGCATTGCGGCTGCTGACCGTGGCGCTGGCGATATGTGGGACCACGACGCAGTTGCGCAGGCCGACCAGCGGATTCCCGGCAAGCGGCGGTTCGGGATCAGTGA
Organism: Acidobacteriota bacterium; assembly: GCA_046728115.1. GTDB lineage: Bacteria > Acidobacteriota > Vicinamibacteria > Vicinamibacterales > CAVVIG01 > CAVSWN01. The sequence continues at coordinate 12,415 of JBKPDW010000395.1, read as the reverse complement.
CATCGAGTCCGGCGGCGAAGATCGTGCCGTTCACCAGGGCGGCGGCCAGATCAGCTTCAACCACGAGCGGTCCTCGGGCCGTGTTCACAAACACCGCCGTAGGTTTCATCCTGGCGAACGCGGCGGCGTTGAACATGCCCCGCGTGGTGTCGTTCAAGTCGGCATGCACGGAGATGAAGTCCGAGTCGGCCAGCAGGCGATCGAAGGAGACGCGCTCGGCGCCCAGTGCGCTCTCGGCCTGCTCATGGGCCCGTTGATCGTGATACAGGACCCGCATATCCCAGCCCCCGTGACAGCGGCGGGCCATCGCATAGCCGATGCGGCCCATGCCGACGATCCCCAACGTGCGGCCGACCAGATCCTGCCCGATGTGCCCCATCGGCTCCCAGGTCTTCCAGTGCCCGGCCACAGCGTACCTCTCCGACTCGACGATACGACGGCTGGCGGAAATCAACAGTGCAAAGGCCATGTCGGCGGTGGCGTCGGTCAGCACACCCGGGGTGTTTCCCACGGCGATCCCCCGCTCGGTGGCCGCAGGAACATCAATATTGTTGAACCCCACGGCATAGTTGCTGACCACCCGCAATCGGGGTGCGGCATCCAACAGGTAACCGTCGATCCGATCGGTCAACAGCGAGAGCAGTCCCTCGCAATCCGATACCTTGCGCCGAAGTATGTCGGCCGACGGTGGCAGCGGTTCGGTCCAAATATCGGCATCGCAATGCTCGCGCACTCGATCCAGTCCAGCGGCGGGGATCAGACGGGTGACAAAGACCTTCGGCTTGTTCATGCCATTCTTAAGATTGGAAACGCAAAACGGAACGCGTGACCGCTCACGCCGAGCATTGTAATGTCTCTCGATGCGTGTATCCGATCTCCATCGATGCACCCCTTCTGCATCATGGGAGTTTCACTTCATTTGTCGTGGGACCGCCGCGCGGCCTTACGCTGAAGTGACGTTCATCGTGGGAGGAATCATGGAGGTTAGGCAGCGCAGGAGGTCACCTTCATGGACACCTCGGGCCTCTCCACGATGATCTGGACAAGAATCGTTGTTCAGAAAAGAGGCGGGGAGGTCAAATTAATCAATCTGCCACCCCGCATTTACGATCTCCTTGTCAGCACGAAGCTCACCGCTCTGTTCGACATCGTTCAGTCGGAAAGCGATGCGGTGAAACGTTTCGAGGTCAAAACGTGAAACGAAACCCGATCTGTCCGACGCGCTGCTCTCCCTGACGAAAGTCTCCGGCGTATCCAGTCGGCCGCAGGAAATCAGGGTTGGCCACCGGATTCTGCAACGTCCCGATGAAGCGCTGGCCCAGGAATACTGATGGGTTGATTGCGTTGAAGACGTTGAACAGCTCCGCGATCGCCTCGAAGCGTGCCGTCCCCATCAACCGGAACGACTTCGAAAGCCGCAGGTTGAGTTGCGAGAATGGCGTCCCACGCCCGCAGTTGATCGTCTTGCAGGGGCCGATGTCCTTGAGGATCGGATTGTGGTTGGCGTCGAAGCCGTCGAATGCGAATGCCTCGCTGGACAGATCGTTGTTGATCCCGTTTTGATTGAGGTCGACGCCCTGGATGATGTTCAACGGGATCGCCGTCCGGAACCGGAAGATCGGCGCCAGCTGGAAGCCGGCCGGCAACTCGACGATGCCGCTCACGGTCACGCGATGACGGATGTCGCCGCCCTGCTGCCGGCTGGTGTAGGACGATCCCCCGGCTGGCCCCAGTTGAATATCAGCGAACGGATCCAGGTGATTGACGACGACGTTGTCGCCGAGCTCGTCGATGGCACGGCCGTTCATGCTGAGCGCCCGTTGGAGCGAGTACCACGCCGAGAACTGGAAATGCTGAGCCATGCGACGCCGCACGCCGATGGTGAGGCCGTCGTAACGCCCCTTGCCATCACTGACGTTGATGATGAACGCCGCCGGGCTGACCGTCCCGTACGGAGCGAGCAGCGTCGAGTAATGGCGCGGTCCGGTCGGGCCCACTCCTGGGTCGCGTTGGTTCAGTTGGAGGCGGAGCCCATAATCGCGCCCCTCGGAGTGCACGTAATCGACGTCGATTGCTGTCGCGTCGTTGAGTTGATGCGACCAGCCTGCGGAGAACTGATCGTTGTACGGCTGTCTCAGCCTGGGTGACGCGATCTCCGCCTCGATCGGCAGCGCGTTCGGGTTCACTTCGTTCAGCGCGGCGATGTTGCTGATCGGGTCGGATACCTTGAAAAAGCTCCCGTCCGGGTTCTTGATCCCGGCCGAGTTGTTCACATCGAACACCATGCCCGATCCGAGCCCAGTTGCGCCGATTGCCGGATTCAAGATGTTGATGTTGGTGTAGCTGACGTCGTAGTAGCGCCCGTACCCGCCGCGCAGGACGTCTTTCGAGTTTCCCTTCAGGTCGTACGCGAGCCCAATGCGCGGCTGGAAGTTGTTCTTGTCTTCTTCCGACGACTTACCGAAATCCTCGAAGCCCGGGCTGGTCGCGAGGGCGCCGGCCTTGCCGGCCTTGTCCAGGATGACGAAGTTCGGGTTCTTCGACTGATCGATCGCGAAGCCCACGTTCAGGTCGTAGCGGAGCCCCAGGTTCAATGTCAGTTTGCTCGTCAGACGCCAGTCGTCTTGAAAGTAGGCCGAATACTGCTTCATCGACAGATCCGCCTCGTTCGAGCCGCCGTTCAGCCTCACGCGCAAAAGGGGTCCATTGATGTTGTTGTCGAGATGGTCGTAGCGGTATCCCCCAGTGCCCGTGTTGAACGTGACAAAGAGGCGGGGCTCGTTGACGAAATTCACGCCGGCCTTGAAGTCGTGGCCGAGGCCGCCGGTACCCGTCTGGTGCCACGAGAAGTCATCGCGGAACTGCCATTTCCTCTGCTGGGTCTGCTGCGGCGTGTTCATGTTTTGACCGACATTGACGTTATTCGGAAAGGTCTGCAACGGGTCGAGGCTATTCGCCGTGATCGCGTTCGCGAAGCTCGCGAACTGGAAGATGAACTCGTTCAGTTTGCGACTGCCGATGATCCAGTTGTGATTCAGGTTGATCGAGTGGAACTTGTTCTTGCTCGTGCCCCACGCGTCGGGCGCCGAGTTGGCCGTCGCGCCGTAGGGCTGCGAGTTCTGGTTGTAGCCGTAGCGCACCGACAGATACTGTTCCGCGTTGACGGTGGTCGTCTCCTTGGCCGTGACGAGGGTTTCGCGATACGGCACTGGATACACGCCGTCCTTTGCCGGGAACAACCCCTTGGTGGTAACCGACTGGAACGTGTTCTGCTGCGTTCGTTCGACAGCCGCGAAGAAATGCGCCTTGTCGTGCGCGATGGGACCGCCGAAGCTGCCGCCGAACTGATTGCGCCGGTACTCCTGCTTGTCGACCTTCGTCAACTTTTCGGTTTCGGTCCGCGCGTTCATGTTGGTATCGCGGAACAACTCGAAGAAGCTGCCCTGATACTGGTTGGTCCCGCTCTTGGTGACGATGTTCATCACGCCGCCGTTGCTCCGCCCGTACTCGGCCTTGTAGCGCGCTGTGAGAAAGTTGAACTCCTGAATGGCCTCGAGCGGGTACAGCTGGAGAAGCCCCCCAACGGTATCGTCGTTGTTGTCACCGCCATCAATCTGGTAGTTCACGTTGCGGCCATTGCCGCCGTTGATCTGCGGCGAAAACTGCGAACTCTTGGTCGGGTCCGTGTGGAAGCCGAGGCCAACGCCAGGAATCGTGGCGGCGAGATTCGCGAACTGCCGCCCGTTGAGTGGGAAGTTCTCGATTCGCTTGATATCCACCACACCTCCCACCGACGAGGTGGCGGTCTCGATCAACGGCGTCGCGGCCGACACTTCTACGGTCTCGGCCAGCGAAGCCAGCTTCAGCGTGAAGTCGATCGTTACCGTCGTGGCGACGTCGACGCTGATGTCCTTTTTCGAAATGGTGGCGAACCCTGACAATTCGGATGTAACTTCGTACGTGCCGACCGGCAGGGCGACCAGGCGATAGAGGCCCTCGGCGTCGGTTACTTCAGTCCGGGTGAAGCCGGTTGCCGGATTCTTCGCCGTGATCGTTGTGCCCGGAATCGCGCCGCCCTGCTCATCGACGACGCGGCCGATGACGCTGCCGGTCGTCTGTTGCGCGAGAACACTGGCGCAAGTGAGCAGCAACAGGAAGGCTGCTCCGGGTAAGTGTCGTTTCATTCAACCCTCCACGCTCAAAAGGGCGAAATCCGCCAGCCACGTCGGCCTTCGCTCGGTTTTCGACGGGTGTCGCCAGAGTTTACCGTTTCCTGCCGGTCGAAAACCTGTATTTTGCGCCTAATCAGCGCCCATCCCCACCCGGCCGTCAGTTGGATCCAACAAGTGGTATGCGGAGTGTCCGGGAACGGGATCCGTCGCACGTTGGCTGTTGGCGCAAGTCCGACAGGGCGGTGCTCGGGACAAGCGGGTGACATCCGCCCGCGACCGGTCGGTCGTCCGGCCAGTCAGCTGGCGGCCGGACTCCGATCACACGGCTATCCCGTCGCAGCTGGCATTGCCTCAGGGCCTCGTGTCCGAGCGGTGTGAAGGTCCGCTGTTGTCAGTCCGTCGAAGAAGTCCTGCAACGGCCAGTTCGCGGAACCCACGCGCGCGCCTCCAAGAACGAAGACTTCTCGTTCGAATACCGGCCGAAACGCGTCCATCATCCGACGGATGTCCGGTGAAGGGTTGTGCAGCACTTCCTCTGTCAGACCGAACGCCGACCGGTGCGCGGCCAGCGAGGACAGCTTTCGCTCCAGGTAAGGCTTGGCGTCGAACGACACCGCGACCATGTTGGACGTCGTTGCAAACAAGTCGGGATCGAGCCCGTCGAGGATGCCGCGGCCGCGACTCTTTTCGGCGAACGTCTGGAAAACATCGCGAAGCATCGCACCGTAGAACAGACGCTGCGGGCTGTCAGGTCCCAGAACGCCGCTGCTGAAGAACGCAGCGGTGGCGGCGCGGTGGATTGCGACGTGGTCGGGATGATAGTACCCGCCATGTGGATCGAAGGTGAGGATCACATGGGGCTTCACCTCGTCGATGACCTGACGAACGGCAGCCTCGACCTCGAGCATGTCCACGTTTGCGAGCGCGCGCGGGTCGTCGTGCCGTTGACGTTCCTTGCGGCCCGAGTCATGGAACCCCAACAGCACCGGCGGCTCGATGCCCAGACGCTGACACGACCGTCGAAGCTCCTCGGTACGTATCGCGCCCAAATCATCGACGGGTCCGATTGACGGGTGCGGCTTGCCCGCCTCGCCGGCAGTCGCGCACGCAAGCGTGACGCGGGCGCCGCGTTCGCTCAGGCTCGCCAGAATCCCGCCGTGAAGAACCTCGTCGTCCGGGTGCGCAAACACCGCGAGCAGAGAGGCGCGACGCTGGCCGGTCATGATGCCCTCCTTCCATTACCCAAGCTTGATTGAGTTCGACCCTGCAGGTTTTCGATTGGATCCGTCCGATCTCGCTCGCGCAGCGCATCGTCTTCGAGCAGGTACCAGTACAGGCTGCCGGCCTCGAGTGCGATGCCACCGGGCGAGAGGAGCGGCGCCAGGAGCCATGTCAACAACCAGCCATTGTCCATGTGACACCTCCTGATCAGCACATACCGGAAGTTCCGTGCGCCCGTTCCCGGTCGGCGGACGCCATGACATGCCGGAGGAGTCATGGCGTGTTTTGGCGCACCTCCGGCGCTCGCCGGATCCCTGGTGCGGCCGTGCTGTAACGCTGTTGGCGCACCTGCTATGCTTCGCCGCGCCAGGTTCCAGGTGAAGGAGTGGTTGGCCGGAGCGTCGGGCATTACCGGATCGTCGAGAAAATTGGCGAGGGAGGCGTGGGACAAGTCTACCTGGCCGAAGATGTTCAGCTCGATCGCAAGGTCGCGCTGAAAGTGCTGGCGCAGCCCAGCCCAGATCTCGAGCAGGTGGCGCGCTTCGAACGGGAAGCGAAAGCAGCAGCGGCCCTCGATCACCCCAACATTCTTGCGATCCACGAGTTCGGCCACGACGGCGGGATGCCGTACGTCGTGATGGAACTCCTCGATGGACGAAATCTTCGCCGGCGTCTCGAACAAGGTCCGCTGACCGTGCGCACCGCGATCGAGTACGCGCTCGAGATTCTCAGAGGTCTCGCGGCGGCGCACGACAAGGGAATCTGGCATCGCGACCTGAAGCCCGAGAACATCTTCATCACCGACGATGGGAGGGTGAAGATCCTCGACTTCGGCCTCGCCAATGTCCGCGGTCCGGATGCGGCGCTCGCATCGTCTGCCGACGGTGCAACGCGCGAGGCGCTGACCAAACCGGGCCTCATCGTCGGCACGGCCGGGTACATGGCGCCGGAGCAGGTTCGCGGCGAACCGGTCGACGGCCGCGCCGATATCTTCGCGTTTGGCGCGGTCCTGTTCGAGATGCTGGCCGCACGCCGCGCGTTCGACGAGCCAACGATCGTCGAAACGCTGCACAGCATTCTCAGAGCGGATCCGCCCCTCCACTTGCTCGACGACGCCCAGGTCCCGGCGCTGGCGCAAGTCGTCACCCGCTGTCTGAGCAAACGGCGCGACGAGCGCTTCCAGTCGGCACGCGATGTTGCATCGGCGCTGCAGTCGGCGCAGTCGGAGAGCGCAGTGACGCCGCCGCCATCAGAGACGGCAGCGGGGCAGCGTCTGGACTCGTGGAAAGAAATCGCGTCGTATCTCGGACGGGGCGTTCGCACCGTGCAGCGCTGGGAGCGCGAGCAGCAACTGCCTGTGCACCGCCTTGCGCATGCAAAGGGCGACAGCGTCTACGCCGACAGTGCAGAACTCGATCGGTGGTGGAGGAGTCGCCAGCGGACTCGAGACGACTCTCGGCCGGAGAGTCGACCCGAGATCCGCTCCGCGCCGCCGTCAGCGCCCGCCAGCGAGCCCCGACCGTTGCCGCGCGTCGAGCGCGTGACGAACTGGTCGGCCGTGACACTCTTCCCGGCGCTGTCGTCCGATGGCCGCATGGTCGTTTGCGTATCCGACCGCGGTCAAGAGGATGCCGCGCCCCAGGTGTGGCTCCAACAGGTCGGTGGTGCAGCCATCCGTCTGACGACGGGTCAGCGCGAGTGTGCGGACCCGACATTCTCGGCCGACGACACGCGCGTGCTCTTTACCGCGAAGGGCGATTCGACCCTGAACGTTTACGAGATCCCGACGCTCGGAGGCGAGGCGCGAGTCGTGAAGCGGTCCGCCAGAAGCGCCCGGGAGTCACCCGACGGTCGTTGGCTCACCTACATCGCGCTCGAGTCCGCGCGGGGTCTGCGAATCGAAGCATGTGACGGCGGCGGCCGCGACCGAATCCTTGCACCGGATCTCATGGATGTCTCGTGCATCGTGTGGTCGCCGGACAGCAAGTATGTGCTCGTGCGCGCTCACCCGGATGCGGCGTTTGAGCCAGACTTTTGGATCGTTCCGATCGATGGTCGTCCGCCGATGAATACCGGCATCATCGAACGACTCCGGTCGCGCGGGACCGTCCTCGACGTGCCACCCGCATGGGTTGCGACGTCCGTCGTGTTTTCGGCCGGAACACGGGAGGGAACTGGTCTCTGGCGGCAACGACTCCCGGCCGAACCGTTCCGCATCACCGAGGATCCCGAGCCTGTCACGCGAGGGACCGAGTGGGCAATCTATTCCTCAGCGGTACGCAGCCGAATGGCGTTCGTCAGCGGCCATCCGGACATGAATCTCTGGTCGCTCGACGTAGACACGTCCACCGGCGCGGCATCCGGCTCTCTTCGTCGCGTGACTCGAGGGCCGGGTGTTCTTGGTCACCTGGGTCTCAGCTCTGACGGCCGAACACTGGGCTATTTCTGCACTCGTTCGGGAATGCCGACGCTTTATCTGCGAGACCTCCAGAGCGGTTCGGAAACAGCCATCCCAACGGGGCCTCCAACCGCTCTCAAGGCGTTTCCCGCGATATCGCCCGATGGCCGTCAACTGGCGCACGGAACCGTGGTACCGGGCCCGCGCGCCATGCGGCCGATCTTCATTATTGATTTGCCGACGGGCGCCTCGCGATTGATCTGCGAGGACTGTGGCCGGCCGCGGCAATGGCTCGATGAACAATCGATCCTGGCTGAAACCTTCGGCTCCCGTTTGAATACGTTCGTTATTGTCGATGTAACGACCGGGTCGTGCCGTCCGCTTCTGGCGGGCACCGATCGCTCGGTGACCAATCCACGCGTGACGCCCGATGGCCGGTTGATCGCGTTTGACGCGACGCCTCCCGGCGGATCGCCATCGGTGTTTGTCGCGCCACTCGGTCGAAGCGCTCCCATTTCCGAGTCGGAGTGGATTCTTGTCGATGAAGCCGCGAGCCATCCGTTCTGGTCAAGGGACGGTCAGCTTCTGTATTTTCTTCCAACGACGCCCAACCGGGACCTTCGGTCGACCGTGCAAGCGCGGCGGATCGCCACGGACTCATCGAGACCGGAAGGCGACGCTCTTGTGGCGGCGACGCTGAAGGAAACATTCATACCAACGTTAATGGCCGGAACCACGCCGATCGTCGCCGGGGATCAGATCGTGTTCGTTCTCGCCGATTTCAGAGGCGACGTCTGGATGGTGGATCTGTAGCGAGGGGTTGCCTTTCGGCGGCACTCATCCCCATGGATGAGGCTTCCGAAAGCTTTCAAGCCCTTCGTCCTACGACAGCGAAGGTACGTCAACTCGTATGTACGACGTCACGTCAAGACGGAGATACGGATGCCTGTCATCGATCGCACCACATCCATTCTGACACCTGGGATCCTGGCGAGGTGCGCCGCGCGGGCCGCAGGGTATGACCGCAACAATCGCTTTTTCCAGGAAGACTTCGACGAGCTGAGAGCGGCGGGCTACCTGCTTCTGAGCGTGCCCAAGGCATTCGGTGGTTTCGGTCTGAATCTGGCGGAAGTTTGCCGTGAGCAGGCACGACTCGCGTACTCGGCGCCGGCGACCGCGCTTGCCCTCAACATGCATCTGTACTGGACCGGCGTTGCGGCTGATGTGTATCGAGCAGGCGACCACACGCTCGACTGGCTCTTGAAGGAGGCTGCGGCCGGCGAAGTGTTCGCCGCCGGTCACGGCGAACGCGGCAACGATCTGCCGGTGCTGGTCTCGTCATCGACCGCTGAGCGTGTCGACGGCGGATATCGATTCAACTGCCACAAGATTTTCGGATCGCTTGCGCCGGTATGGACACGGCTCGGCATTCACGCCATGGATCTGAGCAATCCGGCGCAACCGAAGGTCGTTCACGCGTTCATGCCCAGGAACACGCCCGGGTACGAGATTGTCGAGACCTGGGACACCTTGGGCATGCGAGCCACCCGCAGCGACGACACGATCCTGCGCGGTGCGGTTGTACCCGATCGGTACATCGCCCGCGTCGTGCCGTCCGGATTCGCGGGAGCGGATCTGTTCGTACTCGGCATCTTCGCGTGGGCCGAGCCGACCTTCGGCCACATCTACATGGGCCTCGCGCAGCGTGCGCGCGACATTGCCGTATCCGGCGTTTGTCAGAAGACATCGGTTGCGCTGGGCGGCCGCTCGATGGCCTGGAACCCCATGATTCAGTACGCGGTCGCGGAGATGGACATGGAGCTCGACGCGATCGCAGCGCAGATCACGCGCGTGGCCGAGGAGTGGTCCGCCGGTGCCGATCACGGCGGCAGGTGGCCGGCGAAGCTGGTGGCGGCGAAGTATCGTGCCGTCGAAGGCGCCAAGCGCATCGTCGATCTCGCGATGGACGTCTCGGGCGGTACCGGGATGTTCAAGAGCAACGAGCTCGAGCGGCTCTATCGCGATGTGCGCTGCGGCGGGTTCCATCCCGCCAACAGCGCAATCGCCCACGAGATTGTCGGGAAGACCGCGCTCGGTGTTCTGGGAGAGCCGGCTCGCTGGTGATCTGAGGCCTAGCGAGCCAGGACCTTGATGACCAGGACGGCGACCTCGAGGCAGACAAAGAGGAGCGCGCCCGCGACGATCTGCTTGCGAACGAAGAATGTCTCCATAGTTCTGATGCCTTTCTGACACGCGAGGCGGCAAAGCTCGTGCCTCTGCCGCAATTTGCGTGTATGTGACCCATAAACCAGAACTTAGGCACCGAAGCTCGCTGTACTCCTGGAGCGCGCCGATCACAAAATCGGCGCTCGACTGACACGATTCGGATCGCCCGGGCCGCCGTGGCGGCGAAGCGCGGACCCCGTACTGCCATCGCGTCACCTCGGGTAACTGCCATCGAAACAAGTGGTTCGAGAAGGCGTTGTCCACCGCCACTCAGACGACCGATGAGTGCGTACTCCTGTTGTCGAGATGAATCCCGCCAAAATCGACATGAAAGACGGTCGATCGCAGGCGGAGTCTAGCGTCAGGTGACGGGAGATCGGTCAGTTCGGCAGAGGCTGGCGGGTCACTGCAACCGTCCGTACTTCTTCATGACTGCAAGCAGACGGTCCACAGGCAGCGCATAGATGCGCAGATCGTTCGCGCCCGTGGTCGTCTCGGCTGCCAGCAGCGCGTTCGTAATGGCGGCCTCCGTCGCCTGGGCCGTTGCCTGAAAGAGCGGCGTGATCCGATCGTTGGGAAGCATCTCTACTTTCGTGACCGGGCCGTCGTTGAACCACGCGCGGGCGTTCGCGGTGGAAAACCCGATGAAGATGTCGCCGGAGCTGTTGCCGCCGAATCCGCCTTGCCGACCGATCCCGAGTGACACCCGGGTCGCGATGCGCTTGAGCTGATGAGGCAGGAGCGGCGCGTCTGTCGCCACGACGACGATGATTGAACCCTGTTCAGCCTCGTCTTGCGCGGCGGCGCGCCCGCTTTCGTCGCAGCGGCGCCGCGGCGAGTTCGCCGGCAGCGGATCGCTGTTCGCGATACAACCCACCAGATCCTGAATCTCCTCGCCCACAGGCACGCCGGCGATGCGCAGGTCGCGTCGCGATCCGTAGTTGCACTGGACGAGGACGCCAACCGTGTAGCCGCCCTGTTCCGCCGGTAGCTTCCGGGAGGCCGTGCCGATGCCGCCCTTGAAACCATGACAGACCATTCCCGTGCCCCCACCCACGGCGCCTTCCTTCGGCACGCCTCCCGCCGCGCCATCCAGCGCGGCAAGCACGTGCTCGGGTTTCACGTGGAATCCATCGATGTCGTTCAAGCCGCCGTCGTAGGTCTCCGCGACCACTGGCAGCCACCATGGCTGCAACGCGTTTTTCTGAGAGACTTCCCACTGGATGATCGCGTCGCGCACGACGCCGACGCTGTGCGTGTTGGTGATCGCGACCGGACCTTCCAGAAGACCGCTCTCCTGAACCCATGTCGTTCCGGTCATCTCGCCGTTTCCGTTCAGCGTGAACCAGGCAGCGAAGACCGGATCGGAGTTGGCCTTGCCGCGCGGATGAACGATCGTCACGCCGGTTCGCACAGGTCCCTTCCCGACGACGAGCTTCCCGCTGCCCGAAATCAACGTCGTGTGGCCGACCTCGACGCCGGCGACGTCGGTGATGGCATCGAGCGGGCCTGCCGTTCCGCCAATCGGCAGCCTGAGATCGCGCTCCCGTGGCTTCTGCGCGTGCAGCGCGAGCGGGAGCGTGAGCGCGGCGGCTACTGCGACGATCCATGAACGCATGTTGAACCTCAATTCGAGGAATCTTGGATGGATCCCGCCAATTGGTCAACCTGCGCGCCACCGCGGCAGCGGATCACACCAATGATTGCGAGCGCGTCGGCGACGATCGCGAAGCGTTACTTACTCGTCGCCCGAAGGCTTCGGTCTAACGGCGTTGGGCAAGGCCAGGCGGTTGTTCTACTGCAGGATTCAATTGATGGTCAACAGAGCCGTCTTCGTATCTTCGCCAGACGTGGCTTCGATCGTGTGCACACCGGGACTCACGACCGGGCCGGGCCCTATGGAAAATGTCAGCTGGCCCGTTGTGCCATTCGCGGGAATGGTTATCGTGGCCGGCAACGCAGGTGACACCGACTGCCCCAGGGCAGTCACAGTGACCGTGACGCCGCCCGGAGGCGCGGATTGCGTCAGTGTCACCGTAGCTGTAATCTGCGATCCTATGGTCCCCGCCGAAGGGACGAGAACCAGCGACTGCAGAGTGGTGCCCTGGTCCACGTGCTCCCACGTATCACCGCGAACTTGATCGGACAGCGTCGGATCCTGGGGCGCAAACACGGGAAGCCCACCGAAGAGGACGACTCGCCCTCGCTTGCTGTTGAATGTCATCGCGTGTCGCCAACGTGGTCCAGGTCCGATGTCCTGACGCTCGGTCCAACGTTTGCCGTCCCACTCCCATCTAGCGCCGAACTCGTCCGGCGACACCTCTCAATCGACCGACTACACACGACCGAAAAATACGACGAAGTTCCACGCGCTCGACAAAGCGCTCGAGAGATACTC
>JBKPDW010000394.1:0-15167 GCA_046728115.1 Acidobacteriota bacterium | reverse complement strand
TTGTTAGGGGACCTAACTATTATACGCAACTGCATCGGTCCACGTTCCTTGACACCTTGAAAGTTGGTGTTTACCATGCACGCGCGGGCGAGCTGAACCAGACGCTCACGGCCCGAACCCAACACAAGGAGCAAAACGTGGTCGGATTCGTCCCCAAGGAGATGTTTTTCACCAAGGGAGTCGGGAAGCACCGGGAGAAACTGACCTCGTTCGAGCTCGCGCTGCGTTCCGCTGGAATTGCCGCCTGCAACCTTGTCCGCGTGTCGAGCATTTTTCCACCCAAGTGCCGGCTGCTCTCGCGCGCGGCGGGAATGAAGCGGCTGGAACCAGGTCAAGTCACCTTCGTCGTCATGTCGGAAGCCGCGACCCGCGAGCCGCACCGCCTGATCGCCGCCACGGTCGGCGTTGCAATCCCGCGTGACCGCGAGTTGTACGGGTATCTGTCAGAGCATCACAGCTTCGGCGAGAGCGAGGACGTGGCCGGGGACTATGCCGAAGAACTCGCCGCCGAAATGCTGGCGACGACGCTCGGCCTCGAATTCGATCCGGACAAGAGCTGGGACGAGAAGAAAGAGGTCTACCGCCTGTCGAATCAGATCGTCCGGACCCAGAACGTCACCCAGACGGCTGTCGGCGATAAGAAGGGCCTCTGGACGACGGTCGTGGCCGCTGCCGTGCTAGTCGGCTGAGTGCCGGCTGCCTTTTAATCCCGTTATCGAAGAATGCCAGGAGATCGCTGATTTGCTGGAGCGGTGTGGGTGTGACCGTCACGCCCACACCGCTCAGCGGAATCAGCACGACACCTTCATCGGCATCGTCGCTCGAGATCGCGGGCGTGGCGCCGACAAGGCCTGGCACGGTCGGCGCAAAGGAGATTGGAATGTCCACTCTGCTGCCTGGTGTGATCACCATGGGCACCACAGTAAGTCCCTGCGCGGTGAACGCAGCGTTGCTCCCGAGCGCGACCCACCACGCGCTGAAGAACTACGAAGAGCTCGGGCGGGCCGATCCGGCCAGCCAGGAGAACGCCGGCTATATCGCGGCCGTTCATGCGCGAATCGCGGAACTGGAACACCAACGCTGAGCACGCGGCCGCCGAAGCACCTGCTACTGTTAGTCCCCTATGCGCAAGCTCTTTGTGTTCGTTGCCTCCTGCGCGGTGTTTCTTGTCCCGGTCTCGGCGCACGCGCAGATCTTTGAAAACGTCGGCACCCGTGCGCAGGGCATGGGCGGCGCCTTCGTCGCTGTGGCGGACGACGCCACGGCGACCTGGTGGAATCCGGCAGGGTTGGCGATCGGGGCGTATTTCAACGCCCTCGTGGACTTTCAGCGGCTCGATGCCCGTCGTGACGACGTCTGGGGAATCGCCTTCGGGTTTCCCGCCTTGGGTCTGAGCTATTACCGCTTACCCATCAATCAAATGCGGCCGCCAAGCCCTACAGTAGCAACCGAGCTGAGCCGACAAGATCAGGGCGCTCTCAGTGTGTTCGGCATGACGGTCGGACAGTCCCTCGGCTCGCATCTGGTGGTTGCATCCACGTTGAAACTGGAGCGATCGGACGATTCGTCCGGGGACTTCGATCTGGGCGCCATGGCGAAGTTTGGCCCGATGCAACTCGGTGTAACAGTGAAAAACCTTCTCGAGCCGACCTTGACGACCGATTCCGGGCCGCTGACCGTCGAGCGAATCGGCCGAGCCGGCGTCGCGTTCGTCGGGCCCACCCGCGGCATTATCAGCAGCCTTACGCTGGCGTTCGACGCCGACGTCACGACGAATCGGACGGTGTGGGGCGACGTGCGGCATATCACGGGCGGAATCGAGGCCTGGATGTACGGACGGAGGCTGGGGGTTCGAGCGGGAGGCGGCGGCAATACGGTGGGCAGTTCCCGCGGGTCGGTAAGCGGGGGGCTCAGCGTGGCACTCACCTCCGGTGCCTACCTGAAGACTTATCTGGAAGGCCAAATCACTCGAGGAAGCGACCCCAGCCGCAGAGGGTGGGGTTCGTCCCTGAAGGCGACGTTCTGAAATGGCGGTCCGCATTGGCGAGCTGCTTCTCAAAGAGAAGCGCATCACCCCAGAGCAGCTGCAGCAGGCGCTGAACCATCAGAAAATCAACGGCGGGAAGGTCGGCTACAACCTCGTCAAGCTCGGTTTCGTCAAGGACGACGACATCACGTCGCTCCTGAGCAGACAGTACGGGGTTCCCTCCATCAGCCTCGGCCAGTTCGAGATCGACGCTGCCATCATCAAGCTGATTCCCCTTGACACGGCGCAGAAGTACTCGATTGTTCCGCTGAGCCGCTCGGGCTCGACGCTGACGATCGCGATGACGGATCCCACCAACGTCTTCGCGATGGACGACATCAAGTTCATGACCGGCTACAACGTGGAGCCGGTCGTCGCGTCCGAGACGGCGGTCGCCGAGGCGATTCAGAAGTACTACCCGTCCGCGAAGCCGGCGCAGGCGGCCGGAGCGGCGGTGGTGCCGTCGGGGCCGAGCACGCTGGAGATCGCCAGCAAGGGCCTCGAGGAGTTGCAGGCGCTCGGCGACGGCGCCGACGTCGAGGTGCTCGAGGATCTGCAGGAGATCAGCGCCGAGGCGCTGGCCAAGCAGGGTGAGGAAGCGCCGGTCGTGCGGCTGGTGAACGTCGTGCTGATGTCCGCGATTCAGAAGGGCGCGAGCGACATTCACGTCGAGCCCTACGAGAAGGAACTGCGCGTGCGCTACCGCATCGACGGGATTCTCTACAACATCATGAGCCCGCCGATGCGCTTCCGCGATGCGATCGTGTCGCGCATCAAGATCATGGCGAAGCTCGACATTGCCGAGAAGCGTCTGCCGCAGGACGGCCGCATCAAGATCCGCTTCAACGAGAACGGCGTTCCCAAGGAAATCGACTTTCGTGTGTCGTGCCTGCCGACGCTCTTCGGCGAAAAGATCGTCATGCGTCTGCTCGACAAAGACAAGTTGATGCTCGACATGACGCGTCTCGGGTTCGAGCCCGAGTCGCTCGCCAAGTTCGAGACAGCCATCCAGCGTCCGTGGGGCATGGTGCTCGTGACCGGACCGACCGGGAGCGGCAAGACGAACACGCTGTATTCCTCGATCTCCAAGATCAACACGCCGGAAACCAACATCATGACCGCGGAGGATCCGGTCGAGTTCAACCTGGCGGGCGTCAACCAGGTGCAGGTCAAGGAAAGCATCGGGTTGAATTTCGCCGCCGCATTGCGGTCGTTCCTGCGCCAGGACCCGAACATCATCCTCGTCGGCGAAATTCGCGACTTCGAGACCGCGGAGATCGCGGTCAAAGCGGCGCTGACGGGGCACCTCGTCCTGTCCACGCTGCACACGAACGACGCGCCCAGCACGGTGAACCGGCTCATGAACATGGGCATCGAACCGTTTCTCGTCGCAAGCTCCGTCCATCTCATCTGCGCGCAGCGCCTCGTGCGCCGCGTCTGTTCCCAATGCAAGGAGGCGACGCCGGTGCCGCCGCAGGCGCTCGCCCAGGCGGGCTTCACGCCTGCCGATGCGGGCAGTGTCACGCCGTACAAAGGCGTCGGCTGCGATCACTGCAACATGACCGGCTACAAAGGGCGCGTCGGCCTGTACGAAGTCATGGAAGTCACCGAGGAGTTGCGCGAACTGATCCTGGTCGGCGCCTCCGGGCTCGAACTACGCCGCAAAGCGGTCGACGAAGGAATGATCACGCTTCGGCACAGCGGACTTCGCAAGGTAAAGGAAGGCGTGACGACGCTCGAAGAAGTATTGAGGGAGACCGTGAAATAGATGGCGACATTACCCGAACTTCTGAAAACGCTGGTGGAGATGCACGGCTCCGATCTCCACATCACGACGAACACGCCGCCGCAGGTGCGCGTGCATGGTCACCTGCAGCGGCTGCCGCTGCCGGACCTGACGCCGTCCGAAAGCAAGCAGCTCGTGTACAGCGTGTTGACCGACGCGCAGAAGAAGCGATTCGAGGAAACCTCGGAACTCGACTTCTCGTTCGGTATCAAAGCAATCGGCTCGCGGTTCCGCTGCAACGTGTTCAATCAGCGAGGCGCTGTTGCTGCCGTCTATCGGTTGATTCCCGAAAAGGTCCGCAGTTTCGGGGAGCTCGGCCTGCCGCCGGTGCTGGCGACGCTGGCGGAGCGGCCGCGCGGTCTGGTGCTGGTGACGGGTCCGACCGGGAGCGGGAAGTCCACCACGCTCGCGGCGATGCTCGACAAGATCAATGCGGAACGTCACGACCACATTCTGACGATCGAGGATCCCATCGAGTACATCCACGCTCACAAGAACTGCCTGGTGAATCAGCGCGAAGTGCACAGTGACACGGCCAGCTTTTCAGCGGCGTTGCGCGCGGCGCTGCGCGAGGACCCCGACATCGTCCTCATCGGCGAAATGCGGGATCTGGAGACCGTGGAAGCCGCGCTGAAGATCGCCGAGACGGGACACCTGACGTTCGCGACGCTGCACACGAACTCGGCGGCGCAGACGATCAACCGTATCATCGACATCTTTCCCGCGAATCAGCAGGCGCAGATCCGGACGCAGTTGTCGCTGGTGCTCGAGGGCATCGTCTGTCAGGCGCTGCTCCCGAAAGCCGACGGCAAGGGCCGGGCCTGCTCGCTGGAAATCCTCGTGCCGACGCCGGCAATCCGAAATCTGATTCGTGACGACAAGATTCACCAGATTTACGGCGCGATGCAGGCCGGACAGGAGAAGCTCGGGATGCAGACCGCGAATCAATCGCTCGCAAGCCTCTACCTCAAACGGACCATCACGCTGGAGACAGCCCTGGCCGCGTCGTCGAATCGCGACGAGCTTCAGGACATGATTCACCGCGGCGTCGGCGTCGTCGCAGGCGCTGGCCTCGGTCGCACAGCCGGGACAACGAGAGCATAGCCATGCCGACATTTGCGTACAGGGGACGGACGCGCGCAGGGCAGACGGTTTCGGGCGAGCGTGTTGCAGACTCCGCCGATGCCGCGACAGCCGCTCTGCGTCGCGAGCAGGTGTTGGTCACGCGGATTTCTCAGGCGAAGGCGAAGGTCGAGAAAAAGGATAAGGCGGGTGTTACCGGGAAGAAAGCAAAGGCGAAGAACCTCGCCGTCTTCACGCGGCAGTTCTCCGTCATGATCGACGCCGGACTCCCCCTGGTGCAGTGCCTCGACATCCTCGGCACTCAGGAAGAAGACAAGAACTTCGCGGCCGTCATCCTGCAAACCCGATCCGACGTCGAAGCGGGCGCGTCGCTCGCCGACGCCATGCGCAAGCACCCGAAGACCTTCGACCCGCTGTTCACGAACATGGTGGCCGCGGGCGAGGCGGGCGGCATCCTCGACACGATTCTCAAGCGCCTGGCAACCTACATCGAAAAGGCTGTGAAGCTGGCGGGGCAGGTGAAGTCCGCCATGGTCTATCCGATTGCCGTGCTCATCATCGCAGCCCTCGTCGTCGGCGTCATCCTGTGGAAGGTCATTCCGACGTTCGCTGCGTTGTTCTCGGGCCTTGGCGCCGACCTCCCGCTGCCCACGCGCATCGTGATCGCCATGAGCGACAACCTGGTGAAGTTCTTCCCGATCGTGCTGCTGGTAATCGGTGGTGTCGGGTACGCGTTCCACCGGTACTACCAGACGCACGCAGGGCGTCGTGTCCTGGACAGCATCGCGCTGAAGCTGCCGATCCTCGGCTCGATTCTGCGCAAGATTGCCGTCGCACGATTCTGCCGAACCTTGTCAACCCTGATCAGCTCGGGGGTGCCGATTCTCGACGGTCTGGAGATCACCGCCCGGACGGCGGGTAATGCCGTTGTCGAAGACGCCGTGATGGCCACGCGCAAGAGCATCGAGCACGGCGAGACGGTGTCGGCCCCGCTGAAGGAGACCGCCGTCTTCCCGGCGATGGTGACGCAGATGATCGGAGTGGGCGAAGCCACGGGCGCGCTCGACACGATGCTCGCCAAGATCGCGGACTTCTACGAAGAAGAAGTAGACACCGCTGTCGCTGGATTATTGACGCTGCTCGAGCCGGTGATGATCGCGGTTCTCGGCGTCATCGTCGGCGGCATCGTGATCGCGATGTATTTGCCCATCTTCGATCTGATCTCGAAGCTGACTTGAGAGCAGGGATCAGGGATCGGGGATTTGGTTCCCCATCGCTGTTTTTCATCATGTTAGAGACCAAACTTCGCCGCACGATCGCGCTGCTGATCGTGATTCGCGCCATCATCGGGACGGTGCTGCTGGGCTCCGCCACGCTCATGCAGGTGCGCGCGCCCGGCTCGTTTGCCACCGATCCGTTCTTCTTCCTGATTGGTCTCGTCTACGCGCTCACGATCACCTACGCCGTCACGCTACGCAAGGTCGACGACCATCGGTGGTTGATCGACCTGCAACTCGCGCTGGATGGGTTCATCGTGTCGGCGTTCATCTACTTCACGGGCGGCGTTACCAGTTACTTCACGTCGCTGTACGTGCTCCCCATCATCGCAGGCAGCGTGCTCCAGTTTCGCCGCGGAGGACTGCAGGTCGCGCTCCTGAGCGCCGTCTTGTACGTAGGGCTGGTCATTGCGCAGTACCTCTCGGCGTCTGGCACGCTCGCGGATCCGCGGCTGACCCTGCCGCCGCCGGCCCTGCCATCGGGGTTGATGGCGTTGTACACGGTCGCGCTGAACGTGTTTGGGTTCTGTGCGGTCGCGTTGCTCAGCGGTTCGCTTGCGGAGGGCCTGCGGAGCGCCGGTGCACAGCTCGAGCAGGCGTCCACCGAGATTGCCGGTCTCCAGGCGTTGAACCAGCACGTCATCGACAGTCTGCCCAGCGGCCTTGCGACGACGGACGGCGCGCTGCGCGTACTGACGTTCAACCGCGGTGCCGAGGCGATCACCGGCGTGCCGTCCCACCTGGCTTTCGGCCGGCCAATCGATCAGGTGCTCCAGTTGTCGGGCTCCGCGATGGCCGACATTCAACACGATCTGCGCAGCGTCGGCTCGCGGCGCCACGAATTCCGGTATCGCACCAGCGACGGGCGCGACATCGAGATCGGTTTAGGCGCGACGCACCTGCAGACACCGGGCGGCCGGGCCGGATTCCTGTTCACATTCCAGGACGTGACGAACATCAAGAAGTTCGAGCGCGCGGCCGCGATCCAGCAGCGGCTCGCAGCCGTAGGCGAAATGGCTGCCGGGATCGCGCATGAGATTCGCAATCCGCTGGCCTCGATGTCGGGTTCGATCCAGATCCTGCGGCAGGAGCTTCCGCTCAGCAACGACCAGGCGCAGCTGATGGACATCGTGCTGCGCGAATCGGAGCGATTGAACGCGACGATCCGGTCGTTCCTGGACTACGCGCGGCCGCAGCGGTCCCAGTTGGCGCGCGTCGACGTCCGGCGGCCGCTCAACGACGCGGCGCTGCTGCTCCGCAATAGCGCCGATCTGCACGAGAACCACTCGATTGTGGTCGACGTGCCGGACGCTCCCGTCTGGTACGACGCCGACGAAGGGCAGATCAAACAGATCATCTGGAATCTCGCGACCAACGGGCTCCGCGCCATGCGCGACGGTGGCCGCCTGCGTCTGGCCACGGCCAGCGAGCCGCGGTCGGAGGGCGTCGTGCTGCAGGTCGAGGACGAAGGTATCGGCATTCCTCCAGAGGAGGTCGACGGATTGTTCCAACCGTTTCATGGCAGTTTTGAGAAAGGCAGCGGACTCGGCCTCGCCATCGTGCACCGCCTCGTGACCGACTACAACGGCGAGATCCAGATCAGCTCGCAGGCGGGCGCCGGCACGACAGTCGCCGTCCGGCTGCCGGCACGAGCTGTCGCCACCACATGAGCACAGCGCATCCGGCACCCGAGCGACGCGCCCCGCGCATCCTCGTCGTGGACGACGAGCAGTCGATGCGCGAACTGATGGCCATCGTGCTGCGGCGCGAAGGCTACGATGTACTGCTCGCCGAAAACGGACGATCGGCGATCGAGATGCTCGAGCGCGAGGCCGTGGACCTGCTGATCTCCGACATCAAGATGCCCGATGTCAGCGGTGTGGACGTGCTGCGCGCTGCGAAGGCGGTCGACCAGGACATCCTCGGCATCATGATCACCGCTTTTGCGTCCACCGAGACGGCTGTTGAAGCAATGCGGCTGGGCGCCTGCGACTACCTGAGCAAGCCCTTCGACGTCGATCTGCTCAAGATGAAAGTGCGCGAGAAAATCGGGAGCCGACAGCTCCGTCAGGAAAACGTCCTCCTGAAGCGCACGCTCCGTCTCACGCATCAGTTCTCGAACATCGTCGGCCGCAGCGAGTCGATGCTCGAGGTCTTCAAGTTGATCGAGACCGTCGCGCGGACCAACAGCACGATTCTGCTCACCGGCGAGTCGGGCACCGGCAAGGGACTTGTCGCTCAGGCCGTGCACTTTCATTCCCTGCGTCGCGACAAGCCGATGGTGTCGCTCAACTGCGGCGCCATGCCGGAAACGCTCCTCGAGTCGGAACTCTTCGGCCACATGCGCGGCGCGTTCACGGGTGCCGATGCCAACAAGAAGGGCCTGCTCGAGGTTGCCGAGCGCGGGACCATCTTCCTCGACGAAATCAGCGAGATGAGCCCAGTGATGCAGGTCAAGCTCCTGCGCGTCCTGCAGGAGCGCCGGTTCCGGCGTGTCGGCGGCCTCGAAGAGCTGCAGGCCGACATTCGCGTCATCGCCGCCACCAACCAGGATCTGACGAAACTGGTCGCCGAGGGACGGTTCCGCGAGGACTTGTATTACCGGATCAACGTCATTCCCATCGTGCTGCCCCCGCTGCGCGATCGCCGCGAAGACATTCCGCTGCTGGCCGAACACTTTTTGGCGAAGTACACCGACATCATGGCGAAGTCGATTGCCGGCATCTCGAACGAAGCCATCGAGCTCCTGGCGCGTTACGACTGGCCGGGCAACATCAGAGAGCTCGAAAACGTGATCGAGCGGGCCGTGGCGCTCGAGGGGACGCCGACGGTTCTGCCCGAGAGCCTGCCGCCGAACATCCGCGGGCAGATGCTGCGCGCGCCAGGATCGAATGCGATCAATCCGCTGCCAGGTCCCGGATTCGATCTCGAGGCGCACGTTCAGGAGATCGAACGCGGCTACATCGCGCAGGCACTGAAACGCGCGGGCGGCGTCCAGGTGAAGGCTGCCGAACTGCTCGGTATGAGCTTCAGGTCCTTCCGGTACTACGTGAAGAAATACAACCTGCGCTGAATCAATTGGTAAGTTGGTGGGTTGGTCGTGGTGACCGGGACGCTCGCGTCGGATTCGCACAGTCACCACATCGCCAAGTCGCTCATCATGAGTTGACAGAATTTGGCAGTCCGCTCTGCGAGAAATTGGCAGGCAACCGATTCTTTCTCACCACACGCTGCGCGCCGCGCGCCACAAGTTCACGACCTTACACAGGTTGCGCAAGTCCGAAGGGCTGGCACTGCCGTTGCCATAAGGAGGCCATCGAGCCCGATGCCCCCGGAACGGGCTTTAACCTGTGTGATCTGAAGGAGTCGGAAATGAAGATGCGCGAGTCCAAGGGCTTCACTCTCATCGAGCTGCTGATCGTCGTGGCGATCATCGGCATCATCGCGGCGATCGCCGTTCCGGGCCTGCTGCGCGCCCGCATGTCGGGCAACGAAGCGTCGGCCATCGGATCGTTGCGCGCCATCAACAGCGGCCAGGCGAGCTACTCGTCGAGCTGCGCGTCCGGCGGTTACGCCATTGACCTGGCAGATCTCGTGAAGCCGCCAACGGGCAGCACCCAGGGCTTTATCAGTCCTGACCTGAACGCGAACGGCGTCGCGAAGTCGGGCTACAAGGTGTCCCTCGCGAAGGACGGCACGACCGGCACGACCGACATCGGCACTGCGGCGGCCACCTGCAACGCGTCGACGGGTGTTCCGGCCAGCTCGTACTTCGCCAACGCCGACCCTGTTACGCCGGGCGGCACCGGCACGCGCTTCTTCGGGACGGACACGCGCGGCACGCTGTTTTTCAGCAGCACGGCAGCGGTGGCGAACCCGATCGCCGCGGGAACCGCGGTCGTTCAGTAACCAGTATCGAGTCGGCGAGTTGGTGACTTGGTGGGTTGGTGAGTACGCTCACCAATTCCCCAACTTGCCAATTCGCCGCTCGTTGTTGCTTCTTTCCCGTCCCTCCTTCCTTCCGCCGCGTCTTACCATCCAGATCGGATCGCAATTCCTCTCAGGCTGTGGGCGAGGTGGGTTGTCGATACTGCCATTTCGGCTCGATGACGCGGTTTGAGGCGTTTGCTGTAAGCGCTATAATTCATAACAACTTACAAACGCTCTGCCTGCCTCAACGATTCCGGCACTGCAGTTGCTGAGGTGTTGGCCGCGCTCGGCACGTTTCAGGCTTGTCCAGGAGATTCGGCAATGAAGATGCGTGAGACCAAGGGCTTTACCCTCATCGAGCTGCTGATCGTCGTGGCGATCATCGGCATCATCGCGGCGATTGCGGTTCCGGGGCTGCTGCGCGCTCGCATGTCGGGCAACGAAGCGTCGGCCATCGGATCGCTGCGCGCCATCAACAGCGGCGAGGCAAGCTATTCGGCCAGCTGCGCGGCAGGTGGGTTTGCCATCGATCTGGCAGACCTCGTGAAGCCGCCACCCGGCAGCACACAAGGCTTCATCAGTCCTGACCTGAGCGCGAACGGCGTCCAGAAGTCGGGCTACAAAGTGTTCCTCGCCAAGGACGGTGCTGCCGGCACCGCCGACATCGGCACGGCGGCGGCGACCTGCAACGCGTCGACGGGCGCGCCCGCCAGCTCGTACTTCGCCGGCGCGGATCCGGTGACGCCGGGTGGCACCGGTACTCGGTACTTCGCGACCGACACGCGCGGCACGCTCTTCCAAAGCGGCACCGCCTCGGTAGCGAATCCGATCCCGGCGGGGACGGCAGTGGTTCAGTAACACTCGAACCCTCGAACCTTTTTGTTGGTCTTGACGCCGGGCGGCCTCTCGGCTACAACTCGTACGTCCATGTCTAAGCGCGCAGTTTCCTTTGCGCTCGTGTGCGCGATTGTGGGGTTCGGGGCATCGGCGGCAGCTGCGTACACGCATTACCACCTGCTCAACGACCCGAATTACCGGAGCTTCTGCGACGTCAGCGAACGGTTCAGCTGCACACAGGTATATATGAGCCGTTTCAGCACCGTCCGTGGCGTTCCGGTCGCGCTTTTCGGGGCGCTCTGGTTCGTGGTGGCGGGGCTGTTATCGATCACCGGCCTCACCGCACGAGACACGGTCCGCGAAAACGTTCCCGGTTATCTCTTCGCGCTCTCGACGATATCGCTGGCGGTGATTCTGTATCTCGGCTACGCGTCGTTCGTGCTGCTCAAGACTGTCTGCCTGCTGTGCCTCACCACGTATGCCGCGGTGATCGGGTTGTTTCTCGTATCCGGAGCCGCAACTTCATTTCCCATGACGACATTACCTCGCCGTGCTGTGCGCGACCTTCGCGTCTTCGTCGGCAGTCCGCTGGCGATTACCGTAGCCGTGCTGTTCTTTGCGGGTGCAGCATCAACGCTCGCGTTTTTCCCGCGCGAAGGCGGCGTGATGGCAGCCGTCAACCCTTCGCAGGCCGCCACGAGTTCCGGACAGGATCAGCGCTCCGAGCTCGAGCGCTTCATGGCAACGGCGCCGCGCGTGCCGATCGTCGTGCCGGCCGAAGGCGCCAAAGTGTTGATCGTCAAGTTCAACGATTTTCAGTGTCCGGCCTGCGGCCAGTCGTATCTGCAGTACAAATCGATTCTCGCGAAGTATGAGGCGAGCAATCCGGGCGCCGTCAGGCTCGTGCTCAAGGACTACCCGCTGAACAAGGACTGCAATACGAACGTCATTCAGACGCTCCATCCCGCTGCGTGCGACGCCGCGGTCGCCGTTCGCCTCGCGCGCCAGCGCAATCGCGAGGAGGCGATGGAGGAGTGGCTGTACACGCATCAGCCGGCGATGACGCCGCCGTCGGTCCGCCAGGCGGCCCGCGACATCGGCGGCATCACCGATTTCGATGCGCAGTACGAATCGGCGATGACCAGCGTGAAGCTCGACATTGGCCTCGCGCGGCAGCTCGGAATCAAATCGACGCCGACTTTCTTCATCAACGGCGTGAAGGTGGAAGGCATGTGGGCGCCCCAGTTCTTCGACCAGGCGATCGCCTACGAGCTGCAGCGCGCCGCTGCGAAGTGATCATCCGGGCAGCTCACGCGTGTAAGGCAGGTCGGGTCCTTCGACTCATCTCCGGGCAGGCGCATCGACGCGGTTCAGGGCAGGCAGGTGGGTAATCCTGCCCTTGCGACGCACGATCTCACCAAAGACTTTGCCGTTGGCTTTTGGCGCAAGCGGCCGCACCGCGCGCTCGACAACCTGTCGCTCGAAGTCGAACGCGGCGATGTCTTCGGATTCCTCGGTCCCAATGGCGCCGGCAAGACCACCACACTGAAGCTGCTGATGCAGCTCGTCTTCCCGACATCGGGCGGCGCAGAGATCCTGGGACGGCCCCTCGGTGACGTTTCGGTAAAGCGGCGCATCGGCTTCCTGCCTGAAAACCCGTACTTCTACGACTACCTGACCGCGGAGGAGCTGCTGACGTACTTCGCCGGCCTGTTCGGCTATCGAGGCCCCGATCGCCGCACGCGCGCATCCCGGCTGCTCGACGAAGTGGGAATCGGCGCGGAGCGCCGGCTGCAGCTGAGAAAGTTCTCGAAAGGCATGGTCCAGCGCGTTGGACTGGCACAGGCGCTCATCAACGATCCGGAGCTCGTCATCCTCGACGAACCGATGTCGGGCCTCGATCCGCTCGGACGCCGCGACGTGCGATCGCTGATCCTTGGCCTCCGCGACCGGGGATGCACCGTGTTCTTCAGTTCGCACGTCTTGAGCGATGCCGAAGCGCTTTGCAGTCGCGTCGCGATTCTCGCCAGAGGACGGCTCGTGGCGTCGGGACGGCTCGCCGAGATGGTGCCCTTCAAGGTGACCGGCTGGGAACTGGTGGTCTCCGGCGCCGACGATGCGGTCATCGCGGCGCTCGGCGATCGTGCGCGACGGACCGTGCGAATCGAGCAGGGGCGCTATCTGCTCGAGCTGCCCCTCGATCCGCCGCCCGAGCGGCTCCTTGCCGAGCTCACCAGTTCGGGGGCACACCTCGTGTCGCTGAATCCCGTGCGCGACACACTCGAGGACTTCTTCGTCCGACAGGTGCAGGCGTCGTGATGACGACCCTCGCCGTTGCCGTGAACGTGTTTCGGGAGTCGGTGCGCGACAAGGTGCTGTACAACCTGGTGCTGTTCGCGATCCTGCTCATCGGCGCGTCGTACCTGCTCGGCCAGCTGACGGCCGGACAGGACGTCAAGATCATCAAGGATCTGGGACTGGCGGCGACATCGGTTTTCGGCCTGTTCATCGCCGTGTTCATCGGCATTGGTCTCGTGTCGAAGGAGGTCGAGCGCCGCAGCATCTACGCGCTGCTGGCGAAGCCGATTGAGCGGCATCAGCTCGTCATCGGCAAGTACTTGGGGCTCGTGCTGACGCTGGTCGTCAACATTTCGGTGATGGCGGGCGCGCTGTACGTCGTGTTGGCGTTCATGTCGTGGCGCGTGCCTGCGGAACTTGCGCATACCTGGGATGCGCCAGGGCTCGACCCGGCGCTGCTGAAAGCGATCGGACTCATTCTGGTCGAGCTGATGCTCGTAACGGCCATCGCGCTGTTCTTCTCGACCTTTTCTACGCCTATTCTTTCTGCCGTCTTCACCTTCGGGCTCTTCATTGTCGGTCACTTCAGCAGCGACCTGAGAAATTTCCGCGACGTTGTCGACTCTCCAGGTGCAGCTGCACTGGCTCGCGGCCTGTATTGGGTGCTGCCGAATCTCGCTCAGTTCGACGTGAAGAATGACGTCGTCCATGGACAACCGATAGCGTTCGGGTATCTGGGGATTTCAATCGCGTACGGCCTCGTGTACATCGCGATGCTGTTGCTCGTCTCAATCGCCATTTTTTCGAGACGCGACTTCAAGTGACCTGGCGAACCGGTGTGATGGCGCTTACCTCAGTCGCGCTGCTCGCCGTGGCGGTACAACTGCAGGCCGTGCGGCAGCGCAGGTACCCGCCTCCGGCGTTCGACGAGGACGCGGTGTATCTGCAGTCGGGCAGCGCGATCCGGCGATTGGCCGGTGCCTACCAGGCGCTGGGCGCCGACGCCTATTGGGTTCGGACGCTTCAGTATTACGGCGGCATCAAGCGCCGGCTCGCAGCACAGCCGGCAGGCCCGGAACCCCCGCCGGCACTGGCGGCCCCCACCTCGGATTACGCGTATCTCTATCCGCTGCTCGACATTACGACCTCTCTCGATTCCCGCTTCAACATCGCCTACCGGTTCGGGGCGGTATTCCTGGCTGAACCTTACCCAGGGGGCCCCGGGCGGCCCGATTTGGCAATCGCCCTACTTGAAAAGGGATTAAAGGAACGACCCGATAAATGGGAATACATGGAGGATATCGGGTTCGTCCACTACTGGTATCGCCACGACTATCAGGCCGCAGCCAACTGGTTTCACAAGGCGAGTGAGATTGCCAGTGCGCCGTGGTGGCTGGCGTCGCTTGCGGCGACGACTCTGGCCCAAGGCGGCGACAGGCAATCATCGAGGTTGATGTGGCAAACCATCCGTCAGACAGCCGATAACGACTGGCTGCGCCGCGATGCCGACAGACGGCTGGCGCAGCTGCGCGCGCTCGATGACATCGATAGGTTGCAGCAGCAGGTGAACGCATTTGCCGCGCGGACCGGCGCGCCGCCATCCAGCTGGATCACGCTGGTGCGTTCCGGCGCGCTTCCCGGCGTTCCGGCCGATCCGAGCCTCACCCAGTATGAGCTGTCGCCGGACGGTCGCGTCCGTTTATCGCAGTCCTCGCCGCTGTGGCCGCTCCCCGACGAGCCACAGCGCCTGGAGGCGCGTCCGAATTCATGATGGAACCATTGCCGATCGCGCTGACGACCGCGTTCGCTGCATTGCTGGGCGCGATCATCGGCAGCTTTCTGAACGTCTGCATTCATCGTCTGCCGCGCGGGACTTCGATCGTTTCGCCGCCATCGGCATGTCCCTACTGCGGTCGCGTGCTGTCGTGGC
>JBKPDW010000393.1:0-12135 GCA_046728115.1 Acidobacteriota bacterium | reverse complement strand
AAGGCAGGTCACCCACGTGTTACTCACCCGTTTGCCACTCTACTTACCCCTTGCGGGGCTTTCGCGTTCGACTTGCATGTGTTAGGCACGCCGCCAGCGTTGATTCTGAGCCAGGATCAAACTCTCATGTTAAATTCGTCGTCACGCCGCAGCGCCAGAGGCGCGTAGGCGGAACAACTCGTTAACGCAAGCTGATTGGCTCTGCGTTGTTCAATCCGTGTGTGTCTTGTGGTTCGCCGCCAGTTGCCGCCGTCCGGACTGACCACGACGCTCAACCGATTCCGCGACGCCACTCGCTGACACTCTGTCCGACTTCACTCCGCTCGCATACGCTCGCAGAGCTTCGTCGTGACGGGCTGTGTCCGACTCGGCCTCGCGGTCGCCCGCTCGGCTTCGTCGTGACAAAAGTGCTTGCACGCACTATCCAGTTTTCAAAGAACCGGCCTTCGCCGCGCATCCGCCCGGCTTCGGCCCGGCAAGCCCCTCAAGGCCGCCTACCTCTCCCCGCTTTTGCGCATATCGGCGCTGCCGCCGACCGCGTTTAGGGGAACCTTCTAAGGTTACTAGAACTTCACGGGTCCGTCAAGGCCGGTTACACCTGAGGCCCGAACTGTTGAGACTGGAATCTAGACGCTCGAACTGGATGTACCTGGCCGGAACCGCCGGACCGAACGTCCAATCAGTATGGCAGTACGCCACCAATCGGTCAAGCCGACGCTAGGTGATCCGTACGACGTGGTTGTGCTTCTGACCCTTCCGTAGAACCAGAACTCGGCCGTCGATGGCTTCGTCGCGCTTGATCTTCACCGACGGATCCGCCACACGCCGGTTGTTCACGTAGACGCCTCCCGACTGAACGAGCCGGCGCGCTTCGCCCTTCGACGGCGCAAGCTGCACCCGCGCGAGCAGATCGACGACGCCGACGCCCTCGGCCCCGAAGGTCTCAGCCGGAAGCTCCGTTGACGGCACATCGTCGAATACCGCCAGCACCTCATCCACGCTCATCGCCGTGAAATCCTCGCCGAACAACACGCGCGACGCGCGCTCAGCGCGCCTCAATTGATCCGGGCCGTGCACGAGCAGTGTGACCTCTCGCGCCAGCACCCGCTGCGCTTCGCGTCGCTCCGGAGCGCGGGCCGTCGCATCTTCGAGTTCGTCGATTGCCGGACGCTCCAGAAACGTGAAGAACTTGAGATACTGGACGACGTCTCGATCGTCGGTAGACAGCCAGAACTGATAGAACTTGAATGGCGTCGTCCGCGCGGCGTCGAGCCACACGGCACCAGCCTCCGTCTTTCCAAACTTCGTCCCCGATGCCGTCGTCATCAACGGCCATACCAGACCGTGCGCCTTCTTCCCGCGCAGTTTGCGAATCAAGTCGATGCCGGCGGTGATGTTGCCCCACTGATCGCTGCCTCCCATCTGCAACGTGCACCCATACCGACCGAATAGCTGCAGGAAGTCGTAGGCCTGCAGCACGAGATAGCTGAACTCCGTATAGGAGATGCCTTCTTCGCTCTCGAGACGCCGGTTCACCGACTCCTTCTGCAGCATGTAATTCACGGTGAAATGCTTGCCGATGTCCCTCAGAAACGCGAGCAAATCTATCGTGCCGAGCCAATCGGCGTTGTTGACAATCCTGGCAGGATTTCGAGCCGCTCCGAAGTCGAGGAATCGCGACAGCTGCTCGCGTATGCCGGCGACATTGACCTCGATTTGTTCGCGGGACAGCAGCACGCGCTCCTGCGACTTTCCGCTGGGATCCCCAATCATGCCGGTGCCGCCGCCGACGATGGCAATTGGTGTATGCCCGAAACGCTGCAGTCGCGCCAGGCCCATCACGGTCAGAAGCGATCCCGTATGCAGACTGGACGACGTGGGATCGAAACCGATGTATGCCGTGACATGCTCCGTCGCCAGCTGCTCGCGCAGCCCCTCCGTGCTGTCGTACACCATCCCACGCCATTGAAGTTCGTCGAAAAGGCTCATCGTCGTCGGTGGTTGGCGGTCGACCATGGATCGCCGACTTCACGCGTTACTATAACAGTCGAATGGCGGTTACTCGTCGCGCCGTGCTCAAGATGCTGCTTGCGTCGGGCGCCGCCGGCCTCGCCGGGACTGGGGCGTACGGATTTCTCTACGGCCGCCACCAGCTCGTCGTCACGCGCGTAACGATTCCTGTCCGCGGCCTTCCGCCGCCGCTCGCCGGCTTACGCATCGGACTGTTGACCGATGTTCATCGCAGCTACTGGGTATCGCACGACGACGTGGCCCACGCCGTCTCGCAGTTGATGGACGAGCGGCCTGATCTGATCGTGCTCGGCGGCGACTACGTCACATGGGGCGACCGTCGCTATGTCGGCCCATCGACTGACGCGCTCGCGCCGCTCGCCGCGCCCCACGGCGTCTTCGCCATTCTGGGCAACCACGACAACGATCACGATATGCCGCCACCGCTCGCACGGCACGGCGTCGAGGTCCTTCGGGATGCCCGGACACGAGTGACGATTCGAAACGAAGCACTCGATCTCGTCGGAATCCGCTTCTGGACGAGACGTCCGAGCGAGATTGCCCGGCTTACGCGCGGCGCAACCGCGACAACAATCCTGCTCGCGCACGATCCGCGGCGTCTCGTCGAAGCCGCCGACTTGTCCATTCCGCTCATGCTCTCAGGCCATACACATGGCGGACAGGTCGTCCTGCCGTTGGTGGGAGCCGTCGCCGCGCAAAAGTTTCCGGTCGTGGCGGGCATCGCACATCTGAAGCAGACGACGGTGTTCGTGAGTCGAGGCATAGGGACGATCTACGTGCCGGTGCGAGTGAATTGTCCACCGGAGGTCGCAGTGCTGACACTGCAGAGTGCTCCGACGGCTTCGCTGTAGGTGCAGCGCCGCCGGTCCGCCTTCGGCCACGCGAAAATGCGGGCGAGCTTCGGCAAGGTTCACCGAGGCCTTCGAGGTCAGGCGAGCGTCAAGAATCGACGCCCTTCGATCCTCCAGTTCCCGTCGAGCACCATCCGAATCGCCTCGGGATAGATCCGATGCTCTTCCACGAGGATCCGTTCCGACAGCGTTTCCTCGGTATCGCCCTCCACCACCGGAACCGCGGCCTGCAGCACGATCGGCCCATCGTCGAGATCCGACGTGACGAAATGAACGGTGGCGCCCGTAACCTTTACGCCGTGCTCGAGCGCTTGACGTTGTGCCTGGAGGCCGCGGAATGACGGCAGCAGCGAGGGGTGGATGTTGAGGATGCGTTGGCGAAAGGCCGACAGGACTGGACGGCCCACGAGGCGCATGAATCCGGCGAGGCAGACCAGTCCGACGTCATGCGACTCGAGGGCTTCGACGATCGCGCGATCGTAGCCATCCCGATCGACATACTCGCGGGGATTCAGGAAAAGCGTATCGATTCCCGCGTGACGCGCCCGGACGAGCCCGATGGCGTCGGCGCGATTCGAAACGACGATCGCGATCGTCGCGTCAAGACATCCCGACCGCGTCGCGTCGATGACGGACTGCAGATTGGTTCCACGACCGGAAATGAGAACGGCGATCCTGCGGTTCACGGCGCGCCGACGTATCTGACCGACCTATCGCCTGCGACGACCTTCCCCAGCCGAATCGTGTGCGGCTCGCCGGCCGCTTCGAGGACCGCTCTCACACGATCCGCGTCATCCGCAGCACACGCGAGTATCAGACCGACCCCCATGTTGAAGGTTCGGAACATCTCATCGTCTGCAATCATTCCGCGCTCCTGGAGCAGGCGAAACAATGTCGGCGTGGACCATGAGCGGCGATCGATTTCCGTGGCACATCCGGACGGGAGAATTCGAGGGAGGTTCTCAGTGATGCCGCCTCCGGTGATATGCGCCATTCCCTTGACGAGATCGCGGTCGAGCAGCGGGGTCACAGGCGACAGGTACGATCGATGGGGCGTCAGCAGCGCATCCCCGATGGTCGTGGCCAGTTCCGGGACAACCGTATCGGTGTGCCAGCCAGCAATGTCGAAACAGATCTTGCGCGCCAGCGAATAGCCGTTGGTGTGCAGTCCGGCGGACAGCAATCCGATCAGCACGTCGCCCGGCTGGATCGACCGCCCATCGATGAGCCGGCGCCTTTCAACCACGCCGACGATGAAGCCGGCGACATCGTATTCGCCGTCGGCGTAGAAGCCCGGCATCTCCGCTGTTTCACCGCCGATGAGAGCGCAGCCGTTCTCGCGGCACGCACGCGCGATGCCCGCGACGACCTGCTCGGCGACCGACGGGCGCAACCGACCTGTGGCAAGGTAGTCGAGGAAGAACAACGGGCGGGCGCCCTGCACGAGGATATCGTTAACGCAGTGATTCACGAGATCCGAACCGACCGTGTCGTGTCGTCCGGTGGCGAACGCGACTTTCAGCTTCGTCCCGACGCCATCCGCGCTCGACACCAGCACCGGCTCGCGATATGCGTCGCGATCGAGTGCGAAGAGGCCGCCGAACGATCCGATATCGGAGAGGACGCCAGAGGTAAACGTCGCACGCGCGAGCGATTTGATGCGGCGGACGGTTTCGTTGCCCGCATCGATGTCGACCCCGGCTGTTTTGTATTCCATCACGGCTTCAGCCGGGCCTCGACAACGCGGATCCCGCTGTGTAGCGTCCGATCGCCGCCCGTCTCCACCGCCACACCAATGGCCTCGTACATCCCGTGACCGCGGTCGAGCACCTGGGCGTGCGCATGGCCTGGCGCGGCGCAACGACGATGGCCGTCGCGGCTGCCAGTAGAAATCGCGTCATGGCAGCCCTTTCTAGAAGTCCAGTTTGCCGATCAGTGTTTGCATCAGGGCGCGCCGCGGTGCGTTGTCGGCCGACTCCCAGTACGTGCGACGCGCGAGCGCGAAGAACCGTTCCTTATCGAGATCCTCCTCGAGCATGTCGAACCCCTCGGCGAGAAGCGCGATGGCCTTGTCCCGGTCCGGATGCTGCTCCAGGATCGCCATCATCAGGGGCGTCGCCCGAAGAGCGACGGTGGCCAGCGCGAGCGCGACGGGTGCGCGCGTCGACTCGCGCGACGGAATACCCACGTCGAACAGCGTGGCGACAGCCTCTTTGTGGCCGGCGACGCCGAGTGCAGCCAGGCCGGCGGCCGCGGCGCGCAACAACTCCTGATACCCGGCGTTCTTGTCGGCAAACGAGAGCGATTCGCTCAAGTACTTCTGATGTGCCTCGCAGTTGACGCCGAGCAGACAGATCGCCGCGGCAAGCGACGGCTGCACGTGACGGGGCGCACTTCGTTGAAGCGGCGCCAGCGTTTCCAGCGCGCGCCTGTCGCCCATCTTTCCAAGTGCAATCGCCGCATCGTCCTGCAGTGGGCCGTCCAGTTTCGCGATCGCCGTTACCGCATCGTAGGCGTACACGGCCTTGTAGTCGCCCAGCGCCTCGATGACCGCGCTGCGGAAAAAGTCCTGGCCGCGGCCGACCTCGCGGACGAGCGCTTGCCGGACTCGAGCATCGCTGCCTTCGGCGGCCAGCGCTCGCACCAGCGCGGGACGAACGAATTCCCCAACCTCTTTGTCGAGGGCCGACAGGAACTGCGGCACCATGGCCGGATCCGGATTGTGCTCGAAAAACCGGTAAGCCACCGATCGCAGGCGATCGTTCGGGCTCGTCAGCGACTCGCGCATCGAGTCCTTCGACCGCGGATCGTTGAAGCCGGTCAGCAGGACGAGTGCGCGATAGCGCACGTATCCGTCAGCATGATCGGACACCGCCTGCATCAAGGCCGGAACCGCCTGCGCCGCCGGGCTGCGTCGGATCGTACGCGACGCATCCGTGCGCGTTGCGTAATCGAGATTGCCGAGCTTGTCGATGGCGCTCTTGAGTTGAGCCGCGGAGACCGTCTGCGGAGCAGTGGGCTCCTGCGCGCGTACGATACTGCCTCCGCGAAGCTCTCCTCCACGAAGCACACCGAGGACACCGAGGAACAGACACGTTTGAAAACCCCATGTGCCCCGCGTCTTCCGTGGTGAAGCGTTTCGACGCGGAGAGCTTGCGACGACGACCATGCGCGCTACTTTACGACGGCTTCGTCGTTGAGCTTCAACACCAACTGGAGATACGTGGCCTCATCGCGCGGAAACACGACAGGATATCGGCCCGTGTAGCACGACGTGCAATACGACCCTCGATCCGCGCCGACCGTGCTGAGCAGGCCTTCGAGACTGAGGTACGCTACGCTGTCCGCTTCGATGAAATCGCGGATTTCGTCGATGCTGTGCGTGGCAGCAATCAGGTCCTCGCGGCGGGGCGTATCGATGCCGTAGAAACAGGGCGAGATCGTCGGCGGACAACTGATGCGGACGTGCACTTCCTTGGCGCCCGCTGTGCGGACCATCCGTACGATCTTCCGGCTTGTCGTACCGCGCACGATCGAATCGTCGACGAGCACGACGCGCATGCCGGCGAGAATGCTTCGAACGGGATTCAATTTGACCTTGACACCGAAGTGGCGAATCGAGGACTGTGGCTGGATGAACGTGCGCCCTACGTAATGGTTTCGGATCAGCCCCATCCGCAGCGGCACGCCCGACTCCTCCGCATACCCCATGGCAGCGCAGACGCCTGAATCCGGCACCGGCACGACGACATCAGCGCGAATCGGCTGTTCGCGCGCGAGGATCCGGCCAAGATTCGTCCGCACCTCGTTGACGCTGCGGCCAAACACGTAGCTGTCGGGCCGAGAGAAGTAGACGTGCTCGAAAATGCAGTGCGCGAGCGGCGCGGGCGGGAACGGCTTGAACGATTTGAGTCCCGCGGCCGAGATGATCAGCACTTCTCCAGGCTCGACGTCGCGTTCGTAGGTCGCGCCGATGAGATCCATCGCGCATGTTTCCGAACAGACGACATATGCCTCGCCAAGCCGGCCGAGCGCCAGCGGGCGGAAACCATGCGGATCGCGAACGGCGATGAGACGATCGCGTGTCAACATCGCGAGCGAAAACGCGCCCTGCACTTGTGAAATCGACTCGACGATCGCGTCCTCGAGCGTACGGGCCTTCGAACGTGCATAGAGGTGAAGAATCACCTCGGTGTCGCTGTTCGACTGAAAGATCGAACCCTGCTGCACCAACTCGTCGCGCAGTTCGCGCGCGTTGACGAGGTTACCGTTGTGGCACAGCGCGATTTGTCCGTGCGTGCAATCGATCAGAATCGGCTGCGCGTTGGACAGCTTGCTTTCGCCAGCCGTCGAGTACCGCACGTGCCCGATCGCGAGGCTTCCCGGCAGCTCGGACAACGTCGCGTGATCAAACGTGTCGGCGACATAGCCCATGGCACGCGACAGCCGCACACGCGTGCCGTCTGATGCCGCGATCCCCGCGCTCTCCTGGCCGCGGTGCTGCAGCGCATACAGCCCGAGATAGGCCATGTTGGCCGCTTCGGAATTGCCGAAGATGCCGAAAACACCGCACTCGTCGTGGAACTTGTCAACCATGTTCAGGCAACACGCTTTTCAAAGTACCGCGCGATCGCGGACGACCAGATGCGCTCGGCCGCATCGACCGTCTGATCGATCATCATCGCGCCGCCCACAGCGATTCGAAGGCGATTGCCGCCGGTCTGTCCGACGACACGCGCCGGCACACGTGCCGCGGACGCCCGTTCCAGCACGGTCGTCACGTCAGCGTTCGCCACAGACAACACAACGCGCGAGGCAGATTCTCCGAAGAGCGCGGCCGCGACGTTGAGAGCATCGCGATGCGCGACCTTGACGGGGTCCAGGGATACCTCGGCGCCAATGCCTTCCGTGTCGAAAGCACACTCTGCGATCGTAACGCCGATGCCGCCGTCCGAGCAGTCGTGGGCTGACCGAAGCAACCGTTCATCCGCGAGCTTCACCAGAAGGTCCTGGAGCGCGCGTTCCGCTTCCAGGTCGAGCGCCGGAGGCCGGCCGCGGACCTGACCGTAGGCGAGTTTCAGGTATTCGCTCCCGCCGAGCTCGCCTGAGCTGTCACCGAGCAGCACGATGACATCACCTGACGCCTCAAATCGGCGACTGACACAGCGATCGGCCTGTTCGAGCACACCAACGACGCCAATCGTCGGCGTCGGATAAATCGCCTTTCCGTCAGTCTCGTTGTACAGGCTCACGTTGCCCCCGGTGATTGGCACGTCGAGCGCCCGGCACGCCACGCCGATACCTTCCACCGCCTTCGCAAACTGCCACATGATGCCAGGTCGCTCGGGGCTGCCGAAATTCAGGCAGTTGGTCGCACCGAGCGGCCGGGCACCGGAGCAGGCAACGTTGCGGGCGGCCTCTGCGACAGCAAGCATCGCGCCGCGGTATGGATCGAGATAGCAATACCGGCCGTTTCCGTCGAGTGACATCGCAAGCGCGCGCCGCGTGCCCTTGATGCGCACGACGCCGGCGCCCAGGCCCGGCAGGTTGATGGTGTTCGTGCGCACCATGTGGTCGTATTGGCGGTAGACCCAGCGCTTGCTGCCAATCGTCGGCGAACCGAGGAGCAGCAAAAGCGCAGCGTTTTGATCGCTCGCCTGCCGATCGGCAGAACTCGGGGCGACGAGCGCATCGAGATCGAGCTGTTGTGCTTCCCGCAGGTACTCCGGCTCGCTCATCGGACGGCGATACAGCGGCGCTTCGTCGGTCAGCGCACGATTCGGGATCTCGGCAACCACCGCACCGTGATCTTTCACCCGCAGCTGACCGTCGCCCGTCACTTCGCCGATGCGAACCGCGTGAAGATCCCATTTCTCGAAAATGCGTTCCACGTCGTGTTCCCGGCCGCGCTTGACCACCAGCAGCATGCGCTCCTGCGACTCCGACAGCATGATCTCGTACGGCGTCATCCCGCTCTCGCGCTGCGGGACGAGCGCGACATCGATCTCGATCCCCGATCCGCCCCGCGATCCCATTTCCGTGGTCGAGCAAGTCAACCCGGCCGCGCCCATGTCCTGGATGCCGACGAGGGCGTCGGTCTTCATCACCTCGAGACACGCCTCGAGGAGCAGCTTCTCCATGAACGGATCGCCCACCTGCACCGCGGGCCGTTTCTCCGCAGACTTGTCGTCAAACTCGGCCGACGCCATCGTCGCGCCGTGAATACCGTCTCGGCCGGTCTTCGCGCCGACGTAGAACACGGAATTTCCCGTTCCAGATGCGACGCCTTTCACGATGTCTCGTGCACCTGCAATGCCGAGGCAGAAGACGTTGACGAGCGGATTGCCCGCATACGACGGCTCGAAGGCGATCTCGCCGCCGATGGTCGGAATGCCGATGCTGTTGCCGTACCCGGCGATGCCCGCGACCACCCCCTCGAGGATTCGACGGGTGCCCGGCGCATCAAGCGATCCGAACCGCAGCGAGTTGAGCAGCGCGATCGGCCGCGCGCCCATCGTGAAGATGTCGCGGATGATCCCACCGACGCCTGTCGCGGCGCCCTGATACGGTTCGATGAACGACGGGTGATTGTGCGATTCGATTTTGAAGACCGCCGCCAGGCCGTCGCCAATGTCAACAGCACCGGCGTTCTCGCCCGGACCCTGGAGCACTTGCGGTCCGCCAGTCGGCAGGGTCTTCAGATGGACCCGCGAGCTCTTGTAGCTGCAGTGCTCCGACCACATCACCGAGAAGATGCCGAGCTCTGTCAGATTCGGTTCGCGCCCGAGGAATCCGGCGATGCGGTCGTATTCGTCCCGCGTCAATCCATGACGTTCGAGGACCTGGGAATCGATCATCCGGCGCCTATATGGGCCGGCCTGCGACAGCCGCCTGAAGGCCGAACCCATGGGGAAACCGGAGCGCGGCGACGAGGATCGATACGAAAACGAGGCGGCCGTCCACGCCGCCCAGGA
The DNA here is from genome assembly GCA_046728115.1 of Acidobacteriota bacterium. Lineage (GTDB taxonomy): Bacteria > Acidobacteriota > Vicinamibacteria > Vicinamibacterales > CAVVIG01 > CAVSWN01. Next base: position 2,279 of record JBKPDW010000393.1, on the reverse strand, counting down.
GCGTCTCGCACGCCCGTTCGGGGTGCGGCATCATGCCGACGACGTTGCGCGTGGCGTTGCATAATCCGGCGATGGCACTGACAGATCCGTTCGGATTCCAGCGATCGTCGACATTGCCGTTCGGATCCGTGTACCGGAACGCGATCTGCCGATTGGCCTCGAGCTGACGCAGCAGGTCGGGCGGCGCGAAATAATTGCCCTCGCCGTGGCCGATTGGAATCCGAAGCACCTGGCCGATGCCGGCGGCGGCGGTAAAAGGCGTATCGATCTGCTCGACTCGCACATGAACATGCTCGCACCGGTACTTCAACCCGCGATTGCGCAACATCGCGCCGGGCAGCAGGCCGGCTTCGAGCAGAATCTGGAATCCGTTGCAGATGCCGAGCACCGGGCCGCCCCGCTCGGCGAAGTCGCGCACCGCACCCATGATGGGCGAGAAGCGCGCCATCGCGCCGGTTCGCAGGTAGTCGCCGTGCGCGAAGCCACCCGGGAGGATGAGGACGTCACTTCCCTTCAAATCGCTGTCTTTGTGCCAGAGGTACTCGGCCTCCTGACCGAACACGTCGCGCGCGGCATGGAACGCATCCTCGTCGCAGTTGCTGCCCGGGAAGACCACCACACCAAATCGCATGTCACTCCACCTCGATGCGGTAGCTTTCAATTACCGGATTGGCAAGCACCTTGTCGGCCACTTCGGCGGCGAGCGCGCGCGCCTCGGCGGCCTCGGCCGTCGCCAGATCCAGCTCGAAGTACTTGCCTTGCCGGACCTCGGCGACGCCGCTATAGCCGAGCGAGTGCAACGCGTCGGCAATGGTCCGCCCCTGTGGATCGAACACTGATGGCTTCAGCGTGACGAAAACGCGAGCGCGCATGCGGTTCTTTCTCGGACGATCAACGCAGAGCCCGGTGCACCCGCAGAGACTCGTAGTCTTCTGCGCTGTCAAGGCGTTCCGTATTGATCGGCGCGACGAATACCCGGTCGAATATGTCGTCCACGTGCTTCAGCTGATCGTCGAGATCGAACGCCCGCTCGATCTCGGAGCGCCCAAGGATGCGCGTCACGTCCGGATCGTCGAGGAGCAGCGCCTTGAAATCGCGTCCCTCGGCAAACGAGCGCATGGCGTTCCGCTGCACCCACTCGTATGCATCCTCACGCGAGACGCCGCGTTTCGCCAGTTCCAGGAGGACGGTCCCGGAAAACACGACGCCGCGCGAGCGGTTCAGGTTCTCGCGCATGCGTTCCACATTGACCGTCATGCCTTTCACGATGCGCGCGAACCGGCGCAGCATGTGGTCCAGCGCGATGAAGCTGTCGGGAAGAATCACGCGTTCCACCGACGAGTGCGAGATATCGCGTTCGTGCCACAGCGCGATGTTCTCGAAGGCCGCTTGGCAGTTGCCTCGAATCAACCGTGCGAGCCCGACGATCTGCTCGCAGCCGATCGGATTGCGCTTGTGGGGCATCGCCGACGAGCCCTTCTGCCCTCTGCCGAACGGCTCCTCGAGTTCGCCGATCTCGGTCTTCTGCAGACCGCGAATCTCGAGCGCGAACTTCTCGAGCGATGCCGCTGTGATGGCCAGGGCCGCCAGCAGCTCGGCGTGTCGATCGCGCTGGATTACCTGCGACGAGACCGGCGCGGGATCGAGGCCGAGTCGGCGGCAGACATCCGCCTCGATGACCGGCGGAAGATGGGCGAAGGTGCCGACGGCGCCCGACAGCTTGCCGACGCTGACCGCAGATCGTGCGCGGCGCACCCGCTCGATGTCGCGATCCACTTCCGCGTACCACAGCGCCAGCTTCAGCCCGAGCGTCATCGGCTCGGCATGTACGCCGTGCGTGCGGCCAATCATCGGCGTCCGCCGATGCTCGAACGCGCGCTCGCGAATCGCGGCGTTCAGCGCGGCGAGGTCGTTCAGAATGACGTCGCAGGCTTCGCGCATCTGCAGCGCTTGCGCCGTGTCGATCACGTCTGAAGAGGTCAGGCCGAAGTGCAGCCAGCGCGCCGACGGACCTACGTGCTCGGCGACGGCCGTCGTGAACGCGATCACGTCGTGCTGGGTGATTTGTTCGATCGCGTCGATGCGCGCGACATCGAAGGCGCCGCGCTCGCGGATGTCTCGTGCGGCGTCAGCCGGAATGATCCCCGCCGACGCCATCGCCTCGGCGGCTGCCGTTTCCACGAGCAACCAGGTCTCGTAACGACGCTGATCGCTCCAGATGCGCCCCATCTCAGGGTGCGTGTAGCGGGCAATCATCGGTTGAACGCTGATTGCAAATT
>JBKPDW010000392.1:0-6606 GCA_046728115.1 Acidobacteriota bacterium | reverse complement strand
ATCCCGCCGAACCCACAGCTCGCCCAACTGCTGGACGTCGAGAGCACGCTGATCACCTGACCCGCTGTTCCCGTGAAGGTTAGCGATCCGACTTGCCCGGGCGCCGTGATCGGAACGGGAACCGGCGTGCCGTCTGCCGGTATGGGACCCGTTACGTCTACGAAGCTGTAAGCCGAAATCGAGGCGCTGCCGGTATTCGCGCCGTACGGATCGAGCCGGATTGTGTACGTGCCCGACACAGGCAGCATCTGACGATCGACGACGGTTGTCGGTCCGCACGCGTTGCCGAAGGATGCCAGCGTCGAGCCGTCTGGCTTGAGAATCGCCAGGCTGTATTGCCCTCCAAAGCCACAGCTTCCCCATGTGCTGCTCGTAGAGGTGGCGCTCACGAGCTGCCCTGCCGTACCCGAAAATGTTAGGAGCGCGAGTTGTCCGGGCACCGTAATCTGCACCGGTACAGCGCTGCCGTTGGGTTGTACCGGGCCGGTAACGTCGGAGAAGGCATAGACGGAAAGCGTCGCGCTCCCAGTGCGGCTTCCAATCGGATCCAGCCGCAGCGTGTAGGTGCCCGACACTGGCAACACCTGGTGCTCGACTACGGTCGTCGGTCCACAGGCGTTTGAAACATTCGTGAGCGTCGATCCATCAGGCTTGAGAATCGCCAGCCCGTACTGTCCGCCGAATCCGCAACTTGCCCATACGCTGCTCGATGCTGTTGCGCTGATCAGTTGTCCGGCGACTCCGGCGAATGTGAGCTCCGCGTTTTGCCCAGGGCTCGTAATCGTGACCGGCACACCTGTTCCATTGGTCTCAATTGAGCCCGTAACGTCGTCGAATCCATAGCTCGAGAGCGTGAGGCTGCCGGTGGCGCCCGAGCTCAGAGCAAGTTCGACGGTGTAGGTTCCCGTCATAGGCAAGGTTTGACCGTCGATGAACGCGCTATTGGACAGCGAAGAGGTCTTGGCCAACTCGACGCCGTCTGGACGGATTATCGAAATCGATCCGCTGCCGATCGTCGAGTTCGAGATTGTGAATGATGCACGTTGTCTCGAGGTGCCGTCGAAGAGGAAAAGACCAATCTTGTCTGCTGTGCCGAGCGTGACTGCCTTGCTGGTGTTCAATTGGATACGGTCCGTCACGATCACATCAGCGGGCTGATTCGGCGGCGGAACGACGAAGAAATCAGCCTGGCTCGTGGTCCTTCCAAACGGTGTTGCCACGGTTATCGCTCCGCCCAGAGTAAAGAGCGGCACCGTGCTCGTCAGCGCCGTCGTGCTGCCCCCAGTCACCATTGCCAATCGCCCGTTGAGATCGACCCGATCGTTCAGCAGCGTCTCATCGAAATTCGAGCCGCTGATCGAAATGGCCGTTCCGGCTACCCCGATAGTCGGTGTGAAGGAGGTGATCGTTGGAACGCCACTGCTTGCAGTTACATTGAACGGCGTAGTGGTGCTGACGGCAGCCTTTACCGTGACAACCGAAATCGGCCCGGTCGTCGCGCCCGGTGGAACCTGGGCGACGAGTTCAGTCGGTGAAGCGCTTTGAACTGGAGCAGGGACGCCGCTGAACATGACCGTGTTCGCATCGGCCACCTCCGCGAAGCCTCCACCGTGGATCGTTACGCGGGTGCCGGGCGGGCCGCTGACCGGTGTAAAGCCGCTGATTGCGAGAACCTGTTGATCGCGGCGATCGATCGACAGAATGTTCCCAACGGCATCGTAGCGATAGATCGCGAAGTCACCTGACGGATCGGTGACCTGAATCAGGCGTCCAACCGGGTCGTACGCATACAGGACCGGCCCGTGCGAGGCATTCTCCAAACTGAAGTCGGCTGTCGACGTCGCTGCAGCCGAGACTACGACAGGCTGTTCACTCGCCCGATACCCGACGGCCGAGGCTTCAACCACATAGCTGCCCAATGTGAGCGAACCAACTGCATACGTACCGCTGGCAGTGGTCGTCGCCGTCCCTTGCCGGCTCGACCCGGAATAAACGGTGACAGCCGCGCCCGCGATTGGCGCGCCGTCGGATGCGCGCCGGACAGACCCGGCAACCGAACCCGTCAGGATGACGGTGAAAGGCAGTCCAGAGCTGGCGCGTCCGGCAACGGTAACGACCACGGGTCCGCTCGACGCCCCTGCAGGGACGGACGCCACGATGCTGGTATTGGACCAGCTCGTGGGAGAAGCCACGACGCCATTGAACGTGACTGTGCTGGCGCCCTGAATAGCGCCGAAATTCGATCCCGTGATCGTGACTGCCGTGCCGATTCGACCAGTAACTGGCGAGACACTGGTGACGGTCGGCGGTGGAATCGGCGACGGAATGACGACTCGCGAGTCGTAGTTGCCATTCAGCAGCCCTTCGACATCGAGCTCCGCCTTTGCGCCGGGACCTCCGGCAGCAACGGTGACGTTCGCGCCGATTGCCAGAGTAAAGCGATCGGAGGCTGACATCGACACCTCCGTTGCGGTGTTGCAGCTCAAAGCATAGGCGGTGAGAGTCGTCGTGAGTGCCGACGTGCCAACCCCCGTACACAGCGGCGTGCCCGAGGTGCTGTTGAGAGTGAGCTTCGCTTGGGGAAACATCGTGCCGGCGTTCGCCGATTTCCGCATCCACAACGTGAAGCTGACCGCCGCGCCAGCCGGGATGAATCCGGACTGACCTGGGACACCCGCTTGCGTGTCGAATACCTTCACCACGTAAAAGCCGGGAGGCTGGTGTTTCAGATCGACGCTGAACATCGTCGCGGGCGTGTCCGGGCCGGCGGTCTTCAGTTGGAGCAGACCCGCGGTCGTCGAAGCTTCCTTGTGCAGGTGGTAGGTTGCGGATTGTGCGTGCGCACTCGTGGCAGCGAACGCGGCGGTAACTGCGCACGCGAAAAATGAAAGACGTCGATGCATCGCAAGGCTTCCTCGCACAAGCCCTGGAGCACGCGTCGTGCCGTGCAACGCGGCGAGAATTCGCTAATGTTTTTGAAGATCGCGCGCGCCCACGTCGCAGTTTCTGTGGAGTGCTGCCCGCGCTCGATCGCGAATTTTCGAAGGGGCTATGCGCGATCGCCGAACGCGCGCGCCATTGCGGGCGAACGGGCTTCGCCGAGCGACTGGCGAATTTCGCGGATCGAGTAGGTCGGCTTGTTCTGAGATTCGTGGTACGTACGGGCCAGCATTTCCGCGAGCAGTCCGACGGTCACCAGTTGCACTCCGAAGAACATGAGCACGACACCGAACAGCAGTAACGGGCGATCGGCCAATGAGATTGCACCGACAAGACGCCAGTAGGCAAGCCAACTGCAAATCAGGAATCCCGCCAATCCCATGACGCCGCCCACCAGGCCAAAGATATGCAGAGGACGTGTCGCGTAGCTCAGGAGATACTTGACCGTCAGCAGATCGAGCACGACCCGAACCGTTCGGCCGATGCCGTACTTCGACTTGCCGTGCTTCCGCGGGCGATGTTGGACAACGCGTTCGACGATACTGGAGGTCTGCTCGCTCGCAATGGCCGGCAAGAAGCGGTGCATCTCGCCGTAGAGTCTCATCCCCTTGACGATTTCAGCGCGAAACAGTTTCAGCGAGCAGCCGTAATCGTGCATCGCGACACCGGTGACGACGGAGATGAGGGCATTCGCCATCATCGATGGCAAGCGGCGCGAGAGAAACGGATCCTTGCGTTCTTTTCGCCAGCCGCACACAACGTCGGCACCTTGTTCGAGTGCTTCCACCATTGCGGGGATATCACGGGGATCGTTCTGGAGGTCGCCATCCAACGTCGCGATGTAGCGACCGCGTGCGTACTCGAACCCGGCGGCGAACGCAGCGGTCTGCCCGAAATTGCGTCGCAGCCGGATCACGCGAAGCCGTGGGTCGCTGGCTTGTAAGCGCGTGAGAATCTCGAAGCTGTCGTCCGTGCTGCCATCGTCGATCACGATGATTTCGTACGCTGGTCGCCACGCACCGAGCGTCGACGTGACCTCGCGGTAAAGCTCCTCGATCGAGGGCGCCTCGTTGTAGATGGGAACGACAACTGTCAGCTCGACCATCAGGACTGGTTCATTCTATCGGCTTTTCCGGCTGCGCGCTTTGCTCACGCGCAGGTAGACGAGGAACCCGACCAGCAGGAGGCCCACCACGACGATGGAGACGCTCGGTCCCCGTTCGGCGAGGTATGCCTGCGCGCGCGTGCCGTACTTCACGGCCAAAAGGCCCAGCGCCAGATACCGGACGGTGCGGCCAATGGCGATCGCCGCCGCGAAGCGGACCGCCGGAATGCCGACTACCCCTGCAAGGACGACAAAGATCTTGAACGGCGCGGGCGGTGGCAGGAGCGAAGGGATGAGCACCGCCATCAGACCGTGCTTTCGTAGAGCCGCCATGGAGCGTTCAACCCTCGCGGTCTCGAAGCGTGCGAGGACGCGCTCGCCTTGCGTGCCAATGAAATACATCACGAGACAACCGGCCACCGATCCGATCACCCCCGCGAGGACGCAGAACGGCATCGACTCGGGTCGTCGTGTCACGAGCACGATCAAGAGAAAGTCGGTGATGCCAGGTAGAGGAAGGAACGACGAATCGAGGAAGGCGACGAGCAAGAGACCAGGCACACCGAGCGTCACCGCGACGCCGCGGATCCACGCGACGATTCTGCTCATAGAATGAACTTGTGATTATACCGTCCGGGCGCCGGGGACTTCCGGAAGTCATCGCGCTCGCAGCAGCAGCTGGCGGCGCCATCGTCGCGTTCCACTACGCTCGGCTGGGGCTGACACTCACCCACTACGACGCGCGCGGACACCTCGTCGTGTCGCGCAGGATCTTCGACAGCATCACACCCGGCTGGCAACAAATTGGTGCTGTCTGGCTGCCGCTGCCCCATCTGCTGAACGCCATCCCGGCGCAGGTGGATTTCTTCTACCGCACCGGTGCGTCTGCGGTTGCGATATCGGTCGCGGCCTTTGCGATTGCAAGTGGATCGATCGCTGCGATCGTCGTGACCATCACGGATTCCGCAGCCGCCGCGATTGCCGGCGCCGCCGTGTTCGCGCTCAACCCGAACGTGCTCTATTTGCAGTCCACGCCGATGACCGAACCGCTGCTCCTGGCGCTGACGACTTCGGCACTCGCAGTGCTGCTGCAATCGGCCAAGCGTCAATCAGTGGGCAATCTGCATTCTGAGTGGAGCGATGCGGCGGGCGTGCTTTTCGCGTTGGCCTGTCTTACTCGATACGAAGCCTGGCCGGTAACGGTGACCGCGCTGGCGGCCGCCTGGTGGGGGTGGTGGCGCCATGGCGAGGACCCGAGCACCGCGGCTCGCCGAATGTTCAGCATCGCTCGCTATCCGATCCTCGCCATCGTCAGCTTCGCCGTGTTCAGCCGCGTTGTCATCGGCGAATGGTTCGTGCAGAGCGGCTTCTTCGTGCCCGAGAACAAGGCAATCGGCGATCCGATGCTCGCGGCAGCCGAAGTGGGATGGGGCGTGCGCACGCTGAGCGGCATGGCGCTGGTGACTGTCGGCAGCGTGGGCGCCGGCATCCTGGCGGCGCTTGGTCTTTCGAGCCGGAAGCGCGCCGCGAGCCTGATTCCGCTGTCATTGCTGACAATGGCGGTGCCACCCTGGCTCGCTTTCATCGACGGGCATCCGTTCCGCATCCGATATACCGCTCCGCTGCTGGCGATGGAGGCGATCGGCGCCGGGATTGCTGCAGGCGCGATTCGCCGATTGCGGCTTGCCAGCGCGATCGCGCTTTTCGCTCTTGTCGCATACGAACTCCGTCCACTGGACGCCGCTGCACCCATGGTGACCGAAGCGCAATGGGATCGACCCAATCTTCAGGCCCGCGCGGCCGTAACGGCCTGTCTTGGTCAGCCCGGCTCGGGCGAGAAAATCATGGCCAGCATGGGCTCGCTCGGACACTACATGCAGGAAGCATCGAACGCGGGGTTCGCGGTCCGCGATTTTCTCCACGAGGGCAACGGGGACATCTGGCTGGCTGCGCTCAACGATGGCCCGCGGTTGTTTGCCAAGTGGGTGTTGATCGAAGAGAAGGCCGAGGGCGGCGACATGCTCGCAAAGATCGCGCGCGAACGACCGGTGTTCCTCGACGGCTACTCGCGTGTGTGCGAAGGCGCTGGACTCGCCCTCTACAGAAGGCGAGACCAGCCGTGGCGCTCCGTCAGAAGCGGAAATTCACCGTGAACGAATACGTGAACCCTCCGAGGTCGATCGTGGTTCCGCTGAAACCCTGATCGATGGGCAGATCGCCGGTAGCGGACTGGTAACGGATCTCGCCGCCCACGCCCCAGTTGCCCACGGGTACGCGCACTCCACCGAGAATGACGGGACCTGTCGCGGTGCCGTCACCCTTGAACTCTCCCTGGAAAATTGTGTTATCGGTCGCCAGGAACTGACCGGTCTCGCTGTAGTGCCAGCGCAGGATGCCCACGCCGCCGCCTATGTACGGAGTGACGCCAACGCGATGACCGAGCGGAAGGAATCGCACTGTGGCCGTAAACGGGACGACGCTCAGCTTGAGATCTTGGTCAATCTCGGATCCGTTTGAATTGACGAAGTCCAGATATACGGTTGGAACGGTCCGTCGGTGGT
>JBKPDW010000391.1:0-5902 GCA_046728115.1 Acidobacteriota bacterium | reverse complement strand
CGGTGAGACTTTCACTAACGCGACGGCCACTATTCGAAGCAGAGCAGAAGATGAATCCTGCGACTCAAAGTAAGGTGCGGCGGCTCGTCGTTCGAAGCCCTTGCGATCAGCGCAACAGTGCCACTGCCGTTGACCACCGTGGTGCGAGGAGGCAGTCTCGTAATGGTTTCTACCTTGTTTGCACTTGCAACGACGCTGTCACCCTGAGAAGGATACTCAGGGACCCAGAGCACATGTTCCGTAGGTTCGTCTGTCTGCGGGCAAGGAGGACACAATGAGACGCTGCAAATCGATTACGCTCTTGACGCTAATGCTAGTCACGGTCGGCTTGTCCGCACGACAACAGCAGATGCCGCAGCAGCCATCGCAAACGGCTATGTCGGAACCAACGGGCCGGTTTGTCTTGGTGCGCTCGTGCGACGTAGTGACGGGTAAGGGTGAAGAAGCAACAAAGTGGGCCCTCGAGATGGCTGCTCTGTCCAAGCCACGTGACACGAAGCCGCCTTTCGAGACATACCGCGTCTACTCTGAAATGTTCGGTGAAGTAGGGCGGCTTCACGTTGTTCTTGAATTTCCGAACTTTAACGCGCTCGGGACCTTGATGGCAGGCCCGCCACCCGAAAAGATACAAGCGGTGCTCAAGCAGGCTGCCCCCGTCGTGCGTGGTTGTAAAGACACGGTGATGCGTGAACTGCGCCAACCGCAGTAGCGAGTGTACCCCGTATGTCATCAACTATCTTTGTGGCGGCCGGGGCGCTACTGTCAGAGCGCGAGCTCAGTCTCGAACCTGGCGAGATGGTGTTCGCTGATCTGAAATTCTCGGACGTCACTCGCAATTCGGCGGCTGCTATCGCCTAAGCGCGTCGTCGTGAAGCGGATCGGGGATCCGAACCAAAATCCCGAACCATGCAAACAGGTTCGCGCCTCGGTCGAAGGGCCAACAGTCTTAGCGGCGAGACGATCGTCTTCCTCGACGATGCGAACGGAATGACGCGACGCGGATGCTCCTCACGGATACACTCGCGTGATTGAGGCGCGCTTGAGGGCGCCTGCCACTGTGCTGACAAGGTGGTGCGAGAAGGGAAATGGTTCCTTGCCGGTTCGCGTTCGCATACGCGGTGCTCGGAATCTTCTGGTTCACAGCGCTAGGCCGGCCCACGCATCTGATGGAGAATGTCAGCACGCCCGCGTTCGCGCGGACGGTGAGCGAAGCGTAGACTGCGACGCGTGCTATCGAACGCTCTCGGTGGGGACCGCCGGGCGGATCATCCGGAACGTCAGCTCGACGACGCCCGTCGTGATCACGTCGCCGTCGGCGAGCCCCACGGGGCCCTGGATCCGACGGCCTGCCAGAGACGAACCGTTCTTGCTGCCGAGATCCTCGAAGGTTGCCTGACCGTTCGCGACGCGGATTCGCGCGTGACGACGAGAAACACTGGGGGAATCGAGAAAGATGGCTGCGTCCGATTCACGACCGATGATGTGCTCCCCATCGTCGAGCATCGCGCTGCCGCCAGCCCACACCACTCGGCACACAATCCGGCTCACCTCGCGCACCAGATCCTTCGTATCACCACGAAACGCGTACCCAAACCGATGGATCGTGCGAATGAACTGCGGCTCTTTCGGATCGTCGTCGAGGGCGCGGCGCACCTCACCAATCAGATTGGAGAGATTGGCCTCGACGACGAACGTGTGCGGCCACAGGCGATCGTGCAGCTCCGATTTCGAGAGCGCTTTCGGTCGGCTCTCGATCAGGATTTCGAGCAGCTGGAATGCCTTTGGTGAGAGAGTGACCGGTACACCATTTCGAAGCAGTTCTTTTGTATCCGAGTCGAAGATGAGTTCACCAAATCCAACGCGCCGCGCATGGGTCACTTCAAGCCTGTGACCAAGAACAGATCGGACAACGTCCGCAAGAAACCATAACAGTATGTGGTGCCGTCTGGAGTGACGTACACGTCATTGATTGTTTCGAGTCCGACGGGGTCCATTGGCTTCAGGGTTTTCCAAGGCGTTCGCCTTCCGGAAACGATCTCGACTTTGTCGACCTGCGCCTCCATCGTCTGATAGACCTGTGCGACTGTGTCCGACCACGGAGACGCATGTACCACGTACAATGCCCGACCGTCAGGAGTCCACTGTATCGGCCAGTCGTCAGAGGAGAGGGATGGCAGCATGCGCGACTGGCCGCCATTCAGATTAAACAGAAGATGCTGCTGACGCGATGAGCCGACGACGAAGTGTCCGTCGGGCGTGACCAGACCGATGGTGCGAACCCCTTCCGGCGAAACAGGTCGGGGCACGCCGCCAATGAGGTCCTGCACGAAGATGCGTGTTCCTCGTCCCTCCTCGCGTCCTCCGAACACGACACCGGTGCCGTCGGGAAGAAAATTCGCCTCGTATCGCTCGACCACGCTGCCGCGCGGCAGCATCCTGGGTAAGCCAACGCCGACGGGGAGGAGCATCCAAGTCTCTGCATCTCCGCCCGATCGCGTGAGCACCCATTTCCGATCCGGCGACAGGTCTTCCGGATGACCGTCTCCGAGGCGAACGGCCGGCGAGCCGTTCGTGTTCCTCAAATAGATTCCTCGTGTCCCTCCACCGCCGCCGCGTTGCTCACCGAATACAACCGTGTGCCCGTCGTCGGACAGTGCCTCGATCGCCGAACCGTCGAACCAGCTCAAATCACGGTCGTTCGTATCGTCCGATGAACGACACGCGAATCCTTCGCGTCCGTGATCGCGCACGGCCAGCACTCGACCGTCACGAAGGACATCCTGGATGCGGAGCAGGTCAGGTGCGCCAGCCAGTAACCGTTCTTTGCCGTCCAGAGAGAGGGCCCTGAGGGCCGAGGGTTCGTGCCGTCCGGCCGTGAACCACACCTCCTTGCCATCAGGTGACCAGGCGACGCCGAGCGCCGGCGACCATCCTGCCGTCGTGACTTTCTTCTGCCCGTCGCGATCGAGCACAACGATCGCTCTCGACGCGTTGCCCTCAATGAATGCGAGGTGATCGCCGCCAGGCGAAACGCGCAAGGAACTCAGACTGGAAGGAGACTCGTAAACCCTGTGTCCGATTGGATACTCGATCTGGACCCTTCCCGGCGCTTCCGGAATCGACCGGATAATCGCAAGCGCAGATCCGTCAGGATTCCAGTCCGCCGTGGCCACATTTTCGAGCAGCTCCCGCGGGACCCCGCCCGCCATCGGCATCCGGGCCAGCGTGCCGAATGCGCGCCCCACAGATTGTCGGCCGCGCATGAACGCCAGCTCATTCGATGAAGAGACCGCGAACAGACGGGCATTAGCGACGCCAAGCGAGCGCGATTCGTGGCTTCCGAGGAGCGTGAGATACAGGTCGTACGGTTGACCCTCCCAGGAAGCGCTATAGATAATAGTCTGGCCGTCAGGCGCAATTCGGGCACCGGTGATGATGCCGCGGCGAAACGTGAGCCACTGAAATGATGGCTGTGATCGAACAGGCGTCCGCGCGAGGAATCCTATCGAGGCCAGTACGGCACCGATGTTTAGCGCTGCTGCGGTCATCACAACCGATCGCGCGCGGCGCTGGATCGGAGCCGGCGTGGGCGGTTGTGCGTTGTGCCACGCCTCGGCTATGTACTTCAGCTCCGCGGCCAGATCTGCAGCCGTCTGCCAGCGTTCGTCCGGTGCCTTCGCGAGGCATCGCCTGATCGTGCGATCGAAGAGCGGCGGCATCAGCGGTTGCCGCGTCGCCGCCGGAATGGGCTCCTCCGAGAGAATAGCGACGATTAGGCTCGCTTTGCTGGTCCCCTGAAATGGCGCTTCACCAGTGACCATTTCGTAGAGCACGGCGCCGAGCGCGAATAAATCGGTGCGTGCATCGACTGGCTTTCCTTCGAGCTGCTCGGGTGACATGTACGGCAGCGACCCGAGAATCAGCCCGTCCTCGGACAGCCCCAGGCTCATGGTGGTCGCATTCCCGATCCGGTCAGCGTCGACATCGCGCAGCTTCGCAAGTCCGAAGTCGAGCAGCTTCACGCCGCCGCGAGCCAACATGATGTTGCTCGGCTTGAGATCGCGGTGGACGACGCCGTTGCGGTGGGCCACATCGAGCGCTTCCGCGATCTGCACGCCGTAGCGCAGGATCTCCTCCATCCGAAGGGACCCTCGCTCGAGACGAGTGGCTAGCGTTTCTCCACCGACGTACTCCATCACCAGGAAGGCTTCGCCGTCCTGTTCACCGATGTCGTACAACGCACAGATGTGGGGATGATTGAGCCTGGAGATTGCGCGCGCTTCGTGCTTGAAGCGCTCGACGCGGTCGCGCCCGGGCAGCTCCGAAGTCCGAATGACCTTCAGAGCGACGGTGCGATCGAGGCGCGTGTCCCGGGCACGGTAGACCTCACCCATGCCGCCCGCGCCGATCCGTTCAAGGACTTCGAAGGCGCCAAAGCGAGCACCAGAGACGAAAGACATCAGCAGGTTCGCCGGAATTTCGTGCGGGCGATTATAGCCCCGCCTACGTCGGCGACATACCGATCCCACGTCATGACACCTCAGCAGTTGTGCTCGAGACGCTCGCATAAGAACCTGATGAAAGCCTGTGGATCTCCTGAGACTTCTTCGTTCGTCCAGCGCATTGTGTGTGGCGCGCGCCACGAGGAGCCCTTTGACGCGCAAGGAGACCGATATGAGGAAGTCGATTGCGTGGCTCGCAGTCCCAGCGACCATGATGTGCCTCGAAACGTTCCCGCATGCATCTGTTCGATTGTGGATTCCGTCACAGGATCCGGGCCCGCCGTTTTATGCCTCCATCGCTCGGCCGCCAGGCGGTCAGATCTTCCAGGACGGTGAATGGGCGGCGATTCCATTCCTGCGGGCGACCGACTGCGTACTGCCTGACTCGAATCTGCTGGATGGCTTCGATCTGAGGGCCTTCAGGTGTCCGCTCACAGTGCATGGCTTTGACATCTACAAGAACGGCCCGCCTCCGATCGATCCGGTCCCCGTCTACGCGTTGCTGATGGGCGACGGCGCGGTTCCGATCTGGTTCGTCCGCTGGTCCGAGCTTCAGGCGGCGAACGCAGATGGCGAGCTCTCCATCGGCGAGCTCGCATCACTGCCGTCTCTGCTGATCGGCTACGCGTCGTTTTTCGAGTACGTGAACCAGATCGGCGTGCTGCGACCGCAGGGGCCGGGTAACGGGAAGATCGAGATCGCGTCCTCCGGCACCCTGAACGACGGGCGTGAGTTCCAGTTTTCAGTCAGAGAAGCAGGCGTGGAGCAAATCAGCACGCTGCGACACATCCGAATCGAATTTCGGTGACTTGCCCAGGTAGCGGTGTGAGGCTGATGAAAAAGCTTCCAACACGTGTGGCACCTTCCGGTACCGATCCATGGTTGTACGGGTGGAGACGAACGACGTCACGATGAAGCGTCGGACGAAGTCGCTGCTTGTGGCAGGGAACATCGGTTTGAAGGTTGGTGCGGGATGAACAACGTCAAAACGCAGGTCCCTGTTCGCGGCGATGTTGCTGATCACCGGAGCAGTCGTCACCGCAAGGCGCACTGAGCGCAACGGCAGCTTCATCAACATCGTCGGGTGTTCGCGAGGCATCCTCCTCCGACCGCACGCTGCGCGACGAGCGACTGCTCGGAGCCCGTCGTTCGCTCGTTCCTGCCTTGTCGATCGAAGGCCGCACCGGCGACGAGCGCCGAGCTGGTACGCGCCCGCCGTCGATCGTGCGGCCGCCGCACGTGGATCACTGCGGACCGGCGCGGCGCTTCACTGACATTGTGCTGCCGACGGTGTCGGCTGACGGTTGTGATGCAGTTCCTCGGGCTTTATCGTGCGAGTGGCGTAATGAGGCCTGGAGGCGGACTCCGGCTTCACGGCCGCAGCGTGGCCTGACACAGCT
>JBKPDW010000390.1:0-1736 GCA_046728115.1 Acidobacteriota bacterium | reverse complement strand
ACGGTCAGGCCCATCGCCGCGAGCGTCCGATCGACACCCGCGGAGTAGATCGTGTCTCGGTCATGGATGACGAATCGGTGCGCCTGGTCGCCCGGCACGATCAGCCGAAACTGCTGCGCGGTCCATTCGGCCGTGGGATGCATCGTGACGTTCCAGTGCAGGATTCGCCGCGTGCCGACCTCCAAGACCACGAAGACATACATCACCCGGAACGTTGCGGTGACGGCCACGAAAAAGTCGCACGCCAGGACGGTCTGCGCGTGGTTCCGGACGAACGTGCTCCATGCCTGCGTTCCCATCCTCCCACGCGGCGGTCTCCGAGGCATGTACTGTCGGACGGTTCGGGGTGAGATTCGAATCCCGAGCTTGAGAAGCACTCCGGCGGCGATCCGTTCCTCGCCCCACGTGCGGTTCGCCGCGGCCATGGTCGCGATCAACTGACGCACGTCCGCGGGAATCGGCGGACGCCCGGGCGCGCGTGATTTCCAACGCCAAAACAGACGGAATCCCTTTCGGTGCCAACGAATGAGTGTGTCCGGCTTCACGATGGTCAGTAAACGACGCCACTCGACGAACCGCGACAAGACGACCAGCGTGATGCGTGTCGCATCAGCAGCTCGGCGTGGCTTCACCTGCCGTTCCAGGTACAAGGCCAACTGCTTCCGCAGGAACAGGTTCTCCGCGGCGAATTGGGCACGTGACGTGAACGCGAGCGACAGGAATGAACCGAAATCGTGGGTAACCCGGAGGATCGTTTGGATGAGGGTACGAATGTGGCAGTGGTTCATGAGGGGCGAGATCCTACCCGATACACCACTGCCTCATGCTGCGCACAGGCAACTCGTTCGGTCGGCAGCTGCAAATGAACCGCGAGGTTTCACCGGACGGAATATTTGTGGACCACAGCGGATTCGGCGCCGGCAAGACGTACGCCCTCGGCTACAAGGCCTTGTGGCTGTCCGATGCTAGGGCGGGGCATCACGCATCCAAGTGTGACGCGGCGATCTTCAAGACCACGATGCTTCCACACGATTCATCCACGTCGGTTCTCGACGGCTCGCCGGAGCAGTTGGAGTACGTTCGCCAATACTGCTTGTTGTACCGGACCTTCGACTTGTGCTGGGGTCACAATCAGCTCGCCGTACCCGTATCGCGTCGGTTCATGGACGCGGTAGGCTTCACCACCCCTTACGAACAGGACCTTGTTGGCGTCGCCAACGACATCGTCGCCGCCGACCTGCCAAATGAACAGACCCTGATATGGCATACAGACCTGGAAGTCTGGTGAGAATCCCTCCGGTCCGCCATTCGGATAGCCGCCGTCGCATTGAAAATTGTCGACGGCGGCAAGAGACGACTGAAAGATGCGCGTCCGATGTGTGTGTGTCTCGCGGATACGGTCGTTCATCCTGGTCAACTCTCGGGTTTACGCTCGTTCAAGCCACAAGCTAGCGTGCACTCTCTAGGTCAAGTGTCCTGCCCTATCGACGCTGTCGGCGCCGATCGCGCTCGAGCGGCAGAAGGCAGCCTAGCGCCGAAGCAGCATAAGGCCGGCCAGAGAAAGGACCACGCCAATGACGTTGACGATCGAGAGCTTTTCGCGGAACACGACGATGCCGATCGGCACGAGGACCAGCGCCACTAGGGAGCGTGTCCGAGTAATCGCCTCTGACATTAGCATTCTCACGCTGCGCGACGAGCGACGGTTGTACTAGACTGCTGGCGATGGCCAAGAC
>JBKPDW010000389.1:0-4310 GCA_046728115.1 Acidobacteriota bacterium | reverse complement strand
TCGCAACCGTCAGCGTACGAACGACCGTCTTGATGGGATACACCGCGCTCAAATCGATACGGTGGCAGAGTGCGGCGGCGTCAGCGAACACCCGCTGCCGAATCTCGGGTCGGGCGCGAATCCGCCCGCGCAGCAGTTCGTCGGCGGTGACGAAGATGTTGCGACCGTTGCTGTTGTGCTCGATCGCGCGAACGATTGTCTGACGAACCACTCCACCCAGCCGCCAGGCAGCCACGGCCAATCCAATGGCTGCTCCCAGCGGCATGTACGCGGCGGCGCCGGTTCCGCCCCACGCGATCGCGTCGAGGACGGCGAGTGTCCGGCTGCGCCGGAGGGCGCGCGAGACGAGGTTGTCGAACGCGCGCTCGTCAGGCGACACGCGTGGCCTCCTCCGCCTGAATCGCATCCGACGTGGCACGGCGAGGTCGGCGCAGCCAGCTTTCGGCCGCGATCAGGAGCAGTGCGATCGCCCAGAGCCATCGCCGATCGTCGCGATCGATGGTGTCGGCCTTCGGTACAGCCGGTGGACCCGCCTGTCGGGCCCACGCACGGAGCCGCGTCTCCGGAATCGGAACAATCTCATCAGCTGCCGCATCTGTGACGGGTGCAAGGCTATTTGCAAGCGACCGAAGCAACAGCGGCGTGACCAAATGGCGTGTTGCAGCAGCCGGCACGACGATCACCAACCGCTGCGGCGATTGCGAGGAGGCGGCGGCAGAGGCAATCGGCTGCCCGCCCGACGTTCGTACGATTGGCCGCCACGGCGCTCGCGCGAATCGGCCAGCAAGACCTGACGTCGTGTGCGACGCCTCCGCCTGGAGCTCTGCATCGCGCGCGATCGCCGCCAGAGCATCCGCCATCCAGGGTGATCGGATCGGTTGGATGTCAGGCGAAGGCGAGGTCGCGCCATCCTCATCGCTGACGACAACGAACTCCACACGCCGGTCGGAAGGAGGTTCCCAAACGCGCTCCGACAAGGCGGCTGCGATGGCGGCATCGACGAAATGACGAGACTCGGGACGAGAAACCACGTCGATCGGCCAGGCCGCCGACGCCGTGTCACTCGCCTCGCGAACGCTCGTCTCGCCATGATCCAGCGTCAGGATTCGTCGCCGGGTCCCGGTTGGGCTCATGATGCGGCGTCCTTCGATGGTCCGCGCAGGTGGGACCGTTCCCGTTCGCTCGAACCGGATTCCGATCGCGGCCGGCACTGCAGCCAGATCGCGGTCGGTGATCGATCCGATCGTCAAGGGCGCCGCGATGATTACTTCATGTCGTGCAGGCGGCGACGATTCCAGCCACGCTACCGCGCGGTGAATCGCTTCGGGTATCGAATTCGCCTCGAATCGCTGCGAGCGAAACGCGCCCGCGTCGGACACCTGTGTGCCAGGCGTCGTGACGATGGCGCGGACGACGCGGTTGTTCCACGAGGCGCGTCGTGCTGGTGTGAGAAGGAGCGGACCTGCCAGCGCCGCAACCGCCGCCGTCAGAATGCCGGCGCGGACGACGAGCAACAAGACATCTTCGAGCGCGCGTCTGCGAATCGCGGCGAGGCGGGTCGGTGGTATGAATCGCAGCGTCGGGAACGGCATCGGCTTCGCCCGTCGATGCGCGAGCAGATGGACGAGGATCGGCGCGGCGACCGACATGAGCGCGAACCACGCGAGTGGATACAGCCAGATCACCCGGACCTTCCAATCAGGAAACTCCGCAAAGCACGCTCGGGCGGCGTGTCGGTCGTGACGAGCGAGTACTGAAACCCTTCGGATGCGGCGCGCGCGCGACACCGTTCCAAAACGCCGCGATCGCGTCCTTGTACGCCGGTCCAGCGATGTCCGCGTTGACTGTAACTTTCTGCCCCGTTTCCAGATCCGCAAACTCGAGGTCGCAGGAGTACGGAAACTCGAGCTCCTCGCGACTCATGAGCTGGAACATGATGATCTCGTGTCCGATTCGTGAGGCACGACGCAATTCGGCGAATATCGTGTCGTCGTTGTCGTAAAAGTCCGACAGAACGATCAGCATTCCCCGGCGCTTCAGCCGCTGCGCGGCCCGTCCTATTGCCTCGCGCGCGTTCCAGTCGCCATGCGCCGTCAGCGCCGACAAGGCGCCGAGCACGCGGCTCAGGTGGGGCCGGCCGGCGCGGGCCGGCCGAAAGACCTCGCGCCCATCAGCGCTCGCCATCAATCCGATCGCATCGCCCTGACGTGAAATCACATATGCCAGCGCGGCCGCGACGATCGTGCTGTAGCGAAGCTTCGATCCAAAGGCCATCGACGCGCTGGTATCGATTACCAGCCCCGCCGCCATGTTCGTCGTCTCGCGAAATTGTTTCGTGTAGACGCGGTCGGTTCGCGCGACGAGTTTCCAATCGACGTATTTCAGGTCGTCGCCGGGCTGGTAGTGCCGATACTGGCTGAACTCGGCGCTGTAGCCGTGAAACGGACTGCGATGCAGTCCGGAGACCAGACCCTCGACGATGATGCGGGCAACCAGCTCGAGGTCGGCAATCCGGGTCAGGATTTCGGGCGGACAGGCGGACAGCATGCGTCACCCGTTTCAGGAATTCGGACCTGCCGCGAAAACACGAAACTACGAAGCCCGGAGGCTCTCGCTTATAGCTCCGGCACCGCCTCCAGCAGGTGCGCAACGATCTGATCGGCGTCGATCCCGTCGGCCTCGGCCTGAAAGTTCAGCAGAATGCGGTGACGCAGCACCGGCAGCGCAACAGCCCGGACATCGTCGGGTGCCGCAACGCTGCGACCGTCGAGCAGCGCGCGTGCCTTTGCGCCGAGAACGAGCGCCTGGCCGGCGCGTGGCCCGGCTCCCCACTTGACCCACTGGCGAACGGTCGGAGGCGCGCCGTCCGCCGCGTCGCCTGCCGGACGGCTCGCGCGCACGATGCGCAGGGCGTAATCGATGACGTTCGATGCCGCAGGAATTTCCCGCACCAGATGGCGCATCGCTTCGATGTCGGCGGCTGTGGCTACTGGCTCGATCGCAGGTTCGGTGTCGCCCGTTGTCGTTTCCAGGATTCGATGTTCGTCGGCGGCTGTCGGGTAATCGATCACCACGTTGAACATGAAGCGATCGAGCTGGGCTTCCGGCAGTGGATAGGTACCTTCCTGCTCGATTGGGTTCTGCGTGGCCAGAACGAACAGGGGGCGTTCGAGCTCGTAGCGCACGCCGTTGACCGTCACCTGGTATTCCTGCATCGATTTGAGCAGCGCGGCCTGGGTCTTGGGCGGCGTCCGATTGATTTCGTCCGCGAGAATCACGTTGGCAAACACCGGTCCTGCAATGAACCGAATCTCCCGCCGTCCCGTTCCGCGATCTTCTTCGATGACCTCTGTGCCGATGATGTCGGACGGCATCAGGTCGGGTGTGAACTGGATGCGGTTGAACTTGAGGTGGACCGCCTGCGCGAGCGTCTTGATCAGCAGTGTTTTCGCCAGTCCAGGCACGCCGCGAAGGAGAACGTGACCGCCGGCAAAGAACGCGATGAGGATTTCCTGAACGACCGTCTGCTGGCCGATGATGGCGCGGCCAAGCTCGGCACGCAATCGCGACGCCACTCCCTGCGCCGCATCAAACGACAACATGGACGGCGATTGTAACGTGGCCTAAAGGTGCTCTTTGTTCGCAATCTTCGCCCACGTGTCGCGCAGCGACACCGTACGGTTGAAGACAAGAGCGCCGGGACGGGAATCCGGATCGACGCAGAAGTACCCGAGACGCTCGAACTGCACGCGGTCCCCTTCCTTCGCCGATGCCAGGCTCGGCTCGATCAGGCAGTTGCGGAGCACCTCGAGCGACTTCGGATTGAGCTTATCGAGGAACGTCTTTCCTTCCGGCACGTTCTCGGGGTCCGCCACCGAGAACAACCGATCGTAGAGCCGCACTTCGGCCTTGACGGCATGCGCAGCGGAAACCCAGTGCAACGTCGCTTTGACGCGACGGCCGTCCGGCGCGTCGCCGCCCCGTGTGGCCGGATCGTAGGTGCAGTGCACTTCGACGATTTCGCCCGACTCGCTCTTGATCACATTCGTGCACGTGATGAAGTACGCGCAGCGCAGCCGCACCTCTTTTCCCGGCGACAACCGGAAGAACTTCTTCGGTGGATTCTCGCGGAAGTCGTCTCGCTCGATGTACAACACGCGCGAGAACGGTACGGGCCGTGTCCCCGCCGCAGGATTTTCCGGGTTGTTGATCACATCGACATCCTCGACGCGGTCCTCCGGATAGTTGGTGAGCACGACCTTCAACGGTCGCAGCACGCCCATCACACGCGGAGCGCGCCGATTCAGATC
>JBKPDW010000388.1:0-14755 GCA_046728115.1 Acidobacteriota bacterium | reverse complement strand
CGGCTTCATCGTAGCGGGTGGTACCGACTCGGCCGTGGTGCCGTATTCACCATTGTGGGTCGTGTATCACTTCGTCACCCGCGATACGATCAGCGGCGGCGTGCTCGGCGCAGATCAGAGAATCAGCCGCAGAGAGGCCCTGCGCCTCGAGACGATCAACAACGCGTACGTGACGTTCGAAGACACCATCAAAGGGTCGATCGAACCAGGCAAGCTGGCGGACCTTGTGGTCCTGCCAGAGGACATCCTGACGTGCCCCGAGAAGCACATCGAGCAGATGCATGTCGTGATGACAATGGTCGGCGGGAAAATCGTTTACGGGCGCCCGCCCTCATGAATGCAGCACGGTTCCCGTAAGCCCTTACGGTCCGAGTAACGGCGCACGCGCTCCTTTTCTCACGCTATCAACACTTTAGATGCTGGTCCCGACCTTGCTGACGGAGGCTCCTCGTGACACGACGCTCCATTGCTGCGCTTTCGTTATCCAGTCTGTTGACCGTCCTGTTGTGCGCGCGTCCGACGTTCGCCCAGCCGGCCCCATCCGATCCCGCACCGCCGCCCGCGGCCGTCCAGCAGCCGCCTGCGAGCGATGACGACGCGGCCCTCGATCCGATCGAACCCGATTTTTCTCTCGTCAATCTGCCCACGACGCTGCGGTTGCCGCGCCACGGCGGCACCTTTCACCTGACGCACCGGTTCAACGAAAACCTGGCCAACGACGACTTCAGCACGGCTGCGGAAAACCTGTTCGGCCTCGACACCGGCGCGAACATCGGGCTGGAATTCCGGTTTGGCGTGATGCGACACGTCCAGGCAATCGTTCAGCGAACGAGCATCAGCCGCGACATCCAATTCTCCGGGAAGTACGATGCGCTCCATCAGAGCGCGGACATGCCCATCTCGGTATCCGGGATCGTGTCGGTTGAAGGCGACGACAACTTCCAGGAGCATTACTCGCCCGCCCTCGGTGCCGTCGTGTCGCGGAAGTTCGGGCACGTCGTGGCCGTGTATGCGACGCCGTTCTGGGTGCACAATACAACCCCCGAAGGGACCGAGGTTCAGGACACGGGGTTCATCGGGCTTGGCGCGCGCCTGCGCATTCGGCCGACGGTGTTCGTAGTCGGCGAGGTTTCGCCCCGTATCGGCGGGTTCGAGATCAGGGATCCGGGGTATGGGTTCTCGATCGAGAAGCGAGTGGGCGCCCACGTATTCTCGTTGACGTTCACGAACAATCCCGGCACGACGTTCCGTCAGCTCGCGCTGGGCGGGAACCCGGATACCCTGAACCTCGGCTTCAATCTCACACGAAAGTTCTTCTAAGCGAAGTCAGCCAAAGGAGCACCTCACATGAAGTCCTACGCTGTTCTGGCCATCGCGCTCACCGTTGTCGCCGCCGGTTGCTCCGACTCGTCGACGTCCCCGTCCACGTCCAATCAGCCCAAGCCGACGTTCACCGCGCAGTTGATGCCTTCGAACGAGGTGCCGCCGATCAGCAATGCCGAGGCGTCGGGCATCGGGACGGCGACGATCACCTTCGACGTGACGACGAACGCCGCAGGCAACGTCACGGCCGGCACGGCTACGTTCGTGGTGCAACTCCAGGGCTTCCCGTCCGGCACGCCGATCAACATCGCACACATCCATCAGGCGCCGGCCGGCACGAACGGAAGCATCGTCTTCAGCACGTCTCTCGCGGCGGGCGAGGTGACATTGGCGAATGGCAGCGGCGGATTTACGAAATCGAATATCGCGCCGCCCGATCCAGCCGTCATCAATGCGGTCATGAGCAACCCGGCGGGGTTCTATTTCAATGTGCACTCGACGCTCAACCCGGGCGGCGTCGCGCGCGGGCAGCTCGTGAGAGTGCAGTAGGCGGTTCAGACTTCAGATTTCAGAGTGAAATCTGAGATTTGAGATTCAAGGTCCAGCAGGACCTCAGGGTTCACGGTTCGGAGAAGGCGGGCAGCGTATAATTCGCGCGTATGCGATATGCGCTGCCGCTTGCTCTCGTCTTTTCGGCCGCGGTACACGGCCAGCAGCCGGCTGACTCGCCCCGGGCGCTGACGACCGCCGACTACGCCCACGCCGAACGCTTCCTCGGCTACAACACGACGCCCCTCGTGCTACACAGCGGCGTCCGTCCAACCTGGCTCCCGGACGATCGCTTCTGGTATCGCGTCACGACCGAACGCGGCAGCGAGGCCGTGCTCGTGGATGCGGCGACTGGGATGCGCGCGCCTTGTGATTTGCCTGCCTGCCGCGAACGAACTGCCGAAGGCGGCCGCGGCGGCCGCGGCAATGCCGCGCAGCGAAACGAGTCCACGTCGCCCGACGGCAAGCGGAGTGTCTTCGTTCGCGACTGGAACCTGTGGGTTCGCGACGTCGCTACCGGTAAGGAGACGCCGCTCACCAACGACGGCGTCAAGGACTTCGGCTACGCGACCGACAACGCCGGTTGGACTCGAAGCGATCGACCGATCGTCGCGTGGTCGCCGGATTCGAAAAAGCTTGCGACGTTCCAGCAGGACCAGCGCGGCGTGGGCGAGATGTACCTGGTCGATACCAGGGCCGGTCATCCCAACCTGCAGGCGTGGAAATACCCGCTGCCGGGTGACGCCGTGGTCACGATGATTCAACGAGTCATCATCGACGTCGAGTCCGGTCGGATCGTCCGGTTCAAGATGGAACCCGATCAGCATCGTTCCACGCTGTGCGACGACTTGGCGTGCCGCGGCGAGTGGGGCGATGTCCAGTGGAGCGCAGATGGAGCGACCATTGCGTTCGTGTCCACCTCCCGCGATCACAAACACGAGCAGTTGCGAATTGCCGATACATCGACGGGCGTCGTCCGAGAGGTGTTCGAGGAGAAAGCGGAAACGTTCTACGAGTCGGGAAATGGCCGGGTGAACTGGCGATACCTGCCGGCATCACGCGAGGTGATCTGGTTCTCCGAACGGGATGACTGGGGCCACCTCTATCTCTACGACGCGCAGACAGGCCGCGAAAAACAGCCGATTACCCGCGGGGAGGGTAACGTCACGCAATTGCTGCGCGTAGACGAGAAAAGCAGGCTGCTGTACTTCATCGGCGTCGGCATGGAGAAGGGCCGGGATCCGTATTTCAGGCACCTCTATCGGATCGGGATGGATGGGCGCGACCTCAAGCCGCTCACGCCCGACGATGCGGATCACGACGTGACGTTGTCGCCGTCCGGCAATCTCTTCGTGGACAGCTACTCGAAGCCCGACGTGCCGCCGGTCGCTGAACTTCGACGCACCGACGGGACGCTGGTTCTGCCGCTGGAGAGAGGCGACATTTCCCGTCTGCTCGCCGTCGGTTGGAAGCCGCCGACGCCGATTACGGTGAAGGCACGCGACGGCGCGACGGAGCTCTATGGGCTGATGTACAAGCCAACCCATCTCGATCCGTCCAAGAAGTATCCGATCGTCAATCACATTTACCCTGGTCCACAGACCGGCAGCGTCGGTGGCCGCACGTTTTCTGCGGCGCGAGGCGACGCGCAGGCCCTGGCCGAGCTCGGCTTCATCGTCGTCGAAATCGACGGCATGGGGACGCCGTGGCGTTCGAAGACGTTCCACGAGGCTTACTACGGCAACATGGGCGACAACACGCTTGCCGACCAGGTGGCCGGAATGAAGCAGCTCGCGGCGCAGTACCCCTGGATCGATATCGATCGTGCCGGCATCTACGGGCACTCGGGCGGCGGGTACGCCGCGGCGGACGCGATGTTCCGATATCCCGATTTCTTCAAGGTCGGGATTTCGGAAGCCGGGAATCACGATAACCGGGTATACGAAGACGATTGGGCGGAGAAGTGGCAAGGTTTGCTCCGCACGAACCCGGACGGGACGACGAACTACGACAATCAGGCCAACCAGCTCGTCGCGAAGAACCTGAAAGGGAAGCTGCTGCTCGCGCACGGCACGATGGACGCCAACGTGCCGCCGACGAATACGCTGCTGGTCGTCGACGAGCTCATCAAAGCCAACAAGGATTTCGACCTCCTGATGCTGCCCAATCGCGGTCATGGATTCGGCAGCGAGCCGTACATGATCCGCCGCCGGTGGGACTACTTCGTTCGTCACCTTCTCGGCGCCGAGCCGCCCAAGGAGTTCGAGCTCCATCCTCCTCCGGCGGAATCGCGCGCGACGACGCAGCCGTAAGAATGGTACCGCTCGCGCAGCCACCGCGGAACTTCACGCACGGCGACATCCTGCGATGGCGTCGCGTCGGCGATCTCGTGCTGGCCGAGGTCAGCTACGCGCCGGGCCAGCGGATCCCGCGCCACATCCACATCCACGCGCGATTCGTGCTCGTACTCAAGGGGACGATCACGGAGCTGCGCGGTGACGCGACCGAGACGTACGGGCCGTCGACGCTGCTGTTCAGATGTGCACACGAGCCTCACGCGTACCTCGTGTCGAAGTCCGGGGCGAGTTGCCTGATCGTGGATGCAGACGAGTCGTGGGTGGCGCGAGCGCGACAACATGCGCCGTTGCTCGTCCAGTCCGCGGCGTTTCGCGGCGGGTTCGTCCTGCACCTCGCGCATCGGCTCTATGGCGAGTTTCGCCTCCGCGACGAAGTATCCCGGCTCGCGATCGAGAGCATCGCGCTCGGCGTCCTTGCCGAGGCATCCCGGTCGGTGGTCCGGCACTCGGAACGATCGGCGCCCGAGTGGCTGGCACGCGCCCGGGCGCTGGTCGATCGCCACTTCGCCGAACCGTTGCCGCTCGCGTGCGTGGCACGACACGTCGGCGTGCATCCCGTCCACCTGGCGCGGACGTTCAGGCGGGTGTACCAGACGACGTTCGGCGCGTACGTTCGGCAGATGCGGATCGAATTCGCCAGGGCAGAGATCGCGGCGTCCGATGTCAGTCTCGGGGGCATCGCACTGGCGGCCGGGTTCTGCGATCAGAGCCACTTCTCGCGCTGCTTCAAGCGGTACACCGGTTTGACGCCGGCCGAGTACCGTCTTGCCGTGCACGCGCGCTAAGCGCGTCCAATCACGTTACACACGTTCAAGACGACGTCCCGCCAAACCCTGTACATATCGTTCGAAGGCACCACGACGCCGACCGACACGATATGACTCTCTTCGCAAAGAAATCGCTCGACGAACTTCACGCGGAAGCCGAGCGAGGGCTTCTCAAACGCTCGCTTGGACCGTGGAACCTGACGGCGCTCGGGATCGGGTCGATTATCGGCACCGGCATCTTCGTGCTGACGGGTACGGCCGCGTCGCAGAATGCCGGGCCGGCGCTGGTGTTTTCGATGATCATCTCGGCGGTCGGCTGCGCATTCTCTGGCTTGTGTTACGCCGAGTTCGCATCGATGGTTCCCGTCGCGGGGAGCGCGTACACCTACGCCTACGCGACGGCTGGCGAAATCTTTGCGTGGATCATCGGCTGGGATCTCATCCTCGAATACGGGCTCAGCGTGGCGACGGTGGCAGTCGGCTGGTCAGGCTACTTCGTGAGTCTTGCCCGCGACGTCGGAATTGACTTGCCCGCGGCGATCACGGGGCCGCCAGGTCCGTACAACGTGCCGGCGGCAGCCATTGTGGCACTCGTCGCAGCACTGCTCGTCATCGGGATCAAGCAGTCCGCCGACACGAACACGCTGCTCGTTGCCATCAAGGCCGCCGTGCTCGTGGTCTTTATTGTCGCGGGGGCGGCATACGTGAAGCGCGCCAACCTGACGCCGTTCATTCCGCCCAACGAAGGCGCGTTCGGACAGTTCGGATGGAGCGGCATCCTGCGCGGTGCCGGCGTGATGTTTTTTGCGTACATCGGTTTTGACGCGGTCTCGACGGCGGCGCAGGAGGCGAAGAATCCCGCGCGGGACATGCCGATCGGCATTCTCGGATCGCTTGCGATCTGTACCGTGATCTACATCGCGGTGGCGATCGTCCTGCGTGGAATCGTCCCGTACTCCCGGTTGATGGTTGCCGATCCACTCGCAGTCGGGATCGACGCCACCGGGCTGACGTGGCTCAGCCCGGTCATCAAGGTGGCCGCGCTGTTCGGTCTGTTCAGCACCATGCTCGTCCAACTGCTGGGACAGACGCGCATCTTCTACTCGATGAGCCGGGATGGTTTGCTGCCGCCGGTTTTTTCAACCGTCCACGCGCGGTTTCGGACGCCGCATCTCAGCACGATCGTCACCGCGACGATCATCGCGCTCATCTCGGGCCTGACGCCGATTGGGGTCCTGGGACAACTCGTGAGCATCGGGACGCTGTTTGCCTTCGTGCTCGTGAGCATCGGCATCATCATCCTGCGCAAGACCGAGCCAGACATCCCGCGACCTTTCCGCACGCCGGGTGTGCCAGCCGTACCAATTGCCGGCGCTGTCATCTGCCTCGCTCAGATGATTGGTCTGCCGATCGCCACGTGGGAGCGCCTCGTCGTCTGGCTGGCCGCCGGCCTGGTCTTGTACTTCACGTACGGACGCCGGCACGCGATCACAAAAATCGCTCTCGCCCACCAGTAATGTAATTTTCCGCCCCTTGGTGCCTTGCGCCATATGGCTCGAAGCACTTGATCCTGAAGCAATTGAGACGCTCCAGCCTTCACTGACATTCTCGGCACGGTTCGCGCAACCAGGGCGCCTCAGAGGTCCCCAATGGAATCCGCTCTGGCATCAAGTACCGCTCCAGGCGCGCCTGTTGTCTTCCAGGATGCACTCGGCGAACGGCGGCGACTCGACACACCGAGTGGCGATGCGGCCGAAGTGCTGTGTCTTCGCAACGAACTGAGCGCGATTCCGTCTTTTGAATTCGCGCTCCGCGAACGCGCAAGTCGTCTGGCCGCCTTCCGGCACACGTACTTCGGTCGTGTCCGGGGCGTCGATCGGCTCAGCGATCCGTCGAAGACACTCGCCGTGGTCTCCGATCACACGCGGGGGCTTCGCCTCTCCGCGCTGCTGTCCGAAGACGGGCCACGCCCGGTCACGATCGACGTGACCGTCGCGCTGCACTTCCTGGGTCAGCTCGTGTCAGCCGTCTCGATGCTGCACGAGAGTGCACGCAACGTCGCGCACGGTGGCATCGGTCCCGAGCGCATCGTGGTGACACCCAACGCCCGGATTGTCGTCGTGGAGTACGTGCTCGGCGCTGCGCTCGAGCAGCTGCGATTCTCGCGCGAACGGTATTGGCAGGAACTGCGGATCGCGTTACCGCCGTCGCCGGGTCTGCCGCGGTTCGATCACCGCGCCGACATCACGCAAATCGGGGTCGTCGGCCTGTCCTTGATCCTCGGACGCCTGCTGCGCGAAGACGAGTACATCGCGCACGGCGCGGAGCTGCTCGCGTCGGCCTCGACGATTCCGTCGAAAGGCGGCGGACTCGAACCGCTGCCTCAAGGCCTGCGCGCCTGGCTGTTACGCGCGCTGCAGCTCGATGCGCGCCAATCGTTCGCATCCGCCCTGGAGGCCCGGCCCGAGCTCGAGAAGATCGTCGCCACCATGCAGGACGAGCCCACATCCGTGTCGCTTCGATCGGTCGAACGCACCAGCGCGGCAGGGGATATGCCCGAGCCGCCTGCAGAGAAAGCGCCAGTCAAACCGCCCGTCGAGGATGTGCGGTCGACGGCAGCGACGCAGGAGCACGTCACGCCGGCAGTCGCCAAGCCGCCGGTCGAGGTTGTGCGACCGACGGCAGCGACGCAGGAGCAACTCGCGCCGCCAGTCGTCAAACCGCCGATTCACGTGCAGCAGGATGAGAAGGTTCCGGACACCTCCAACCAATCGCTGTGGTACGCAAGCACGATTTCGAAATTCTCCTTTCCTTCTCGAAACGTCGCAGCGGCGGCCGTCGCCGGCATCGCGCTGCTCGCAGGCGGCGCCTACGGAGTTCGGCGAATGTTCGCGTCGTCGGTAACCGTCCCCGCCGCGACCGGGACTCTGACGATCAGTTCGAATCCGAGTGGCGCCCAGGTCTACGTGGACCGTGTTGGTCGTGGCGTGACGCCGGTAACTCTTTCGCTCAGGGCCGGTTCCCATGAGGTGGAGATCCGCGGTGCGGGCGAGCCTCGAACCGTGCCCGTCACGATTACGGCCGGCACTCAGGTCACCCAGTACATCGAGCTCCCGGCCGCTTTGCCCGCAGCCATGGGGCAGCTTCAAGTCCGGACGGAGCCGCCCGGCGCTCAGGTAACGGTGGATGGCGTTGCTCGCGGTCGATCCCCGGTGCTTGTCGAGGATCTCACACCGGGCGATCACGTCGTCAATCTGGAGAGCGAGCTCGGCGTGGTCAAACAGACCGTCAACATCGTCGGCGCAACGACGGCGTCACTTGTCGTGCCGCTTGCTGGCGCCGACCGCACAGCGGTGTCCGGCTGGGTGTCGATTTCAGCACCGGTAGACGTGCAGCTGCTCGAGAAGGACCGGGTGCTGGGTACGAGTGAAAGCGACCGAATCATGCTGCCCGCGGGGCGCCACGAGATCCAGATCGTGAACGACGTCCTTGGTTACAAGCTGGTGAAGGTCATACAAGTGTCGGCCGGGAAGGTGACACCGATCAAACTCGACTGGCCGAAGGGAACGATTGCCGTCAACGCCGTACCGTGGGCCGAGGTCTGGATCGACGGCGAGCGCAAGGGTGAAACGCCGATGGGGAACCTGCCTGTGCCGATTGGACCGCACGAGATCGTGTTCCGCCACCCCGATCTCGGAGAACTGCGTCACGCCGTGACCGTGACCGCGAATGCGCCGGCGCGTGTCAGTGTAGACCTGCGCAAGAAGCCGTAAGGTGAAGTCATGATTAGTGCACTTGTTCTCGGGCTGCTGCTTGTCGGAGGGGAGCAGGACACGCTGAGCGCCGCGCGCGATCTCTATGCGTCGGCCGCATACGAGGATGCGCTCTCGGTGTTGAACCGGGAAGCTGACACCGGCCGTCCGGTGGAAGAAGCGCGCGCGATCTCGCAATACCGGGCGTACTGCCTGTTAGCGCTGGGACGGACAGCAGAAGCCGAGCGCACCATCGAAGCGATGATCGTGCGCGACCCCGAATACCATCCGCCTGTCAATGACGTGTCGCCGCGCGTTCGCTCGGCATTCAGCGACGTGCGCCGACGGCTGCTGCCGGGGATCATTCAGCGCAGCTACGCGGACGCCAAGGCCGCATACGATCGAAAGGAGTTCAACGCGGCCGCAGTCGGGTTCTCGCATGTGCTCGAAATCATGAACGATCCCGATGCCGCGGCCATCGCTGCTCAGCCTCCGATCTCAGATGTGCGCACGCTCGCGAGCGGCTTCCGCGACCTCGCCGTCAGCGCGGTCGCGCCGCCGCCGCCACCAGCGCCGCTGCCTGCCGCCGTCCCGGTGACACCGGCACCGGCCGTGGCGTTGCCGCCGCGTGTGTACAGTGCTACTGATCCGAACGTCGTGCCACCGCAGACGATGCGGCAGGAGTTGCCGGCGTTTCCCGGTCAGCTGATGATCACGCGTCAGGGCACGCTGGAGGTCACGATCAACGAGAGCGGTGCGGTCGAATCAGCTGTGATGAGACAGTCGGTGTCGAGCGCGTACGACAAAGTCGCGCTGAAGGCCGTGCAAACGTGGCGCTACCTGCCCGCGACCGTGGACGGTAAGCCCGTCAAGTACCGCAAGGTCATTGTGGTGACAGTCAAACCGCACTGATCTCCTTACAATTGATTACAAGTCAAGGAGTTGGACCCTTTTTGCATGTGGGGAGTCTAATATGGTGTAGGAGGCTCCCCCATGGCAAAACGGCCCACTTCAGGTATTGTCTGTCCTCGCTGTGGCGTGCCAAGCGCACGCATCATCGGCCGGTCAGAGGCCCTGCCTGTTCTGTATCTGCGGTGTGACGACTGCGGCCGCACGTCGATTTCGCCCGAATAACCGCTTATCTTCCCACGAACCCGCTGACCACGGGCGGCCTCAGACGACCGGTAAGGATCGTCGCCACTTCGGACGCGGCCGTGTCGGCGACGCTATCCATTCGCGTCAGCGGGCGTATGTACTCGCCTTCAAGGGCCGCGACAGGTACGCCGTCCCGGTAAGCGACTCGATTGGAGGCGATTGAACGCACACGCTCGCCAGCCGTCACGATCCCCGCAAGGTTCAGCGGATCGGCGGCGCTGATGGCGACGGCGCGCCCGTCGGGCGCGGTGCGGCGGAGTTCGCGCAGCCGGTCGACAGCATCGGGCAACGCGAACTGTTCGCCCGACATTCCCGCGACGAACCGACCACCGCGTATTTCTCCGCGCGCCTCCAACCGGCGGTAAACGCGCGTCAACTCCCGCCAGAATACGCCCCCGGCTTCACGTGTCAGGAGCTTGCGGAACACGACGCCGTAGCGGCGAAGCAGCGTTCGCGCGTACGCATCGACGACGGCTTCACGAGCCTGGGGATCATCTCCGCCATGTTCGCGGCAGATCAGGGACCATCGGCCCGCGACGGCCGACCGCGTCGGAGTCGACAACTGTTCCATGCCGCCGCGCAGGAGCGATCTGAGACCGCCAAAGCCGTCCGAGGCCACCAGTCCCACCGCAACCAATTCGCTCAGGGCGCTCCGTACCGCCGAGGCGTGTAGCCCGGCGCCGGCCGCCAGCTCGGGCGTGAAGAGCGCGCCGCGTGCTCGAATCAGATCGAGGACCCGACGCGACGAATCCGATATCTCAGGGATCGAATTCTCGGAATCCGGCCCAGGCGCCGGCGAAGGCCCTTTCGATCCTCTGAGAAACAGCGCGATCGGTGTGGCGCCAACCAGCTGCGTCGATTCCGATCCGGCACCAGCGCTTCGTCGAGCCCATCCCACTTCGCCCGTGAGGCACAGCAGATCCAGCCACGACGGGTCGTATCCGTCCATGCGCGCGGGCAGAATCGCGCGCTCCCACGCTTCTGCCGCCAGCTCGAATCCGTCGAGCTGTTCGACGATCGCCCGCACGCCCTCAACTCCGGTCAGCTTTGCGGCCGGCGAGACGTGCTGCCACGCGAACAGGAATCGCATGAAGTCCGCTGGCGAAACGGGCTCGATCTCCGCACGTAGTCGCGTCAGCGTGTACCGATGAATCCGGGCAAGCAGCCGGCGGTCGCACCACTCCGGTCGCCCTGCGCCCGTGAAGGAGCCCCGGAGCACCACACCCTCGGCCTCGAGCGTCAACAGCGCGGTGTCGACGTCGGCAACGCCAATACCCATCGTGTGAGCCACGGTTTCTGCGTCCGTCGGACCGACAATGGCGAGCCGACCGCGGAGCAGTTCGACAATGGCCTCCTCACGCGTCCAGACCCGTACGGTGCGCGAGGCAGGTGGTTGAATCGTGAAATCGCATTGCAATGTCGGATGTACGGCGGCAAGCTCAGGAAGCCGTTCCGCCGCGCACCAGATGTGTGTCTGAGCGGCCGGGAGGGATACGACTGTGGCCCGGCGGGCGGTCCGGAGCGCCGCGGTCAGCTCTTCCGGAACGGCGCGCGTTTCCTCCTCGGTGAGGAAGCCAGCTGTGAGCAGCGCGTCGTGAAGTTCGTCCGCGTCGCGCGGATCAGGCCGCACTTCATCCCGGACTCGCGCGATCGCCGAAGCGTCCAGCGCCCCGAGATCGCCGGCCGACGCGGGATCGCTGGCTCGACGCGCGTAAACGGCGTGCGTGCGTCGTTCTTCGAGCGGTGCGTCATCGAGGAACGCGTACGGACGGGCGTTCAGAATTTCGTGCGAGAGCGGCGACGGTTCAGCAGTATCCCGGGCGATGCATCGAATGTCGCCGGCGTGAATGCGATCCAGCACGACAGCGAGGCCGTTGAAATCCATCGCCTCGTCGAGGCAATCGCGCACGGTCTGGGTCACCAGCGGATGGTTGGGGATTTCACGCTCGCCGGGGATGTTTTCGAGGCACGCCGCCGCATCGGGGAAGACCGCCGCCATCAGGTCGTCGGCCAGCATCCGCTGGAGTTGCGGTGCAACCTTTTTCCCGTTCCGGTTGCGGGGCACGGCGAGCGAGATGGTCGTGTTCCACCGCCAGCGCGTTTGAAAGACGGGTGCGTCGAGAAACGCCTGAATCAGGATGTCGCGTGCCGTGTCCGCGTGAAGATAGCGAAACACGTCCGCGAGCGGGAACGAATGCTGCGGACCCAGCGACAACAGCAAGGCATCTTCGGTGGCGGCCGCCTGCAGTTCGAAATTGAATTGACGGCAAAAACGCTTGCGCAGCGCCAGGCCCCACGCCTTGTTGATGCGGCTGCCGAACGGAGCGTGCAGAACAAGCTGCATTCCGCCGGACTCGTCGAAGAAGCGTTCGAGAACGATGGAGTCCTGGGTGGGCAGCGTACCCAACGCCTGATTTCCTGCAGCGAGATAGGCGACGGCCTGTTCGGCCGCAGCCGGCGAGATTCCGGTTTCCTCCGTCAGCCAGTCGAGGGCAGTCCGGACGGGCTCCAATGCGAAGGCCGCGTCGCAGGCGTCGCGTCCCTTCAGGCGAAGCTCGATCGCCGCCCGCAGGTCGCTGACCGCACGCGACAACTCGTCGCTTCGCGCGGGTGCTTCGCCGAACCAGAATGGCAGCGACGGCGGCGCGCCCTTCGCGTCGGCCACACGTACTACTCCCGAGCCGACCCGCAACACTTGCCACGACGCGTTGCCGAGCTGGAACACATCGCCGGCTGTGCTCTCGATCGCGAAGTCCTCGTTCAGCGTTCCGATAAACGTATCTTCAGGATCCACGACGACGCGGTAGTCGGCGACTTCGGGAATGGCGCCGCCTGACTGGATGGCGTGGAGCCGGGCGCCCCGCCGGCCGCGCAGCCTGTGGTTGACCTCGTCGCGATGCACGAGCGCGGCGCGGCGTCCGCGCTTTGTCGCAAACCCTTCGGCGACCATCGTTACGACGGAATCGAAGCTCGAACGATCCAGGCCGCGGTACGGCCACGCGCGGCGCACGAGATCGAAGATTTCGTCTTCGCCGCAGTCGCCGCACGCGGCTTCGGCCACGATCTGCTGTGCCAACACGTCGAGAGGGGCGTCGTGAAAAACGATGCGGTCCAGGTCGCCGCTACGGATCGATCGCAGAAGCGCCGCGCATTCGATCAGATCATCGCGAGACGTCGGAAAGAGCCGTCCTTTCGGCGTTCCGGCAATCGTGTGCCCCGACCGACCCACGCGTTGCAGCAGCGTCGCAATCCGGTGCGGCGATCCGATCTGACAGACCAGATCGACCGCGCCGATATCGATTCCGAGCTCGAGCGACGCCGTTGCGACGAGTGCCTTGAGGGTGCCGGCCTTCAGACGCGACTCCGCGTCGAGCCGCTTCTCCTTCGACAGACTTCCGTGATGCGCCGTGACGGCGTCAATGCCGAGGCGTTCGCTCAAGTGGCGTGTGATCCGCTCGGCCATTCGACGGGTGTTCACGAACACGAGCGTCGTGCGATGTTCGCGGATGAGAGCAGCCAGCCGCTCGTAATAGTCCTCCCACACCTCGTGTGACATCACCGCTTCTAGAGCAGATCCCGGCACTTCGAGGCCGAGATCCATTGCGCGCCGGTGCCCTTCGTCGATCACG
Source organism: Acidobacteriota bacterium (assembly GCA_046728115.1). Taxonomy (GTDB): domain Bacteria; phylum Acidobacteriota; class Vicinamibacteria; order Vicinamibacterales; family CAVVIG01; genus CAVSWN01. Next base: position 1,223 of record JBKPDW010000388.1, on the reverse strand, counting down.
GCGCAGTCCTCAACGGCGCGCGCGGTGCCGAGGAGGTACCGCGTCACCGCCTCGATCGGCTTCTGAGTCGCGGACAGGCCAATCCGCAGCAGCGGCCGGCTGGCGACCCGGTCCAGTCGCTCGAGCGACAGAGCCAGATGGGCGCCGCGTCGGGTTCCGATCACTGCGTGAATCTCGTCCACGATGACGGTTCGTGCGGTCCGGAGCATCGCGCGACTGCGCTCGGCTGTCAGCAGCAGGTAGAGCGACTCGGGGGTGGTGACCAGAATATGAGGCGGCTGGCGCAGCATGGCCGCGCGTTCGGCGTGCGGTGTGTCTCCCGTTCGGACGGCCGCGGTGATGCGGGGCGGCTCGAGCGCCGATTCTTCGGCGACGCGACGAATGCCGCGGCGAGGCTCGGCCAGATTTTTGTGGATATCGGCGCTGAGCGCCTTGAGTGGGGAGACGTACACGACGCGCACTTCGTCGGGCAGAGGAGCCTGCAGCCCTTCCCAGACGAGCTCGTCGAGTGCCGTCAGAAACGCCGCGAGCGTCTTGCCCGAACCTGTCGGCGCTGCGATCAGCGTGTTGCGCTTTTGCGCGAGCGCGGCCCAGCCGTCCGACTGGGCCTTCGTCGGCGCGCCGAGGGTTTCGGAAAACCAGCGGGAGACTATCGGATGGAAAGGGAGTGGCACTGACTTCTGACTTCTGACTTCTGACTTCTGACTTCTAAACTGAACACCTTTCAGCGAGCTGCCGTCGACGAGATTGCAGATGACGGCAGCGCGTAGGCCACGTATTCGCCCGAGTAGTTGCCGCCGCTGATCGCCACGACGATGTACTGCTTGCCGTCCAGCATGTAAGTCATCGGCGAACCGCTCTGTGCAGCTGGCATGAACACGGCGCCGACCTCCCGGCCCGTCTGCTTGTCGTACGCGCGAAGCATCGCGCCGCGCGGATGATCGGGCGTGGTCGTCACCTGTGGATCACCGGCGATGATCAGCGTCTTCGTGACGACGATCCCAACGTTCCCCTGCTGCCCGGTTTTCGGAATGTCCACGCCTTTCAGCGCCGGATGATTGCGCACGTTGTCCGGCGTGTCACCGTGCGGCGTCGAGAACATCAGCTCGCCTCTGTCGAGGTTGATGCCGGCGATCACGCCGTACGGTGGCTTCACGATGTTGAGGCCCTGAACGGTCGCCCCGAAGAATCCGCCACCGCCGCCTGCCGGAGCTGCCCCGCGG
>JBKPDW010000387.1:0-30377 GCA_046728115.1 Acidobacteriota bacterium | reverse complement strand
CCATGAACGCGACGCTTTTGCACACCTTGAAATTCTTGGTACACGCTCACCAAGTCCGTCGGATTCGGCGCCGGAAGCGGCCGAAAGGCGACGTTGTTCAGAATCGAAAAGACCCCGGTATTAATGCCGATGCCCAACGCGATTGGCACAACGGCTGCGACAGCAAACCCGGGATTGCGGCGGACAATTCGCAGCGTGTAGCGGATGTCGCTCCAGAAATTCGACAGCATCTCGGTCCTTCTTTCGTCCAACGTGACCTCGGGCTTTGTCCTTCGAATGGTGCTCAGGATCTCCCGGACTAACCAGAACGCACTACGACCTCCGCTGACGAACTCTTCTTGAATGTCGCCGAGCTCCGCTTCCGAAGCGCGATATCGGGCAACGCAAAACAGCCACTGAATCCAGCGGGCAGGTTCACGAGGCACGCGTCACTCCCGGATCCAGGCCGTCCCACATCGCGGCGAGGGCATCACGGCTCGCCCGCAGGGCGCGAAGACCGGCGGGCCGCATCTTGAAATGGCGCTTGGACCGGCCACCGCGCTCGGGAGTCGGATCACCGAACCAAGAGGCGACGTAGCCTTTGTGTTCGAGCCGATCGAGCGTGCGATACAACGCGCCCACCGTCAGCGAACGGCCGGTGCGTTCTTCGATCTCGAGGCGGATCGGCACGCCGTACGCATCCGGACCGATCCGCAGGACTGCGAGCAAGACGATCTGCTCCAGCTCCCCGAGATGCTCCCGGCCCATATGCTCTGCATAGTAGAACTATACGGCGAGTCAGTGCAAGGGTCGTGCGCGTGACGATCACGTTCTTAACGATGACGACCTCGGCGTACTTCCCGGGGACAACCCACCATCCTACACGCCCTCTTTCACTTCGACCACGTTGTCGGCCACCAGACCGTGCGCCTCGCGATGCACCGCAATCGCAGCTTCCTTGTCGGGTGCGTCGATCAGGCAGAACACCTTGCCCGCTCCCTCGTCGAACCAGTAGCGTAGATACTTGACGTTGTACTTCGCCTGGGTCTTGAGATCTGCCTCGTGCGCATGCGCGACGGCATCCGCGGTCAGCCCTTCGATGTGATTGTGAACGTCCATGAACAGTGGCATCGGTGTCTCCTTGTCGTTAACTGCGTTTCCGCTAGTAGAATCGTGACGCTCTCCGGACGCTTTTGACTGTAGCGAGTTGCTGAAGACATTCGAATGACCGCTCGTCCGCATGGCATTGCCAATCGTCCGAATCATCTGCCTGCATGCTCGAGCGTCCGGCGCTCGTGCTCGATCGGCCGCTGAGGATGTTGATGGATGCGCTGTCGGATGTATTACGGGCGGTGCGGCTGACGGGCGCCGTTTTCTTCGACATCCAGGCGTCCGACCCGTGGGTGGCCGAGACGCCGCCGGGCACGTCGATCGTTCAGTCGATCTTCCCGGGCGTCGACCACCTCATTTCCTTTCACGTCGTCACTCGCGGCGCCTGCTGGGGAGGCGCTGTCGACGAACCGCCGGCGCACCTCGTGGCTGGCGACGTCATCGTGTTTCCGCACGGCGATGCGCACGTCATCTCGAGCGCTCCCGGCATGCGCGATACACCCGATACGTCGCTCTATCGTCCACCGAGCGAAGGGCAGCTGCCTTTTACCATCTTGATGGGCAACCCGCGCGCCGATCAGACGAACATCGTCTGCGGGTTCCTCGGATGCGATGCGCGGCCGTTCAATCCGTTGCTCGCCGCGTTGCCGCGGGTGATTCGGGTGAGTGATCGCGCTGGCGGCGCGCTCGGTGCGTTCGTGCGGTTCGCGGTGGCAGAGTCGAAGGAGCCGCGAATCGGCGGCGAATCGGTGCTCGGCCGCCTGAGCGAATTGATGTTCGTGGACGTCGTCCGCCGATACATCGAGACGCTGCCGGCCGAACGGGCGGACTGGCTCGCCGGGTTGCGGGATCCACCTGTCGGCCGGGCGCTCGCGGCGCTGCATCGAAACCCGGCTCACGACTGGACGCTCGAGTCGCTGGCGCATGAAGTCGGACTCTCACGATCGGCGCTGGCCGAGCGGTTCACACAGTTTGTGGGACAGCCCCCGATTCAGTACCTGACGAACTGGAGGATGCAGTTGGCCGCGAACCATTTGCTGAGCGGCGTTGACAGCGTCGCGGCGATCGCGAGTCGGGTCGGGTACGAGTCTGAGGCCGCGTTCAGCCGTGCGTTCAAGAAGGCAGTCGGCGCGCCGCCAGGTCAGTGGCGGAAGCGGCGATAATTCGCAGGGCAGTCAACCCGGATGTTGCTGCGAGCTCGCACCATTGGCGTGGCGTCCATCCTTCTGCTGTTGGTGTGGTGCAATCGTTCGGCGACACGACCGCCCACGGAACCGGGCGCTTTCTCGGCGATCGTCGACGGATATCTCGATCAGTTCGCCCGTCGCCATCCATCAATCGCTGCCGGCAACGGACTCCATGCCCATGACCAGGCCCTGGAAGATTTCTCCGCGGGAGCAATCAAGGGAGAAGTGGACTGGCTGCGGTCGGTACGCCAGACGTTAGAGGCCCTCGATCCCGCGCCGCTCACCCCGGACGAACGGGTCGATCGACGAATCCTGCTCGGCGTGATCGACGGCTGGCTCCTCGATCTCGACACGGTTCGCACCTGGACCCGCAATCCGATGATCTACGCGTCGGCGATCGCTGACGGCATCCACAACCTGATGACGATGGACTCCTCGCCGGCAGGACACAGGATGCAGGAGGCGACGGCGAAGCTGAGGCTGGTGCCTCGACTCCTCACCTCGGCCCGCGCGAACATCCATCAGCCGCCTCCCGTCTTCGTCGAGCGGGCCATCGTCATGTTCCGCGGCGCGTCGGAAATGCTCGCGCACGACCTGCCGCGGGCGTTCGCGGATGTGAACGACGCGGGTCTCCAGTCGGCACTGCAAGCGGCGTCGGACGCAGCACGCGACGCGGTCGAGAACTACGCGCGGGACCTGGAAGCGAACGTGCTTCCGCACGCGACCGGTTCGTACGCCATCGGAACCGCGGCCGTCGAGGCGCGGTACCGGGCGGAGGAGTTGATCGACACGCCGGCAGCGGCCTTGCTGATCATTGGCGATCGCGAGCTGAAAAAGGCGCAAGCGGACTTCGAAGCCACCGCTCGGCGGGTCGATCCGTCGAGGCCACGGCGGACCGCAATCGACGTCTGGCACGACGTGCTTGCGGACCATCCCAAGCGAGGCGAACTCGTCGCCGCGGCGCAGAAGACAGTCGACGATCTGTTTTCGTTCATTCGTGCCAGGCGCCTCGTGGATCTCCCGGCGGGCGAGCGCGTGATTGTGGCTGCCGCGCCGCCATTCGACCTCGGCCTCGCATCGATGCATTCGTCGCCGCCGCTCGAGACGCACCCGGTCAGGAGCTACTACTACATCACCGATGCGCAGGCTGACTGGTCCGCCGAACGGCAGGACGCATGGCTGCAGAAATTCAACTATGCGACCCTGGCGGACATCTCGGCTCACGAAGTCGCGCCGGGCCACTACGTGCACAGCCTCTTCATGCGACGCACGCCCGGCAAGATCCGGCGGATCTGGATCGGTCTCAATCCATTTCCGCAGCCTTCATCGGGACAGGATGGCTGGGCGCATTACGCGGAGCAGCTCGTCAGCGACGAAGGCTTCAAGCGCGAAGATCCGCGTTATCGACTGGCACAGATAGGCGAAGCGCTCACGCGCATATGTCGTCTGATTGCCGGCTTGCGGCTCCATAGCGGCGATTGGACGATCGAGCAGGCCACTCAGCTCTTCGAGCGGGAAGCCCATCTGCCAGCGCCAGCCGCAAGACAGGAGGCGATTCGAGGCACGTACGACCCGACCTACGGTGGCTATTTCCTTGGCAAAGTCGCGGCGTTCAAGCTTCGACACGACTACGCGGCCGCGCGCGGCGATCGTTTCGATTTGCGCGAGTTCCACGAGCGCGTGATGACCAACGGCATCGCGCCGTGGTGGGCGCACCGTCAGTTGCTGCTTCCCGGCGACATTGGCCTCATCGTGGAGTAGCAGCAAAGCACGGGCGAATCCGGAATGCAGAGAAAAAAAGTCTCTCCGTGAGTTCTGCGATCTCCGCGGCTGCTTTGACTGAGCGTCTCGAGTGCGAACGGCCTACCGTCCGGCACCCACGGCGCGGTCGCCGGCTGCGTTCACGGCCAACGTCGTGATCAGGATGAACACGCCGGGCACGAGCGCGAGCCACGGCTCGGTAGCCAGCGTCGCCTGCGCCTGATAGAGCATATTGCCCCAGCTGGCCGCTGGAGGACGGACACCGACGCCGAAGAAGCTGAGCGCCGATTCGATCAGAATGCCGCGCGCCACGGCGAGCGTGATCGAGACGACGACGGCCTGGGCCGCGTTCGGGAGCAGGTGGGCGAGAATCACACGGGCGTGGCCGGCGCCGGCGGCACGTGCGCTCTCGACGAAGCCCCGCGTGCGCAGAGTCTGGAACTCGGCGCGCACGACTCGCGCGGTTTCCATCCAACCCGCCAGCCCGATCAGCACGACCAGCATCGCGACGGTCGGCTGAAGAAGGGACGTCGCGATCATCAGCAGCGGCAGTCGGGGGACGGCCAGCATGGCGTCGGTGCCCCGCATCAGGGCAGTGTCGATCGCTCCGCCGGTGTAGCCCGCGATGCCGCCGACGGCGATTCCCGAGGCACCGGCCACCGCCGCGGACAACAGGCCGACCGCAAGCGAGACGCGCGCGCCGTACAGGACGCGTGCGAGGACGTCGCGGCCGAGATCGTCGCTGCCGAACCAGTGAGATGCCGACGGCGGTTCGCGCCGCCGGGCGAGATCGATCTGCTCGGGCCCGTACGGCGCCAGGATGGGGGCTGCAAGCGCAGCCGCGATCAAGCACGCCAGCAACAAGAGCGGTGCGCGCATCAGGTGAGAACAATGCGCGGATCGAGCGCCGCGTGAGCGGCGTCGGATAGGGCGTTCAGCACGACGATCGCCGACGAGGAGAGCATCAGCAGTGCCATCAGGATCGTGTAGTCGCGTCGTGCCAGCGCCTCGGTGAACAGGCTGCCGAGACCCGGCCACGCGAACACGCTCTCGGTGACGACCGCGCCTGATACGAGCAGCGCTGCATCCAGCATCACGACCGCGAGCACCGGCCCGAGCGCGTGGCGCAGGGCGTGGATCAACAGAACGCGGCGGGCCGGAATGCCACGGGCCCTGGCCGCGATCGTGAACGGCTGCGAGAGCGTGTCGATCATCGATCCACGCAGATAGCGCGACCAGCTCGCCGCCTGAACGACGGCGAGCACCGCTGCCGGCATCAGCAGATGGCGCGCGTGATCGAGAACGTCGCCCTCGCCGGGCGTCGTACGGCCGGAGGACGGGAGCCAGCCGAGACCGATCGCGAACAGCATCTGAAGCAGGAGCCCGAACCAGAACGTCGGCAGCGAAATGCCGGTCATCGCCGCGGCGCTGATGGTTCTGTCCAACCAGCCACCGCGATTCGCAGCCGATGTGATGCCAGCGGGAAGCGCCAGCGCGAGCGCGCCGGCGATGGCGACTGCCACCAGTTCCACGGTCGCCGGCACTCGTTCGACAATTCGAAGGATGACGGGACGGCCGTCGCTGAAGCTGTAACCCCAATCACCGCGCACGAACGCGCCGATCCACGACCAGTACTGGTCCCAGAGCGGGCGATCGAGACCGAGCGTGCGACGGAGCCGTTCGATGTCTTCCGGCCTGACATTGGGATTCGAGAGATAGATCGTGAGCGGGCCGCCGGGCGCAGCGTGGATCAGCGCGAAGACGAGCGCGGAAATCACGAACAGCAGCGGCAGCGACTGGATCGAGCGCCGGACGAGAAAATGAGTCACCGCGCAGAGGGGCCGTTACCCGTTTTCGACCGCCCGCTCATTTGATCTCCCATTCGTGGACGTTCCAGAAAATCCCCGTGTTGGTCGGATTGCCTTTGAAATGCTGCAGCGACACCGGAATCGCATCCAGCTTCGTGACGTTGTAGAGCGGGATCTCCGGGACCGCATCGGCCAGCATCGTCTGCGCGCGCTGGAGGAGCTGCTTGCGCGCCTCCCTGTCCACCGTCCGGTCGGATTCGTACAGGATCCTGGTCAGCTCGTCGTTCTTGAAATAGTTGATGTTGCGGCCCGCCGGCGGCGTGCGATCCGCGGCGAAAAAGGTGGTCAGTTCCGGGTCGGATGGCATCTGCCACCAGTGCAGCATCGCGTCGAAGTTGCCTTCGAACCAGAGGGCGCTGATGGCGGTTCCGTCGTGCAGCTCCACGCGCACATCGACGCCGACGTCGCGGAGTTGACGCTCGATGGCCTGCGCCACCGCCTCGCGGACCGCGAAACCGGCCTGGGTGATGAGCGTGAACGCCAGCCTCCGGCCGTCGCGCTCGCGGATGCCGTCGGATCCGACCTTCCAGCCGGCTTCATCGAGCAGCGCGCGCGCCCGCGCCGGATCGAACGCATATCGCGCGATACCCTCGGTGTACGCCCAGGATACGGGCTGCACGGCTCCGTGCGCGACGGGCGCCAGCCCGTCCAGGATGGTCTTCACGTACAGCTCGCGATCCAGCGCATGGATCAAAGCCCGCCTGACGCGAACGTCGGCGAACGCCGGAAACCGTCGCTCGTTCAACGTCACGTGTTCGTAGGCGTTCCCGGGCGTCTGGTGCACGATGAGCGATCCGATGCCCGAGATCTCACGGTACTTGTCCCACGGGACGAGTGCGACGACGTGCACTTCGCCGCTTTTCAACTGATTGATCCGCGTGTTCGTGTTCGCGATGAACTTGAACATCAGCCGTTTGATTCGGGGAAACGCGGCGCCGCGCCAGTAATGCGAGACGCGCTCCAACAGGATGTACTCGCCGGCCTTCCACTCGACGACATGGTATGGGCCCGTGCCGAGCGGATTTCGGTTGTAGTCCTGCGCGTGATCGATGTCACGGCCTTCGAGGAGATGGCGGGGAAGCGTGCCACGAATGAATTGAATATCGTACGGCGCATAGATTTCTTTGTAATGGATGATGGCCGTAAGGGGATCGAGTGTGTCGACCGAACCGATGCGGTCGAAGCCGTCCGTGCTCTCGGGGTTGTACGCCGGGCTGTTGATCGCGTCCACCGTGAACTTGACGTCGGCCGACGTAAACGGTTCGCCGTCGTGCCAGGTGATGCCAGGACGCAGCTTCCACGTGACGTCCATGCCGCCGTCGATCCCGAGCTTGACGCCGCCATTGTCGAGCGTCGGTACGCTCTCGGCCAGGAGCGGCACGACCTGCATCTTCTCGTCGGTGGTCGTCAGACCCTCTACGATGCAGCTCTGGATGTCTTCGAGGATATGGGTGCTGAAGCGATTCAGGGTATCGGGTTCGCGATCGTAGCCGATGATCAGTAGGTCGTTCGAGGGCGCTACGCCTGCCGTGCGGCGGCTGCACTGGAGCGTCGCAAGCCCAACGATGACGGCGGTGAGGACAGCGGCGTGTTTCAACCTCCGTCCCTCGCCGGGGGACGGAGGACGCGCCAGGGACGGAGGTTGCCCGCTCACGCCCACACCCGGGCGACGAGCGGCACCGGGATGGACCCGAACGTCAGCAGACGATCGTGGAACCGGCGGAGCGAAAAGGCGCCGCCGTCGATGCGCTCGCGCTCCCGGCGAAGCCGATGGATCCCGGCGGTTCCGAGCCAGTACATGACGCCGGTCGCAGGGAACATCGAATTCTTGCAGGCTTCCGCGCGTGCAGCATCGTCCGTCATCCCGACCCGATCCCGATAGATCGCGACCGCAGCCTCCAACGAGAGCGACCGATCATGCAGGCCGATATCGACCACTGCCCGGGCAAGCAGTCGCGCGCGCGCGTGCTGCTGTGCCACCGACTCTTCCGGCGTCAGGAAGCCGCACTCATCCATGAGATCCGTCGCATAGCAGGCCCAGCCCTCGGCCATCGTGCCGCCGAGAAACATCCCGATTCGGCTCGCGCAATCGACTGCCGCGACGCGGCCGATCTCCGACTCCCCGTGATAGGCATAGTAGTTCTGCACGTGATGCCCGAGGGCTCCATGGTGCACGACGTGGTTGAGCGTGATGACGCTCGTGTTCGTGGCGCGGAGGCGCCGCCGCTGCTCCTCGGGATCCATGCTGTCTTCAACGGGCGTCACCACATAGTCATGGATTGAAAGGCGATCGAAAGGCGCCGGCGAGCGGTAGTGGAGGTAGTACAGAAATGGCGCGGCGTCGCGGGTCTGAACCGGAATCGGCACGTATCGAATGGGGTAGTCAGGCCATGTCACCAGTTCGCACTCTTCCGCCCGGTGGCGGCAGGTGGTCCAGATCCGTTCGTACGTCGCGAGATAGCTGCTCGTCGTCGGATGCCTGTCGGCGAGCCGCTGTTGCACCTCCGCCCAGCCGCCCGGCGCGACGTCCCGGGCGCGTCGTTCCACACGAGCAAGGGCCTCGCCGAGGGCGGCCCCGGCTTCCGACGCGAGATCGTCGCGGGCTCGATCGCACCAATGTCCTCGCGCGAGCAGGAGGTCGAACAAATCCGATCCGCTCGCGCAGCGATCGGCCGGCGCAGAGGGAACATCACGCTCGAGCCACAGCCGAAATCGTCCGACGGCCGCAGCAGCCTCGGACGCCGAGCGCATCAGCCGCTCGGCGATCGGCGCCGAAATCGATTCGACGACGATCCAGCGATGCAGGCCGTCCGCGAGGAGTCGCTCGACGCCGTCGCATTCGCGAAGGCCCCTCGTGCGCCACCCCTCGGGCACGCCGTTCGCGATCGAATGACGCACACCGTCGAGAAACGTCGACGTGGCCGCCAGCCGCGCTGCCGCAGCGTGTGCACGCGTGTCGATGCCTGCGAAAGGACGCGTCATGAGCGAGATGACGCCGAAGGCCACCTCGCCAATCGCGAGCGACGGATTGCCGCGCTGAAAATGCAGGCTCTCGTGCTCCGCGATTTGCACGTCGAGAAACGAAATCGCCAGCTCGCGATCGCGTGTGTCGACGGTTTCGCAGGGTGAAGGCTTCAGCCGAGCGGCACCGTCGGACGAGGAACCGAGCTGCGCGCGCAACGTTCGCATCTCGCCAATCGCCGACACGAGGCCCTCGGGGGACCAGTCCGGCAGGCAGTGGTCGTAGGCGTGTATCCCGGTGAACGTCGCGTTCACAGGCCGGAGCCGATAGTAGCTCTCGAAGAACGCCTGCAGCGCGCTCATGCCAGCGGCAGCGCTACCCACCGCCGTTCCCGGAACGATCGCTCCACCGCGTTGATCACTTCCTGCACCCATGCGCCATCTCCGAAGTCGCCGTCGCTGGCGCCGTCGCTCAGGATTTCTCCAATGAAGCCGTGGATCAGATTCGCGTAGAAGAGCGTGCGCCAGGACTCCCTCGCCGTGCCGCCGTTCGGGTAGAAGCGGGCGGGCACCTCCAGCTCGCGGAACTCGACCGAATCCGCCGTCGCCGCCCGAAGCGTTTCGCAGACACCGCTTTCCTCGACGAGCCGGCATATGAGCGCGCCCTTGCTCCCGTAGATCCGCGCCTCGATGCCCGGATAGTTCCCGACCGTGACGAAACTCGTCTGGATCGAGCAGAGTGCGCCGTTTTCAAATTCCCCGATGAACACGTCGCCGTCGTCGATGTTCATGCGCATCATGCGGCCGGTCGCGCGCACCATCCGTTCCGGGATGAAGTTGCGCATCGTGCCGACCACCTGGGTAAGATCGCTGCCGACGAAGAGATGCGCCAGATCGATGATCGGGGCGCCATAGCCTTCGAGCGACGATACCTGGAGCACGGACTGATCCGCCTCGGGATCGACCTGACGCAGCGGGTTCGTCGGGTCGAGCCACTGTGAGTTCTGCTCGAAGCCGTTGAAGATGAAGGGCGTGCCGACGAAGCCGCCGGCCACGAGCTCGCGCATGTAGAGGATGGCCGGACTGTAGCGAAAGGTGAGGCCCACGCGGGTTTTCAGCCCTTTGCTCCTGGCCAAATCGCGCGCCCGCTGAGTGTCGCGAAAATCGTACGCGACCGGCTTTTCGCAGAGCACGTGCTTGCCGGCTTCGAGCGCGGACCACGCGAGCTCGAAATGCGTGTGGCTGGGCGTACAGACGTCGATGAGATCGATGTCGTCGCGGCCAATCAGATCGGCCGCGTTTGCGGTCGCATATGGAATGTCGAACTCGCGCGCAACTTCCCGGGCGCGATCCTCAATCGTATCGGCGATCCCGACGAGTTGGCATCGGGGATCGCGCTCGTATCCTGGGAGATGAGCTCCGCGGGCCCACGCGCCCGCGCCGAGAACACCAACCCGGACCCTCCGCCGCTCCGCCATCGTGGCCGTAGCATACCGGACCCGCCGCTCCATTGGCCTCAGGGCAGCGCGTACACACCCAGCATGTCGGTTGCTACGATGGCGACATACTGCTTGCCATCTTTGCCTCGGTAGGTCAGAGGATCGGCGTTGCCTCGTCGATTGAGTGTCGTCACCCAGAGTTCCCGTCCGCTCGTGGCTTCGAACGCACGAAACCGGTTGTCATCAGTCGACGCAATGAACAGCAGTCCCCCTGCGGTGACGATGGCGCCAGCCATCGCCGGCCGTCCTGTACGTTGCTTGTTCTCTGGAAGACCCTCCGTGATGCCCAGCGGCACTTGCCAGGCGAAATCGCCGGTCACGGTGTTTACCGCGATCAGTCGCCCCCACGGCGGTTTCTGACACGGCCACGCGGTGCCGTTGATCCGGACGTCGAAGCTTCCGCGTCCGGCGGGACGTTCCGGAGCGGCCTTATCGAGAGTCATCGTGGATCCGTCGCGTTTCTGCTCCATCCATCCGAGCGCGCCGTTGTCCTGCGTCGCGACGAACACGTATCCCGTCCGGGGATCGAAAGCAGTTCCGCCCCAGTTCGCGCCGCCCAGACCTCCTGGAAAATTGAGCGCGGTTTTTGGTGGAGCGCCCAGTGCGCGATACGCCCACGGCGTGAAGGGTCCGGCGTTGTAGATCGCGTTGGTCTCCACCAGTTCTTTGCAGGCGGCGGCGTGCTCGGGACTCGTGTCCGATGCGCTCACGAGATCCTCCGGCTGGTATGCGTTGCGCGCGATGGGCGGCGGCTTCAGCGGGAACGGCTGCGTCGGAAACGACTCCTCGCCGGGAACAAGGCTCTTTTCAACCGCGCGTTCCTCGACGCCGAAGATCGGTTGTCCCGTTTCACGATTCAGGATGTACATGTAGCCGGACTTCGTCGTGAGTGCGAGAGCTGGAACCGTGCCGCCGTTCCGCGCGATGTCGAAGAGTCCCGGGGGCGCAGGCGGATCGTGGTCCCAGAGATCGTGGTGGATCGTCTGAAAATGCCACCGGTACTTGCCGGTCGCGATGTCCAGGGCGACGACGGAATTGCCGAACAGGTTCGCGCCCTTTCGGTCTCCGCCGTACGCGTCGGGAACGGGCGAAGCGAGCGGCACGTAGAGAAGCCCGCGCCGGTCGTCCACGGTGAAGTAGAAGGGCCACGCGTTGACGCCGAGACGATCCTTCCAGCTGTCGCCCTCCCACGTCTCATGACCGACCTCGCCCGGCTGCGGAACGGCATTGAATTCCCAGAGCTTCGCGCCCGTCCGCACGTCGTACGCGCGGGGATTGCCGATGCCGCCAATCGCGCCGGGCGGCGAATTCGCACCGATGACGACCACGTTCCTGAAGATCAGCGGCACGGAGTTGTACGGCATATTGACGTCGACTTCGCCGCTGTTCCCGAACGAGGCGACTGGCGTGCCCGAATTGGCGTCGAGCGCGATCAACCGGCGGCCCGCCATGAAGATGATGCGGGGAGCCGTTGTGTCGTCGCCAGCCCAGTAGGCGACGCCGCGTCGGGACGGCGTGCCGTTGCCGACCGTGTAACGCCAGCGTTCCTTGCCGGTTTCGGACTGGAGCGCCACGACGCGACCGGCCGCCGGCAAATACATGATGCCGTCAATGACGATCGGCGTTGCCTCGGAATTGATGGCGCCGCGCCCGGTTGGTGCCGTGGGTGCCGCCTCGTTTTGAAGTCCGTAGCTCCAGACCCGAATCAGCGCTGCAACGTTCTTCGTGTCGACTTGCGAGAGCGGCGAGTAACCGGTACCCGGAAAATCGTGCCGGTACATCGGCCAGTCGCCGTCGCGGGACTGGACGGCTGCCTGCTGCGCGCGTCCGCTCTGCGCGGCGGCGATCGCGAGCATCAGGCAACCGGACACGATCGCGATCCGCAGATGCACCGGCGCCCCCTTTCCGATTCGAGATTTCGACGACAAACGGCCGCGCGATGCACTGGTGAAGGCTGAGGTGGGCGGGTCAGCAACATCGCGAGCGGCAGATCGTTCAGACACTGTCGGCCTCCTCGTGGCGATATATCACGCTACCGGGTCCAATGCAGCACGCTGCGCACGATCGACCAATGCGGCGTTTTTGGGACCGCGTCTGCGCCGAGAATCCAATGCCTGTACATGCGTTCGAGGGTGCCATCCTGCCGCTTCAGCTCGATCCATGAATTCACGAAGCCAGCCAGCGTGGGATCGCGGCGCGCCACGGCAATCGCCAGCGGAATCTTGATTGGATCGGGCTGCGGGACCACGACCGACCATTCCGGATGCAGCAGGGTCCACGTCGATCCGCGCTCCGCCGTCAACAGCGCGGCATCGACTCCCTGTGTGTTGTATGCAAACAGCTGAGAGACGGAAGTGACCTTCACGAGACGAGCGTTGGGAACCCGCGTCGCGAGTCGATCGACGAAGTAGGGCACATCGATCACCGAGATGACGAGCGGATCGAGGCGCCGAATCGATTCCCACGTTTCGTAATCGTGGCGGGCGGGATCCGGAACGACGAAGGCGAGCGTCTCGCTGAGATACGAGTTGGAGAACAGCACGTCGCTGGCAATCGTCGTCGTGATCGGAATGCCGGACATCGCGAGGTCGCACGAGCCGTCCTGCATCGAGCGCGCAAATGTGCCGAGGTTCAGCGGAACGAACTCGAGCGTGACGCCAAGCTCCCGCGCCATGAGGTGGGCCAGGTCGACGTCGTGGCCGACAAACTGGCCTTTCGCGTTCGTGAACGCAAACGGCATCGCGTCGGGTGCGTAGCCCACCCGTAGCCGGCCGCGCTGACGAATCGCATCCAGAACCGTCCCGCCCGGCTGGTCGTTGTCGTGCGGCGGTATCCGATCGAGCACGACGGCCGGCACCGGCGGGCTGAGCGGCTGCATCGTCATGATGATCTGATCCTTGTTATAAGGCTTTGCGAGCACCGTCTCGAAGAGCAGTCGCAGCCCTCCGATCACGGCGGCCGTCAGAACGATCGACGCGATGGCATAGCGGGCGAGCCGGCGGAAACGAATCTGGAGATGCCCCGAGACCGCCACCGATCCGAGAAGCGCCACTGCGATGGTGTGGATGGCGGCGACGAACGAGCCGACACGCGAGTTGACCACCGACATCGCGACGAAAAGCTGGAACGAGTCAGCCGGCACTCTGAACGTGTCGAGGAGGAACGGAATGGCGCCGTTGATGCTGCCGAACAGGGTGAGCACGCCGGTGATGGCAAGCCGCGGCAGCTCGATCAATCGCAATGGCGCGTCCGAGTACCAGCCCGCGAAGAGGATGAAACTGAGTGACAGCAGTTTGCCGCTGTGCGGAAGATTGTACGCCGTGGGCACGATGACTTCCGGCAGGTCTGTCTCTTGCGGATCGCGATCGTGCGCGCTGAGCAGGTCCTTGGTCGCATCGATCAGCGCGGGCAGCACGATGAAGACGTCCCCCGCGGTCGCCGCCGTGATCACCGGCTCGTGAGTTCTCGTCAGGATCTCCCGGACCGTGAGCGGCGTGACGGCCGCGATCAACCCGGGCAGGATCCAGAGCCCGATGAGCGCGCCAACGGCCCCGTAGGCGATTAGATAGATCTCGATATGGCCGAACTGCTCGATGTCCAGCGTGCCCGCCGCGTTCGCGGCGATGAAGAACAGTCCGAGCGGCGTGAGCCGCATGATCATCCTGGTCGCCCGCGAGATTGCCGTCTCGAGCACCTCGAGCACGTTGAGGACGCTCGCCTTGCGTGCTGTCGTCATCAGCGCCACGCCCATGAGGAGCGAGAAGAGCACGATCGCCGGCACGATGCTGTTGGCCAGCGCGTAGAACGGATTGGACGGGACGTAGAGACCGAGGAAATCGAAACCCGCCTGGGGCTGGAGCAGCGTGGTGCTGAAAAAGGAGGCGTTGTCGGCTCGGGGAAACGACAACGGCAGCGCGAACGCGATCGTCAACGTGATTAGCCAGAGCACCACGATCACAGCTCCGACTCGAACCGCGAGGCTGCGCGCCTGGCGCGGTTCCAGGCGCCCGAGATTGTTGATGATCGAGATCAGCAGGTAGGGGAATACGGTCGTCTGCAGCAGTCTGACGAATCCCTCGGCCGGCCACTTGAACGCGCCGGCGTAGTCTCCGAGGAACAACCCGGCGAGGATCCCGGCGCCCAGACCGATGAACACCCGCTTGGAGAAGCTCAGGTCCCGATGCATATCTGCGCAGGAACGGTCATCGCATCTATCGAACGATCGTAGGTGGACGCGCCGCTAACCCTTTTCGTTCCGCAGCAGCTTGCGCGCGGCGAGCAGTTCCTTACGGTGGGCCTTGGTGACTTTGGGGAATCGCAGTCGCAATTCCTTGAGCCTGTGATGAATGATTTCCGCCACCGCCACGCGCATGAACCATTTGTTGTCCGCCGGCACGATGTACCAGGGCGCCCATTTCGTGCTGGTGTACGTGAAGACATCCTCATACGCCTTCATGTAATTCTTCCAGTACGTTCGCTCGCGGGCGTCGTTCACGGAGAACTTCCAGTTTTTCTCGGGCATGTCGATACGTTCGAGAAAGCGGCGCTTCTGTTCCTCCTTCGAGACGTGCAGGAAAAACTTGATCGGGATGGTGCCGTTCTCGACGAGATAGCGCTCGAAGCCGTTGATCTGCCGAAACCGATCCTGCCAGATGTGTTTGTTCTTGCACTCCTCAGGCAGCTGCTGCGCTTCCAGAATCTGCTCGTGCACGCGAGCCACGAGGACCTCCTCGTAGTACGACCGGTTGTGAATCCCGATGCGGCCCCGCTCGGGGAGGGCTTTGACGGAGCGCCACAGGTACGAGTGATCGCGTTCCTCCGGTGACGGGCTCTTGAAACTGTAGACCTGACAACCCTGGGGGTTGATGCCGGACATCACGTGCTTGATCGTGCCGTCTTTACCGGCCGCGTCCATGGCCTGAAACACCAGGAGCACGGCGTACGTATCCTGCGCGTACAGCATCTCCTGCTGTTTCGACAGCTTCCGGATGCCGTCCGCGAGCACCTCCCGCGCCGCCTCTTTCGGGATGTGGCCCGTCCAGTCCGTGCGATAGTCTTTCAACGAGATGTGGCGACCTGGTCTCGCAATGAGCCGGTCGATCAGGTCACGAGTGTTCTTCACGTCACTAACCTCCCTGAATGGTTCCGGGCTGGCGAAGATCTCCGTCTGAATCGAACCAGCGCAGCGACGCGGCGGCTCGACGACACGAATGTGCAGTGCCAGACGGTTCCCGGAGCGATGCGCCCGGATGTGTTCAGAGTCCGCTATCCATCGGTTGCTTGCGCGATGCCAAGCGTAGCACTCACGTGGGCGTGTGACTCACATTCGAGCGAAAGGCATGGCGGCTGGCGATGCCGAGCGCTTCGGTGGCGCCAGCCCGCCGGCGATCTGAAGGGGTCACTTTCATGGTCGGCCGGATTCGACCGCATCCGGCGTCAGGCCGCCTTCACTTTCTTCGCGAGCGACTCCACGGTTTTCGCCAACTCGTCGATGCGTACGGATGGCGTTGACACACTGCGCCCCTCCTGCTGAGCGGATCATGCCTTGGATAAAGGCGGGAGCAGGCAATCGCGAACACGGGAATCCTCACGGAAAAATTACGTGTCCGGCGCCGACATGGCAGAGGCGCGAACCTCAGCAGTCGTGGCGGGGATCGCAGGGAGTTGCGAACGTGCCCGGTTCAGTTTTGCCCCGCTCCGAGCACGATCGCCCGAGTAAGATGATCGCCTGTGGAGGCTCTCATGAGGTCAGGCGCTCTTGGATTGACGACTTTGCTGGTTCTGGCATCGGGACCATTCGGCCCCGCAAAGGCGGACTCGACGACGCTGCTCGTGCCCGGGTACGAGGCCGCCCGCGATCTGCCGGGAGCGCGCGAGTTGCCGGATCCGAAGACGGACTACAAGGTGGTATTTGCCGACGGGCAGGACGCCAAGAACCCCGGCGACGTGAATCCGATGCTGCCGACCATCGCGACCTACGTCAACACGCTGGGGAAATACGGCGTTCCTGCGGAACATCGCCATATCGTGATCATGTTCCACCAGCGAACTCCGGACATCGACATCGTGATGAGCAACGACGCGTACAAGGAGCGCTACAACCGCGACAATCCGAACATCGCTCTGATCCACGCGCTCAGGCAGGCCGGCGTCGACATCCGGGTCTGCGGTCAGGGACTGCTCGTCAGAAAGATCGACTCGAAGCAGGTCAATCCCGATATCCAGATCGATCTCTGGGCGATGACGACGCTGGTGAATCTGCAGCTGAAGGGATACGTGCGCGTCGGCTGATCAGAAGCCGCCGCCGCGCACCGTCGGTTCATCGGCTTCGGTCGGTTTCCTCTGTGGTGTCGCATCTCTTTCCGAACCACCTTACGCGGTCGGAGTTCGGTTCGCCCGCGTCGTCGCGCTGATCTGCAGATCGAATCCATTCGGCGTCGTCGTGTGATAGCTCTTGTACGACGCGGTGTGAATGTCGCCCCTCCCACCAGTGTCAACACGAGCGGTCAGGCCACGCCTCTCGAGTTCGGCTTTGACCTGATCGGCATCGAAGGGACTGATACCGAACGCGATGTGTCCCATCGCCGCCCGCCGCCCTGTGGGCATGGTGCCTGCGCCGCCTCCGCGGTTGCCGCCACCTCCGCGACGGATGATGATGTCGCCGACATCGCCAATTTCGCATTGATTCTGACTGCCCTCGTCGGTCCCCGGCTTCCACCCGAGCAGCGCGGTATAGAACGCCACGGTTTCCTTGTAGTTCGAGACCTCGAATGAGATGTGATCGAGCCACACCGTTTTCCAATTGGTCGATTCGAACGGCGCGGGCGCAGATGTTTTCCCGCTTGCGGATCCCTGCCGACGATTCTGCCGGTTGCCGTTGCTGATCTGCAGGTCGAACCCGTCGGGATCCTTCACGTGGAAGCTCTGAAAGTCGGTCCCCCGGTTGTCAGCCACCGGTGTGAGGCCACGTTTCCGTAGTTCGGCTTCAACCGTCTTCGCGTCCCACGGCTCGATGCCCCAGCAGAAACTGTCGAATACCGCGAGGCGCGGGGGACGTGGACCGCCGCCCCCACCACCGCGGCCGCCTCCGCCACCTGCTTGCCCTGAGCCTGTCGAAGGGGCCTGGCCTGCAGGCGTGGCGGCTGCGCCTTCGGGCGCCGGCGGCGGCTGATAGCCACCGCGAAGAACGAGACCACCCCAGTCACCGATGTCGAGCAGCGCCTGCTTGCCATCGTCGCTTCGGATCTTCCAGTTCATCAGCGCGGTGTAATAGGCGGCCTCTTTCGGGTAGTCCACGACCTGGCAGGCGAGATGGTCCAGCAGTACGGTTTTCCAGCCAGTGGACTCGAACGGGAGCTTTGCAGGTGTCGGGTCGCACTCCGGGGTACCCGCGCGGGCGCCTCCGCACTGACCTTGAGCGAAGGCGGCCGCCGGACGGATGGCGGCGGCGACGCCAAGCGCTCTCAGCAATTGACGGCGCGACAGTCTGCCACGGTCGAAATCAGCGAACAGCTTCAACAGGTCGGCACTCATCGAACGCTCCTTCTGACTTCGTCAAAACGCTGGGCAGAGTATGCGACCGACTACCGCCGCTTCGCAAGACCGCCAGTGCTCTTGCGCGCGCCAGCCTTCGCGTTCGTGCGCTCAGCCACTTCTTTCGCGCGAAACCTCGCGATGCGGCCGATCAACTTCAGCGGTACGGCTCGAGAGAGAGGGAAGCGGATAGTGCCTTTCTCGACCTCGTACGGGGCCAACTCGTCCGCGAATGCCGCGACGAGGGACTTCGTCACAGGGTAGAGCGAATAGTGCCGCTTCCAGCCGGCGAAATACAAGATGGCGCCGCCCTGCAATTTGTACGTCGGAATGTTGTACGAGATCGATTCCTCGGATGCGGGCACGGCCTGCTTGATGGCGCTCCGCACGCGACCGAGGATGCGCTGAGTGAGCTCGGGTTGGGACGCGATGTATTGGTCGACGGACTTGAAATCGTTACGAGGCATCGCGCCGGCTATTTTGTGCGGCACGCACCCGCGATCGGACGCCACCCTTCGACGTCGATGAAGGCCTGGCTGCCGACCGCGCCAGGCGTCATGCCGCCGGAAATGGGACCGGGAGAAATCCGTATGCCACCGCCGATGCCCACGCCGTCCGGTCTGTACTGGCCCTTCTTCATGAGGCCGGTGATCACGATCATCGAACCCTCATGAGCCTTGATCTCCGCGATCAGCTGCTTCTGTCCGTTCATGCGCATGTGCAAGCCTTCGGGAATGTCCGCGCTCCCCGGCTCGTCTGCCGTTCGCGGGCCGGCTGTGAAAATCTGACCTTTGCTGCATCCAGGAATTGACACGCGTATCGAGTCCTTCGGCACGGGCTTGGGTTCCTGCGCCACCAGCGGCGCGTGGAAGATGGCGATTGCGACGATGACTGACGCGATAGGCTTCATCGAGAACTCCATCACTGATTGTGCCGCTTGTAGGACGGCATCTCAAGCGCGCACCTGTCACGTCGCTCGAACGGGATGTCGCGGCGCCGCTCGCGCGAGCTCGCGCGCGAGGAGAACGGCGAAAAGCAGGAGCACGGGAGCGGTGGCGACGCCCGGCGTGTAGCCGCCTTGTACGAGCGACCACAGCGGATGGCCGATGCCGTTGACGAGCTCGATCCCCACCCACGTCCACGCCAGCGGGACAGCCGAACGCCAGCCATGGCGAACCGGCCGGAGGAAACACCATACGCCGAACGCCACGAGGACCACGTTCGCAACGGTGAAGCCGCGCTCGAGGTTCGAGGAGATCAGGCTGCTGACCAACCTCGCTGGCGGAAACGACTCGTAGAGCCGTCCCGCATACTCCTCGACGGAGTGCGCGGCCTGCGTGGCGATGAGCGCGCCAAACCAGGTTGAAAGACGAAACCATTCAGGGTTGCTTAGTCCTTCCACCATCCCAGTACGTTGCGACCGATGGACCAACGCGGTTCTTTTTCGAGCTGTGAACCTTTACCCTGAATCCAGTAGTCGAGTTTTTCCTTGAAGACGCCGCTCGCGTTTCCCACCTCGACCACCGCGTTTGCGTAATCGACGAGCGCTTCCTCGCCGGCGGGTACGGCAATCGCTATGGGCACGCTTCCAAAATCCGGCGAGGGAAGAACGGCGTCGAACTGCGGCCAGGCCATGCTGTAGGCCAACGCGCGATCGTATCCCGTGAACATCGCGTCGAACCGGCCGGCCGGTGCATTGATGAACTCCGGAATCGAGTCAACGGCAATGACATCGGCGTTGGGCAGACGCGCCTTCAGCATGTCGATCCATTCCTTCTCGCGCAACACCGCGATTCGGGGAGAGGCAAGCTGGCGGATCCGGTCGGGGCTGGCGAACTCATCGCGTCGATGGTCGAGCGTCAGAAATGCCCACGCCTCGTCGGTGATGGCCCTTGAAAACGCCATCGAGGCGCTTTCCGACGGAACGACACGGCCTGTGAACACATCGCACCGACCGGTGACGAGCGCCGTACCCCTTACCGCGCGTTCAATTGGCACGAGGACGAGGCGCGTGTTCAATTGCACGGCCATCGCATGCGCGAGGTCCAGGTCGAACCCCATAATCTCACCGCGGCTGTTCACGTAACACCACGGCATGGCATCGGGGGAGACGCACACCCGGAGACTGCCGCGGTTCAGGATCTCGTCCAACCGGCGACCTCTGAGGGACTCAGGCTCGGCGTTGTGCTCTTTCCGATCTTTCATCGTCTCGACGGTGGCCAGCCTGCCCCAAGCCCCAGACGGATGGAGACGGTCGAACGTCGCCGCAGCGGCTTCTGGTGCGGGCAGCACTGCAGACAACAGGCGGCGGCTGCCGAACAGGAACGAGCCAACGATAACGACGGTGCTGGCGCCGAACATCAGGAGCCGACGCTTCGCGATCCGGGGCCGTCCGGACATGAAGTGGGCGCCGAGCAGGGCCAGGGCGAACGTGTGCATCGCGGCGGCCGCGCTGCCGAAGCGGGAATTCACGACGCTGGACACGACGAACAACTGAAACAAATCGGAGGGAAGACGCATGAGATCGAGCATGAATGGAACGGCGGTATTCAGGCTGCCGAACATGCTCAGGAGCCCGACAGTCGCGAGCCTCGGGAACTTGCTGATCGCCAGCGGTGCCCCTGCAAACCAGCCGGCAAACAAGATGAACGACAGACTCAGGAGCTTTGCGCTGTGAGGAATCGTGAAGGACGTCGGTACCAGCACGTCGACCGCCTCACTGGCGTCCTTGCTGGTAAGGCGGGCTTCCGCGAGCAGCTGCTTTCCTCGTTCCTGCAGAAGCGGAAGAACGATGAAGAGGTTGGCTGTGACAAACGCCGTGATGACCGGATCCCAACATAGCGCCAGGATTCGACGGAACGACAACCCCGTCACGGCGGAGGTCAGGCCCGGCAGGATCCAGATCGTGAGAATCAGGGAGAGTCCGATCGATACGACCAGAAACGCCTGCAATCGTGCGAGCTCTTCAACGCGAAGCGTGCCCGCAGAGTGGCCGACGATTGCGAAGATGCCGACCGGTGTCAGGCGAACCACGAGGGTCCCGGCGCGAGCAAGGGTGTCGTTGACGGGCCGAAGACCTGCAAGCACACGCTCCTTGTCAGCGAGTCCCAGTAAGGCGATCCCGAGCAGGATCGAGAAGACGACGACGGCCGGGACTACGTTGTTTGCGAGTGCGTAAAAGGGGTTTGACGGGATGTACAGATCGATCCAGTCGATCTGTCGCTCGGTCGAAACCGCGGCGTTCGAGTAGAACGAGCCCCCCTTCTCGGGCGGCAGCGCAACGGTGCTGAGAAAGACGAGCGCCAGGCTGACCGTCCACAGCACGAGGATGGCCAGGCCGCCTCTGAACGCAAGTCGTCGCGCCTGATCGACACTGCCGCCGGCAATTCCAATCACAAGGGACGTGACGAGATATGGAAGAACCGTAACGCCGAGGAGCTGAACGAATGCTTTCGCGGGCCATTCGAGGAAGGCGGCTCGCTCACCCAGGAAAAGACCGACGGCGACGCCGGCGATCAGCCCGAGCAGAATCTTCCGTGACGAACTCACGCGGATTCTCAAAGCGCTCGAATCATGCGTCCCATCCCGGCGATGTCAATCGACGAGGCGATCAGGGTTTGCCAGCCGACACCAGGAACCCGATCGAGCGCTGAATTGGATTGTAGAACGTGCCGTAATCGGGAGACGTGATGTTGTTCTGCACATCGCGGTCGCTCCCGGAGGCAAACGTGTTGTACACCTTGATTCCGGCCATGAACTCGCGTTTTCCGAAGCGCCATGGCCGCGCCAGTGTGAAATCGAGCGTCTTCACCGCCGGAAGGCGGCCCGCTTCGTTCCGGGTGCCGACGAAATCCTGGAACTCGTTCACAGCCGACCAGGGGAATCCCGTACGCCATTCGAATATCGGCGCGAATACCCAGCGGCCGGGCAACCCCAGCGTGCCGCGGACGATCAGTCGATTGGGTACGTCGGTCGAGCTCAACGAGTTCTCGTTCGCCCTGATGATCGGATTCCTGAAGTTGCCGAAGAACTCGTCGTAATCGTTGAGATCGCGCGTGCTATGCGATCGCACGTACGAGACGCTCACGTCGCGGAACTCGCTGGCCAGAAACCGTCCCGTGGTCTCGAGCTCCCAGTACTTCGACGCGCCGGTGGACGAGAGCGTCAGCACGCCGCGGCCCGAGTCCGGCTGAACGATATAGGCGTGCGACCCGTTCCGGTGAAGGTAGGCGGTCTTGAAAAAGAAACGTCGTCCGAAGCGCTCATCCCAGGCGGCTGTCTGCACGATGCTCTCCGGGGTCTTCAGAGAGCCATCGACGACGTGCGCGAAGGTGACCGGGGCACCAAGCGGCGAGCCGCCGGGAGCAAAGCGACTGGCGGTCTGCACCTCGTATTGTGTGAATGCGCCGACCGTGAGCGGCGTGCGTTCCGAAAACTTCCCAAACCCTCCTCGCAGGATCCCGCGGCCCTCGGGAAGCACGCTGACCGACGCGCCTATCCGCGGAGAGTAGTTGTAGCGCTCGACAATGTCGTCGTGATCCCCACGGAAGCCCAGCTCGAACATCAGGCGATCGTTGACGCGCCAGCGGTCCTGGGCGAACACCGCAAACTCCGTTCCGCTGACATCAGGGTGTGTCAATGTCGGCAGGTAGATACTTCGTTCGGCCAGTGAACCGTCGAGGCGTACGACGTCGACCTCGTGGCTGAAGCTGTCGCCGTCGAAACGCGACCGCTGGAGGTCCACGCCGAACTTGAACACATGGTCGCCCGCCCAATCATCCTTCGAGATCGTCAGCACCTCGACCCATTGCAGACTTCGAACGTTGCGCTCCTGGCGGTTGAAGAAGTGGCCGCTCTGGGTTTGCGGCGCATACACCATCGGCCGGTCGCCCTGGAGCTTCTCGTCGACCTCGAAGGTGCGCACGGCGAGCGTCGACTCGAGCACCGAGTTGGCCGACAGAATGATCCGGTCGACGGCTCCCGCAGAGAACCCGTTCTGGGTGAACCTCGGCGTCGTCTCCTCCGGCCGGAACGTTGACATCGTCGCATTGGTGATCTTCCGGGGGAAGTAGATGACGCCTCCCGTGAGCTCATGACGCGCCGACAGCACGCCGTCGAGCCGCGTAAACGAGTCGAAGCTGTCCAGACCGATCCGAGGATTACCAGGCAGGCTCTTGACCGGCGTGCGGATATACCGATATTGCAAGTACTCGCCGAAGAGCAGCCGGTCGCGCTTGATCGGTCCCGAGATCGAGAACCGCGGCTCGAACTTGTTGACGATCCCTGTCCCGAAACCGGGGGCGAGATTGCTCGGTTTGAACACCCATTCGTTCGTGCCCCGCTTGGTGCGCACTCGCGTGACGCTCGTCGAAAACCGCCCATACTCCGCGGCGAACGGATTTGACAGGACCTCGATCGATTCAATAGCGCTGCTGGACAATTCGAGGTCGAAGTCTCCAGTCGACGGGTCGTTGAGATTTGCGCTGCTAATCTGAAGGGCCCCGGTCGTCGGGATGCCGCCCTTGACGCGCAGCCGGCCATCCGGGCCGCGGACGATACTCGGCAGCACCGTCAGCAGCGACTTGAAGTCGTCGCCCGCCAGCGGCTGCAGGTCCATCTTGGCGCCGTTCAACACGTCGCTCACCGCCACCGGCTGCAGACTCTCTGTCGGCGAGTTGGCCGGCACCACCACGTCCACGCTCTCCCGGACGAAGGAGAGGTGCATCTCCACCAACACCTGTTCCGTCGAGCCGTTGCGAACCGTAAACGGCGCTGACTCTGCGTCGGAAAACCCCTCCCGGACCGCCCGGACGACGTAGCGCCCCACGGGCACATCGGGGAATGTCACCTGGCCGACCGCATCGCTCGTCGATCGTCCGAGCGTCACGTTTCCATCGATGCTGCGCAACTCGACGTCGACGGCCGGAATGCGCAGCTCCTCGACGACGAGCGTGACGACAACCCGACCAGGCTCCTGCGCCGCGGCGGCTCCTGCCGTGCACAGACTGAGGATGAGGACAGCAATCGCATGTGATCTGTTGGGCATCGATGTCAATCGGGCGCTGGTGAAGTCGCCGCTCCGAAAACAACGTCGAACGATCGAGCCGACATGAAGAATCTAATCGAAGACTGCCAATTCCCAGCCGCTATTCAAGGAAGGGAGCCGACTCATCCGTTGACCGGTTCATGAACGGTAAACGCGTGACGATCGCAGACCTTCGCTGGCATTCCTCCACAAGGATTTGCCGAGCGACTTTCTATGGAAACACTACGTGTGCCCGCGCGCATCGGGATGCTACAGATGAAACGAGCGCGCATGAATCTATCCGAGATCTTCATCAGGCGCCCGATCGCCACCAGCCTCATCATGCTCGGCATCGCCGTGTTCGGAGCAGTGTCGTATCGGCTGCTGCCGGTCAGCGATCTGCCCAACGTGGATTTCCCGACGCTGAACGTCGGCGCCGGGCCGCCGGGCGCCGATCCCGGCACCATGGCGTCGGCGGTGGCGAGTCCTCTCGAGCGCCAGTTCACCACCATCGCCGGCGTCGATGAAATGACGTCGTCGAGCTCGAACGGCAGCTCCAACATCACGCTCCAGTTCGATCTGAACCGCAACATCGACAGTGCCGCCGTCGACGTGCAGACGGCCATCGCGGCGGTGATGCCGCTGCTGCCCGCCGGGCTGCCGGCGCCGCCCTCGTTCCGCAAATTCAATCCGGCCGACTCTCCGATCATGTTTCTCGCGCTGACGTCTCAAACAGTTCCGATGTACGTCCTGGACGATTACGCCGAGACGATCGTCGCGCCGCGCATCTCGATGATCAGCGGTGTGTCGCAGGTCCAGGTGCAGGGCGCACAGAAGTACGCCGTGCGGGTGCAGGTCGATCCCGGCAAGCTGCACGCCCAGGAAATCGGGCTCAACGAGATCAACCAGGCGCTGCAGAACTGGAACGTCAACGTCCCGACGGGTCAGCTCTTCGGATCCTCCGTCACCTACAACATCAAGGCGGCGGGACAGCTGATGAACGCTGACGCATTCAAGCCGATTGTCGTCGCCTATCGCCATGGTACGCCGGTCAGGCTCGATCAGGTGGCGACGGTTATCGACAACGTCGAGGACAACAAGAACGCGTCGTGGCTGTACTCGAAGTCCGGTGCCATCCGCGCGATCAACCTCCAGGTGATGAGACAGCCAGGCAGCAACACGATCGAGGTGACCAGTGCCATCCGCGCGCTCCTGCCGTCGCTGGAGCAGTCGATGCCGCCATCAGTGCACCTTGCTGTTCGGCTGGACCGCTCGCGGAACATCCGCGAAGCATTCACCGACATCCAGTGGACGATGGTGATCACGCTGGCGCTCGTGATCGCCGTCATCTTCGCCTTCCTTCACAACGCCTCCGCGACCCTGATTCCGGCGCTCGCACTCCCATTCTCGATTCTGGGCACGTTCACGGTGATGGAGCTGCTCGGATACACGCTCGACAACCTGTCGATGATGGCGCTCATTCTCTCCATCGGCTTCGTGGTCGACGATGCGATCGTGATGCTCGAGAACATCGTGCGGCACATGGAACACGGCGAGGGACCGATGGAGGCCGCACTGCACGGCTCGAAGGAGATTGGTTTCACCATCGTCTCGATGACCATCTCGCTGGCAGCCGTCTTCATTCCCATCCTGTTCATGAGCGGCATCCTGGGCCGTCTCTTCCGCGAGTTCGCAGTCACGATAAGCACCGCGATCCTCGTGTCGGGCCTCGTCTCGATCACGCTCACGCCCATGTTGTGCAGCAGGTTTCTCGTCGTCTCGGCCCTTCACGCCAGGAGCCGGGTCGCCCGCCTGATGGAGTGGATGTTCCAGCGTCTGTTCCGTTGCTATCAGTGGAGCCTCGGTTTCGTGCTGCGTCACCGGCCTATCATGCTCGTTGTCTTTGTCGCCGTTCTCGTGGCGACCGAGCAGACGTTCGTCAGCATCCCGAAGGGATTCATTCCGGACCAGGACAACGATTCGCTGAACATCAACGTCCAGGCCGCCCAAGGCACGTCGTACTACGAGATGGTGTCCTACGTGAAGCGGATTTCGGACATCATCAACCGCAACTCGTCGGTCGACACATTCTTCGCCTCGACCGGCGGCGGGTTTGGATCCATGAATACGGCCCGATTCAACATTCAGCTCGTGCCTCGCCGCACGAGGCCGCTGACCGCCTCGCAGGTGGCGCAGCAGCTTCGGCCGCAGCTCCTCGGCTTTCCTGGCTTCAGAGCGTTCGTCAGCCTCCCGCCCGCATTGCAGATCGGCGGTCGCATGGGCAACAGTGCCTACAACCTGACGGTGCAGAGCGCAAACACCGACGAGCTCTACGGGTGGGCCGCGCGGCTCGAGAATGCCATCGCACCGCTTCCCGAAGTGCAGGATGTCTCCGATGACATGCAGATGAAGAGCCCGCGGCTGAACCTGGTAATCGATCGCGACAAGGCTGCTGTAGAAGGCCTGAGTGCCAGCGACATCGAAAGCGCGCTGTACGAAGGCTTCGGGCCCCAATGGTCGTCGACGATTTATGGACCGACGGCCCAGTACAAGGTCCTGCTCGAGCTCGATCCGAAATATCAGGCGCAAGCCGATTCGCTGAAGGACATCGCGTTCAGATCGTCCAGCGGCGCGCTTGTACCGCTCGAGTCGGTCGTGACATCGGAAGAGACCGTCGGGCCGCAGACGGTCAACCACGCGGGCGAGCTTCCCTCCGTCACGATCTCATTCGGCCTCCGTCCGGGCGTTTCGCTCGGCGCTGCGGTGGACCGCATCACGCGCACGGCGTCGGACGTGCTGCCTCCGACCGTGACGACGGCCTTCCAGGGTTCCGCGAAGGTGTTTCAGGTGTCGATGCAGAACCTGGGCCTGCTCCTGTTCATCGCCATCGGCGTCGTCTACATCGTGCTGGGAATGCTCTACGAGAGCTACATCCATCCCGTCACGATTCTGTCAGGACTGCCGTCGGCGGGCCTTGGCGCGCTCATCACGCTTCGGTTGTTCGGAAACGAGCTGAACGTCTATTCGTTCGTCGGGCTCATCATGCTGGTCGGCATCGTGAAGAAGAACGCGATCATGCAGATCGACTTCGCGCTCGAAGCGGAGCGGCAGCACGGCAAGAGCCCCGCAGACGCCATTTACGAGGGGTGTCTGATTCGCTTTCGACCGATCATGATGACGACGATGGCTGCCTTGCTCGGCTCGATGCCTATCGCACTCGGCTTTGGTGCGGGCGGCGAAGCCAGGCGTCCGCTCGGGCTGGTCGTGGTCGGCGGTCTGCTGGTTTCTCAGCTGGTCACGCTCTACCTGACGCCGGTCGTCTACACATACTTCGCGACGTTGGTTCGTACCCGGAGGATCGTCGGTACCCGACCAGCGTTTGCCGATCGGTGACGGCAATTCCAGACAGGCCCGGGTTCTGAGTGCGTGACGTTACAGCGTCTTCATCTTCGCGTGGTTCGGACCCAGGGCGAAGAACCGAGGACAGGCCGCTACGCCGAAGGGCAAACCGATCTAAGCGGCCACGGGCTGCGGCGAGACGATCCTCGGGCTCCGACTGACACGCAAGCGTTGAACGCCGTTCAGCAGCGCTGCAATGCCGACGACGAGCACCGCCTGTACGAGCGTATTGGCCCAGAGGTCGTCCGAGAGCGGAACGTGCGCGAGCAGCAGGATGGCGTAGACGTGCAGCACGAATGCACCGAGCGATTGTTGCCCGAGCGTGACGAAAATGGCCTGGAGAGGCGACGCAATCCTCCAGCACCACGTCAGTGCCGCATATCCCATTGGCAGTGCCACCGCGAGATTCAGGAGACGGCCGATTCCGAGATCGGTGAGCGTGAAGTACCGCTCGTACACATCCGAGAAACGTTCTGGCGAAATGACGTTCCACCGCAGCCACGACGGGCCTTCCGTCCACGGATTGCACATCGCGAACACAACAAAGGCTGCTGAGGTGCCGGCGGCGACGATCGGGACCGCCCTTGGGCACCGTGCGAGGAACGCGCTGACGCGATCACGGTGAAAGCCGATAGCGATGCCGTGGATGAACAGGAGCTGCCACGCGAGGATTGGAAAGATCACCTCGAATTCTGCGGACGTGAGCGGGTGCGGCGCGATGCGATACCACAGATAGAGCGCCCAGCTCAGGGCGAGGAGCGGACGCCAGCCGCCAAAATGAAGCGCGATCAGGCAGGGCACCGCGGCCACGACGAGCCACACGTACAAACCCACGATCTCGAATGGCCATGGTCCATGACGCATGAGCACGACGTCCCACCAGGCAGCCACGTCCATTCCGCGAGGATCGGCGAACCATCCGGCCGCACCAGTACCAGTGTCCGATGTCACGATCGATCGGACGTCGATTCCCGATCGGGAAAGGAACAGGGCCGAAAGGGTCACCGCGATGAACGCGACATACAGCGTCAGCGCACGGCGGCCGAGTCCTCGGACGACGGCGGCCCACCCGTCCCGGGCGAGCCGACGGCCATACACCATGCCGAGCACGGTTCCCGACAGCACGACGAAGACTTCAGCGGCGGTGACGCTCCAGAATCGCTCGTAGGAAAACCAGCTCAGCAGGGAGCTCATCTTCGAGTGGTTGACGATGACGCAGGTCATCGCGAGACCGCGCAACCAGTCGATCTGCAGATCTCGATGGCTTCTACTTGGAGATAGCTGGCTGTGGGGCATTGTCTTTGTGAAGGCAAGGTCAATGCCGAGTGGGCTCCACGTTCGACGGACGTGTTGGCGGAAGAAAAACGCGCGGGCGGTCCTGACGAGCCGTAGTGAAACGCAACTCGATCGCGCATTCGTTACGCGATCGGCAGCCGTACGGCGGCGAGCTCAGCTCTTTTCACGCGCGCGTGGTCGAACCCTCCAGCCACTGGAACGGCCGGTCTCGGACAATCGTGGGCGCCCTGCGGCTGCCTCAGCCGTCGGTATCGAAGCGAAGGGCGGCAGATGCTCTACGCGGCGAACGTGGACGCGATCCGTCCGCTCCACGAGTGGACGCGCATGTTCGAGCAGTACTGGCGCCATCAATTGCGGCGTGTGAAGGAGCGGGCGGAGCATTCAACAAAAGAGACAAGATCGTGAATCTCACAGCACCAACGACCGAGGGGGCGCCAGAATAATCCTCATAGACGAACGGCGGCAGCGACTACTCCCATCGAAAGACCTTGGCCGACAGGGTCGTGAGTGCCAGGAACATCAGCGTCAACACTGCAACGTCGCCGAGATGCCCGGACCAGCCCTCGCCGTACCAGATTCCTTTCAGGAGCGATACGGCATAGGTGAGCGGAAGCGCGCGAGCAATTACCCGCATTATCGGCGAAAGAGAGTCGACCGGAACGAACAAGCCCGAGAGTCCAATCATGGAGTAGAGAACGAGTGTGCCGATCGGCTGCGCGAAGCGCGCAGTCGGAACCAGGCTGGCGATCAGAAATCCGAGAGACAAGACACACAGGGTGCTGAAGAGCAGCGCCAGCGTGAACGACACCAGCGGCACACTCGCATCTACGCGAGCGTAGCGCCGGCCCGCCAGAACCAGTACGGCAAGCGTCGCTGCTGTGAAGAGCAGCTTGGCCATCACGTGCGCTCTCCGCGAGGCACTGGATCACGCGCGTGACGAATTCGCTACCGCGGCCGCGAATGGTGATCTGCCGTCCTTCGCTGCTGATCGACTCGACGTGCGGGATCGCGTGAAAGCGAGTCACTGCCGTGGCGTCCGCGGTCGCGACGATGACGGTTCGCTGGGGGCAGTGCCGTCGAACGAGTTCGGCGGGTGTGCCGATATCGATGATGCGACCGTGGTCGATGATCGCCACCCGGTCGCATAGTCGTTCGGCCTCCTCCATGAGATGCGTCGTCAGGAGGACGGTCTTGCCGCGCTGACGGATGCCGCGCACCAGATCCCAGATCGCGCGCCGCGCCTGCGGATCGAGTCCGGTCGTCAACTCGTCGAGGAAGACGAGATCGGGGTCGTTGATGAGCGCGAGTGCGATGAACAAGCGCTGCTTCTGGCCCCCGGACAGCGTCATGAACCAGGCGTTCCGCTTGTCGCTCAAGCCCAACTGCTCGATCAACCGGGCGCCGTCCACCGGTTTCCGGTACAGAGATGCGCAGAAGGCGACGGCTTCCCGCACCTTGATCCGCTTCTGGAGCTGCGCCTCTTGAAGCTGCACGCCGATCCGCTCCTGCAACGCGCGCACGTGTCGCATGGGATCCAGCCCCAGAACGAGGACGTCGCCTCGATCGGGCGTCCGCAAACCTTCCACGCACTCCAGGGTCGTCGTCTTGCCGGCGCCGTTCGGCCCGATCAACCCGAACACTTCGCCTTCGCGAACGTCGAAAGAGACCTCCGCGACAGCCGTCGTGGCTCCGTAGCTCTTACGGATGCGTGAAACCCGAATGACCGGATTCGGAGTCGCGGAGACGCCCATATTTGTGC
>JBKPDW010000386.1:0-6526 GCA_046728115.1 Acidobacteriota bacterium | reverse complement strand
CGGCGAGGTCGTCCGGTGGCCCTACGGCGCGGCCGAGACGGCACCGATCGACGAGCGCGACATCGCTGCCGTGGCCACGCGTGCACTATATGAGGACGGACACGCCGGAGGAGACTACGTTCTCACGGGCCCCGAGTCCCTAAGTCAGGCCGAGCAGGTGCGCATCATCGGTGAGGGCATCGGGCGCCGGATCCGGTTTCAGGAACTGTCGCCGGAAGAGTTCCGGCGCGAGACGGCGGGTCGCTGGCCCGGTCCGATCGTGGACATGCTGCTCGCCGCGTGGGGTGCGACGATCGGACGCCCGGCGTTCGTGACCTCCACGGTGGCCGATGTCGTCGGATCGCCGGCGCGCACGTTTCGCCAGTGGGTCGTCGATCACGCCGAGGCGTTTCGTTGACGCCCAGCGGGTTACGAAGTCTGAGCGCCCGTCATAGTTCGTGGAGATTGTGCCCTCACGGACAAGGGCCGTTCGACCCAGGGATGGGTGGCGCCTCTCATGAAGGCCGCGGGCGGCGATGCGGCCCGTGGCGATCATCCGGCTGTTCGCTTGAGCGAGCTAACACGGTATGCAGCCGCCGGTGTGGTGTGATCGAGCGCGTCACGGCTGATGCTGAAACGTTAGGCGTCGCAAACACCGGCGAAGGCACCTCCGCATGTCGCGAATAGTGATCACAGGCGCCCCCGGCGCAGGGAAGACCACGCTCTTGCTGGCTCTGCAGGCTCGTGGTTACACCATCGTCGGCGACACCGCCCGTGCCATCATTCAAGATCGCCACAGGCGCGGACTGAGTCCGCGACCGGATCCGTATGCGTTCGCGCAGGAAGCGCTGCGAATGGACATCGAGAACTTTGTTCATCATGCTGCAAGTCCAGGCCCCGTCTTCTTTGAGCGAGGAGTCCTTGATGCCCTGTGCGGGCTCGATCGCGTCACACCTCTGAACGAGAGCGAGTTGAGCATGTGGCTCTCGAAGTACCAGTACTTTCCGAAGGTCTTCGTCTTGCCGCCGTGGAAGGCGATCTACGTGAACGATGCCGAACGCGACCACACGTTCGAGCACGCTGAGTCGGTCAACAGGATCGCTCAGGAATGGTACCGTCGATGCGGATATCAGGTACTCGAGGTCCCCATGGTTTCGGTTGACGAGAGGTGTACGTTTGTGCTCCAAGCGCTGGCAAACAGCGATGCCTAACAATTCGTTGCGGTCGTTACCCGGTATAAACGGCGAAGCGCAATCGTAAACGCGGACGAAGAAAGGTGAAGAGTCTCGCGCGCGCCACGTCCACGCGTGCTTCCAGTCACACATCACTGTTACAACCGTGGATGCCGCGAGTGGAAGTCAGTCTTCGACTGGAACGCATGTGCGAGCAGCAGAATCTCCGGCTCGCCAAACAGCTTGCCCGTCAGGTGCAGCGCGGTCGGCGAGCCGTGCGCGAAGCCGTTCGGCACGCTAACGACGGGATGACCGGTCCGATTCGTCAGCGCCTGGTTGCTGCCGATGAACAAGTCGAAATCACCAAACGCCTCGTCAAGCTGTTGCATCACGCGCATCCGGAAACGATTCGCCTGGATGAAGTCGACTGCGGGGATGAAGTACCCGCTGCGAATCTCGTCGGGCCGCCGGCTGTGCTCCGGTCCGTCTTCGACCTGTGTCAACACGCCGGCACGCGTTATGTCGTCGAATGCCGCGGCCGTCTCGGCATATCGAATGAAGTCGATCGCCTCGATGGGCACATGAGGCAGTGAGAAGGGCTCGACAGTGGCGCCGAGCGAGCGGATGATGCGCACGGCATCCTCGTTGTTACGCCGTGTCTGATCATCAGCCGTTCCGCCGACCGCCGCCTCCAGGTAACCGACGCGCAGCTTTGTGACGTCCGAGGAAGCGTCCCAGTTGAACGGGACGTCGAGAACTGTGTTGTCCTTCCCGTCGGGTCCGTAAATCGCGTCGAAGACGAGCGCGCAGTCCTCTGACGAGCGGCACATCGGACCGACGGTGTCCTGCGTCCACGCCAGCGTCATCGCGCCATACCGGCTGACGCGTCCGAACGTCGGTCGAAGCCCGCTGACGCCGTTCCTCGTCGATGGCAGGATGATCGATCCGCCGGTGTCGCTCCCGATCGAGAAGCCCACGAGACCAGCCGCCGTCGCCGCGCCGGGGCCGGCAGACGATCCAGCGGCATCCTGGTCGGTGTTCCAGGGATTCCGTGTGACACCTCCGAACCACTGCGCGGTCACGGCCAGCGCGCCGGTCGACAGCTTCGCGACGAGGATCGCGCCCGCGTTCGTCAGTCTCGTGTAGACCGTCGCGTCTGTCTCGATCACTCGATTCTTGTACGGGGACATGCCCCACGTCGTCCTGACGCCACGGACGGCGAAGAGGTCTTTCAGGCCCCACGGAATGCCGTGCAGCGGCCCGCGGTATCTGCCCTCTGAAATCTCCCTGTCTGCTTGTGTGGCCTGACGGAGCGCAAGCTCCTCGGTGAGATTGACGACGCAGTGCAACTGCGGATCGTACTTTTTCAGGCGGGCGAGATACATCTTTGTCAGCTCAGTCGGCGTGACGTGGCGGGTCTCGACTAGTCGCGCCAGATGCGTCACCGGGAGAAACGCCAGCTCCTCGTCCGACGCGGGCATCGAGACTTCGACCCTCTGTCTGCGAAGAGGTCGGCGTTCGCTCGGGACCGTTTTTCCGGGCGGGACCGGATTGAACACGATCGCCGGCTGCGTCGCGCCAAGGCCGGCAGTTCGCAGACTCTTGAAACCGGCGACATATCCGCGTTCGCCGTTCAGTTTTTCGAGAATCCTGCGTTGCTCATCGCGTGTGAACGCAACACCGGCGATCTGTTGGGCCGATTGCAGCATCTCGATCGTGATCGCCTCCGCGTCCTGCGCGACGGCCGCGAGCGCGCCGGGCATCAGCGCCGACGCGACGCCTGCCGTCGAAAAACACTCGATGAAACGGCGCCGATTGATCCAGCGTTGCCTTTCGTCCATTTCAGTTCTCCGGGTAACCGAGAATGCCAATTCGCACGTCGTGACCTGCTTCACCTGGCGGACAGCCGGAACAGGATTTCATTGACGTCGACTTCGTCCCGCTGCGTGAGACCTCGAGCGGCAGGCGCGGCATGATCCCCGCATTGCCGATCATGACGTCGACGCGCCGAAATGTCTGCACAGCCGCGTCGACCAGATGGCTCATGACCTTCTTTGATCAGGCCTGTATTGTTCGTCGCTGTAACTCAGCCAAGGTGCGCGCCATGGCATACTCCCACTTCATGCGCGCCCTTCTGGTTCTTGCCGCCCTTACAGCCACCCTCGCATTCACCGGCTCGACGACCACCGCCCAGGATCTCTCGTTCCGCGAGATGCGCTGGCGCGATATCGGCCCCACTCGTGCCGGACGCGCCCGTGCGCTGGCGGGCGTCCCGAGCGAGCCGAATACCTTCTACGCAGGCTTCGACAACGGGGGCGTCTGGCGATCCATCGACTACGGCGCCAGCTGGGTCCCGCTGTTCGATGACCAACCGACCGGATCAATCGGCGCGATCGCGGTCGCTCCGTCGAATCCCAACATCATCTACGTAGGGACGGGTGCGGGCATCATCCGTCCCGATCTGGCAATCGGTGACGGAATGTACAAATCCACCGACGCCGGACGGACGTGGCAGCATCTCGGGCTGCGCGATAGCCAGATGATCGCGGCCATCGCCGTCGATCCGGGCAACGCCGACCGGCTCTTCGTCGCGTCCCTGGGCCACCCGTACGGCCCCAACTCCGAGCGCGGTGTGTTTCGCTCCACCGATGGCGGACGCACCTTCGAGAAGGTGCTCTTCAAGGACGACTACACGAGCGCCAACGAAGTGCTGCTCGACCCGCACAACCCCACTGTCCTCTACGCGACCCTCTGGTCGCAGCAACAAAGCTTCATCGAGGGCCAGGGATTCGGCAACGCCGGCATGGGGATTTTCAAGTCGGCCGACGGCGGGACGACCTGGATGCAGCTCGGCGAGGGGCTTCCGGCCGTCCTGCAGGCGAACATCGCAATCGCACCGAGCGATCCGAACATCCTCTACGCCACCATCGCGCCGGGACAGGGACCGATCGGCTTCTACAAGTCCACCGACGGCGGCGCGCATTGGTTCCAGGCGATCCAGGGCCCGGGCGCGCCCGCCGGATTGACGCAGGACATGCGGCCGCTCGCGCGCATCGGCGGCGGCGACCTGCCGACCGTGACCGTCGATCCCAAGGATCCGCAGGTCGTCTACACCGCATCGACCGTGATGTGGCGAACGCTCGATGGCGGGCTCACGTGGAGCGCCGTGCGCGGCGCTCCCGGCGGCGACGACTACCAGCGCATCTGGATTAACCCGAACGATACGCAGATCATCCTCGCCGTCTCCGATCAGGGCGCGGTGGTCTCCGCGAATCGTGGACGCAGCTGGAGCAACTGGTACAACCAGAACACCGCGGCGATGTATCACGTCACGACCGACAACGCGTTTCCCTATCGAGTCTGCTCGGGGCAGCAGGACTCGGGCAGCGCGTGCGTGCAAAGCCGATCGGATGACGGGCGCATCACGTTCCACGACTGGCATCCCGCCAACATCCAGGAGTACGGGATCGCGGCGCCCGATCCAAAGAATCCCGACGTGGTCTTCGGCAGTCAGCGGACGGGTGTGTCTCGCTACGATCGGCGCACGGGCCAGACGACGCAGGTCGGGCCCGACACGTCCAGCACGCTGCCTGGCGGCGGCGCCATGAACCGCAACGTGAGAACGATGCCGCTTCACTTCTCGCCGGTGGATGGCCTCACGTTGTTTTATGCGTCCAATGTGGTGTGGAAGAGCATCGACCACGGCCACTCGTGGTCGAGAATCTCCCCCGATTTGACCCGGCAGACCTGGGCCGTGCCGGCCAATGCAGGCAAGTACGCGAGCACCGTGAAGCCAGGGCCGATGGGCAGCATCACCGCGCTCAGCCCCAGTCCACTCTCGATCGGCATTCTGTGGGCAGGCACCGACGACGGCAACATCCAGGCGACGCGCGACGGCGGGGTCACGTGGAACAACGTGACGCCCCCATCGATCAAGCCGTGGACGCGGATTTACAACATCGAAGCGGGACACTTCGATCCGCTCGTCGCTTACGCGGCCGCCAACACGCTGCGCCTCGACGAAATCTCGCCGCATTTCTATCGCACGCATAATGGCGGCAAGACGTGGACGGAGATCAACACGGGCATTGCGGGCGATGCCGTCTCCAACACGATCCGCGAAGACCCTCGACAGCCGGGACTCTTGTATGCCGGAACCGATACCCAGATGTGGGTCTCGCTCGACGACGGCGATCACTGGCAGTCGCTCCGCCACAACATGCCGGCCATCTCGATTCGCGATCTCCAGATCAAGGACGACGCGAAGTGCCGCTGCGCCGATCTGATTGCCGGCACGCACGGGCGCGGCTTCTGGATTCTCGACAACGTGACGCCGCTCCGTCAGGCCGCAGCGGCGAAGACGGCGCTCGCGAAGAACGAGCCATACCTGTTCAAGCCGGGACCGGCCGTGCGGGTGCGCTTCGGCGTCAACGAGCCCACGCCGTGGCCGCCCGAGCTGCCTGCCGGCGAGAGCGCGCCACCCGGTGCGCTCATCGACTACTACCTCGCGAAGGACGCCAGCGGTCCCGTGACGCTTGAAATCCTCGATGTGAGCGGGAAAGTGGTGCGGACGTACTCGAGCACGGAGCCGATCTTCGATCCGGATCCGGGCAAGGACATGGCCGCGTACGACGAGGTCTGCAAAAAGACGCCGACAGCCGCGTATTGCGGCCTCCCGCTCTACTGGCCCGCGCCGCAGTTCATCATCTCGACCAGAGCGGGGATGCACCGCTTCAGTTGGGATCTCAAGTTCGATCCGGTCTCACCCGGCGATCTGGTGCCCGCCGGCGACGAGGAGGCGACGGGAGCGGTGCCCGGCCGCACATATCCGAATTACAACGTGCCGTGGGTACCGCCGGGACGCTACACCGTGCGGCTCACCGCGGACGGCGCGACGAAGACGCAGCCAATTGTGGTCTGGCTCGATCCGCGCGTGCGAATCGACCCCGCGGCGCTCGCGACGCTGAACACGCTGAGCACCGGGCTGTACTGGGAGGCGGTGACCGCGCACCGCGCGTTCAACGACGCGCGCGCGCTGGCCGCGAAACTCGATACGCGATCCGGCGTCGAGATGGATGCGATCAAAGGCGAGCTTGAGGCACTCGCTCCGACCGGACTCCAGCGCAACGTGCGACTGCTCCGCCGGCGAGGCGCCGAGTCGGCGACGCTGTCGCTCGAAGCGGTGAGCAACGCGCTGCAAGCCGCGGCGATGGCCATGCAGGCGGCCGAGGTCGCGCCGACGGCCGCGCAGGTGGCGGCGGCTGCGGCGGCCCGCGCGCAGGCGCGGCCGGTCATGGCGCGGTGGGCGGCGGTGAAGGCAAAGACGGCATCGTTGCCGCGGTAATCAGATCGCGAGACCCCATCTCGCCGCTCCC